>CAZFOA010000008.1:20874-31949 GCA_964520205.1 uncultured Verrucomicrobiota bacterium | reverse complement strand
CCATGTGCCTGGTTTAGAGCGTTTTCAAGAAAGCTGTAGCCGGAGCGCGGCGTTTTCGCCGCTTCAACGTCGCGTCCCCATTCGATTTCGAAGCGGGCTGAAGCCCGCGCTCCCCTGCGTGAAATGCTGCGGAGCGGCTACGATTTTGTTTGAAACGCTCTAAGACCAGGAGCCATCTCACAAATGGTGTTGGCAGGGCGCGTCACCCCGTGCTCACCGTCTCCGGATGCTGAGATTGCCGATGATGCCAAAGCCTGAACCCAATTGCGGGATGCACGGAGTGACGCGCCCCGCCATTCATGAGATGGGTTCCAGGGGCTGAATGTGAAACGGTGCGGCGGCGGATCGTAACTCCTAGAATGACAAGAATTTCAACACCTGCACCTCTTTCCTGAACACGAGCTGGATGATGTTGCCGTTGAAGCGCACGTCCAGAGGGGCGCGTTTCTGATAATGCACCCACATCAAACGGCCATTGTCGGGGTTCAGTCTTTGGATCGTCAAATGGGACGGGGTCTCCACCCCGATGGCATAAGGATTTTCCTCCTCTCCGTCAGGCTTCTGGTAGGAATCCAGGGTGTAGACAAACTTCCCCGAAACATAGGAAATAAACGCGGATTCGGTGCTCCACAAGGACTTGCCGGTGCGGGGATCGATTTTGAGAACAACACCGCCGGTTTTTTGCGTCACATCAATCTGCCGCGAGTACTTGAGGCGCTCCGGACCGGCCGTGGTGGTGTTCACGTACATCATTTCCTGATCATCGAAGAACAAACCGGCCACGCCGATGGAGGGCAGACGCCACCGCGCGTTGCCGGTCGCCAAATCAAACGCCGTCAACACGGCCGCGTCAAAGACGTAAAGCGTGTTGCCGCGTTCGACACACGGACCCTGACCGCCCCGTGCCACGTCCTCGTCCAACACCCCCGCGCTGGCGGTCACGTTGTAACTCAGGGTGGCCTGCCACAGTTTCTTGTTCGCTTTGTCGAGAACGACGAGGATCTTCCCCGCGGAGACCACTGTCACTGTTTTTAAGGGAAACAGGCGGGGCGGCCCGATCACTTCACCCGTCCAGTCCGGAACTTCTTTTGCCCCCGGCCGGCGCACAGTCACCTGATAGCGGCTCTCGTCTTCCGTCACGGTGCCGGCGCCATGGCTGCGTTGCATCTCGTTGAGGATTTCATTCGCAACCTGAGCAGTCTTGGTGACGGTCAAATTTGCATCCAACACAGATTTGGCCGGCGGCTCTTTCATGGCCGTCCGCGTGGTAATCCTCGATTCCAACAAATGCACCGAAAACTGAAAGCTGCCGTATTGGCTTGGCACGAATGAGACGCGATCGGCCAGTCCCAGTTCCAGTCCCGGCAGGGTCGGGGACGGGCGGCGCGGTGGATCGTCGTTCAATTCCGCAAGAGCCTGTTCCTGGTTTAAATTTGCCGCCAATACCGCGGGCAAGGCGATTTTCGCAGGCAACGGCAGATTTTGCGCCTGTTCCGCCACCTTCATAGGATCGAGCGGTTTCCCGGCATCCTTGCCCGGCATCCCGATGGGCAATCCGGCCATTCTCCCGCCGCCCGGACCGGGCTTTTTCGGCGACGCGTTCGCGACGGCTGTTTTTTGCGGTTCTCCAATGGGTTCGACCCGCGTCGTTCCAGTTGTCAGGTCGATGTGCGTGACGGACTCAAGCCCCGGTCCGCCCTCTTCCACCAGCAGCCAGTCGTCTCCCTGGGAGATCCATCTGCCGAAGGCGGACGCGAGCGGAATCTCCCGCGCCGGCTTGCCCGTGTCCCAATCGTAACGCACCAGTTTATCGGGAGCTGCCACCCATATGTTTTGGCCGCGGACCTGGAGTTGCAACGCTGCTTCCGCGCTCATCTCCATGGATTCGAGCAGATTTCGTTCGGGAATTGATCTGGGAGCGAATTTCTCGTCGTCAGGCCCGGTGGTCAAGGGTTGTGTCTCACCCGTTTCCTGGGCGACCACGGCGGCGATCTGTTTCTTATCAATCAATTTGCGGGACCAGATTTCCGCTTTCGTTCTCATGTCGTAACGGGCCAGGGTGCCCCCGTGCAGAAAAACAATTTGGCCGCTCCCACAAACCATCGATTGCCCGGCGTAAGCCGGTTCGGCAAATCGAACCGAGAACATCGGCCTGGGAACCGAACCAATCCAGGCATACCAGAACCACAACCCGAGCAACCCGGCCACGACCGCCGCAATCACCCCGCCCACCAGGCCCGCCTTCCGCCATTCCCTGGCTTCAAGCGTCGATTTCTTTCCCGCGTACTCTGGAACCTCGATCCCCTGCGCTTCGGCTTTGGCGCTGCACAATGGCGAACAGACATATCCGAAGAACTCCATGCACTTCGGGCAGATTGGTTTCCGGCAAACCACACAATGGTGTGTCGTCACCTGACCAGGATGCTTCGCGCAGAGTGGAAGGGTGCCGGCCTCTTCCTCCTCCGCCGGTTTCGCGGCTCGACTCACCTCGATTCTCAATCGCGAGGTTCCCGTTGAAGGGGTGTCAACGGCGGTCGCCGCGGCCGACGGGGCCTCGACCGTCGTCGTCGAGGTCAATTGCTGCCGGATCAACGCGTTGACGTACTCGGACGAATCCAATCCGCAAGTCTGGCAAACAAACCGGATTGGTGTTTGCCCCATCTCCGGCGTGATGTCGAAGGCATATTTCGCGCCGCACGAGCATTGAATTTTCATGGAGCGGTCAGGGTTTCGGGTTCAACAACACCACGCCTTGAGTCACCACCAGCGAAAATGAGAGGCGCGCCGGGCTGGATTCCGCAGAACCGTCGGAGAAAAGGAAATTGCCGCCATACTTGTAATGATTATTCCCCGGCGGCTTGCCGGTGTCGGAAAACACCCATTGACCGGCTTGCTTCGGCTGCGTGTCAATCTGCCGGTCGGACATCAAAACCTCGCGTGATGCCGTGAGACGCTGTCCCAGGTAATAGGCATAGCTGATCTTTCGTTTGAGAATGGATTCGCCGGCGGGCAAAGGCGAGTCCTTGCTGCCCGGACAGATGAAAATCGCCGTGTCGGCCGAGTACCGGGGCACCAGCAGATCGAGCGCTTCTTCCGAGGCGCGTGCGCCGGCCGTCACGGGGAACTTCCCGCCAGAATCAGTGGCATAGATTTGCATGGCCACATAAATCTTCTGCAGGTTCTGCTGGCACGCAACCTTCTGCCGGCGTTGATTGCCGGGCGAGGCGAAACCCCACATCATCGTCGTCAGCACGATCAGCAAAGCACACACCACGAGCAACTCGATCAGCGAGAAGCCAGCCCGGGCTGAGGATTGAGGTCGGTAAACTCGGCGGGGGCTCGCGTGACAGCGCGTGTTCTGCCGGAAATCCCTCATGGGTATCGTATAGCCGATGCGCTCGGCCGTGGCAAACGCGAATTGTCCATCGGCGCCGCTCAACGCCCCGGCATTTCTCCGGCCTTGAAGAACAACCACAGCCAACCGACGATGAAACTGATCCCGCCGAACGGAGTGATCGCGCCCAGCCAACGAGCGTTCGTAAGCGCCAGCAGGTAAAGCGAACCGGAGAAGATCAGAATGCCGATCAGAAAGCTGAACCACGGTCCCTTGGGCAACGGACTTCGAGCGGCCAGAACGAACAGCATCACCGTGTGAATGAAATGATAGAACACGGCCTTTTCCCAAATCATCGCGGTTTGGTTTTGAGCCAGAACATCTTTAAGCCCGTGCGCTCCAAACGCGCCCAGCGCCACGGCCAGACAACCTGTCAGCGCCGCGATTCGTGTCGCCAGAGAATTTGTCATCACGGGAAAGATTCGCCAGGCCGGTGATGGTTTCAAGCCCGATGTCGCGGGCTACGGCAACAGCTCCATGTAGATCACATCGAGCCAACGGCCGAACTTGAAGCCGACTTGCTTGAGGTGGCCGACTTTTTCAAACTTGAACCGGGCATGCAGCGCGACGCTCGCGGCCTGGTCGGCATCAATGCCGGCGATGATCGCTTTGTGGCCCAAAACCCTGGCGCGGTCAATGAGATCCTGAAGGAGCAGCGATCCGACGCCGCGCCGATGATGTTCGTGGTGGACATAGACCGAGTTCTCAACCGTTCGCCGGTAAGCCGAGCGCGCGTGATAGCCCGAAAGCGATCCCCAGCCGATCACCCGCCCGTCCAACTCGGCGACGATCACCGGATGGGGAACGCCGTGAAGGCGGAACCATTGACGCCGGCCTTCGATCGGTTCTGGTTCTTCCTGATACGTGCAAGTCGAATGGAGCACGTAATGGTTGTAAATGTCGTTGATCGCGACGAGGTCGGAGTCAGTCGCAGCTCGAACGGTGACTTGGGTCGTGATATTCACAGGAGGCAATTCAAGTCGGATCGTGTCATCGCTTTGCGGTTTTTGGGTTTTCGAACCCGGCAGAGAGTAACGGGCCTGGTCGTTCACCGGCAATTCCGTTTTAGAACCTCCGGTTCTGCGTTCCAGACTTTCTTCTGTTGTGCTCCAAAACTCTTTGGCATCGTTCGGTGTCGATAATGAAGATCATCACGGACGAACGCTGCACTGGATACTCGCGTCCGGGCCATCCGGAACGTCCGGCCCGCATCGAGCGTTCCCGGGACAAACTGCGTACGCAGAGCGAGCTGCCCATTCTCTGGGCCCAACCGGGCCCGGCCGATGACCCGGCGCTCCTGCGCGCCCATTCACCACAGCTTCTCGCCCGATTAAATGTGCCTGAAGATTTCGATGACGATACGCCGTATTTTCCGGGGATTGCGGAGTATGCGCGCGCTTCCGCGGGCGCGGCGCTGGAAGCGCTGAAATGCGCGCGCGCCGGTGAACCGGTGTTCAGCCTGATGCGCCCGCCCGGCCATCATGCCACGCGCGATACGGTGATGGGCTTCTGCTATTTAAACAACATTGCCATCGCGGCGCTGGAAGCCCTGGCCACGGGAACCAGCCGGGTCGCAGTTTTCGATTTCGATGTCCACCACGGCAATGGCACCGAAGACATCCTTTTGAATCGTGAAGGCGCGGCTTTCTTTTCCGTCCATCAGCATCCGTGTTTTCCCGGCACCGGCGCCACTGACGTCGGCAACAATTGTTTTAATTTTCCCGTGCCGCCCCACTCGTCGCGCGAGGAGTACCGCCGGGCACTGGCCAGTGCTCTGGAGGGGTTGAAACGGTTCAAACCCGGGCTTGTGGCGGTATCCGCCGGATTTGACGCTTATGTGCGCGACCCGCTGGCGGAGGGCTGTCTGGAGGCGGAAGATTTCCACTGGCTGGGCCAGTGCATTCGCAACCTCGGCATCCCCGTCTTCAGTCTGCTGGAAGGGGGATACAGCAAAGATTTGCCTGAACTCATTCTGGCCTACTTGAAAGGAATTGAAGGGAAATAACCCGGACCAAACCTGAACGATTCAGATGATTTTGGGGAGCACACGCGCCTCGCGTGTTCCGGCTGGCGCCCTCGCCGGCCGGTTCGAGCGGTTGGCACGAACCCAATGGTGTGCCTGGTACCGAGGCCCTATGTGATGGGCGGGGTGCCCACCACTGCACCCGAGGCGGGTGCGCTCCCCAGATTGACTGAATCGTTCCGGCTAAGGGCGGCGTGTTGCTTATTCCTTGGGCGGCTTGACGCTGAATTTCACCGAGGGATGCTGGGATTTGGTAATGATGCGGCTGTGGGTTTTCTTCAATCGGCGGCGAAGGCGCGCATGGGGAAAAAGTCGGGGCACGATGGCCAGCAGCAGAATCACCGCAGCCACCCCGATCAACATCCAGAACAACCTGTCACCATGCACCCCCGTCTTTTACGCGCCGGCCAGCGGCATGTAAAGAGCATTGAAATCCCGGCTAAATGCCCGAGATCCCAAGGCTCCAGCCTCTTCATTCCTCATGTTCGAAGTTGAACGTTGAACGTTGAATGTTCGCTTCATGGAGAACCGCGGTGAGGCCTGACGCGCGGTTAACCCAATTTCACCGTTTGACCTGTCCGGATCGATTCGTAAATCGCCTTCATGATCTTGATGTCGCGCAAGCCCTCTTCCCCGGGCACCCGGGAGGTCTTGCCGCCCAGGATGCACTGCGCAAAGTCGTCCATCTCGGCCGCGAATTGATCGATCTCCGGCAGGCGGATCTCCTTGCCGTCGCTCCGCCGCCCATGGTTGCCATCGTAATAAAATCCCGGGTTCAACTCGAACCAGCCCTTGTCCGCGATGGCCGTGTAACGGCCGAGCAGGCCGGCATTGTAACTCGTGCTGCAGTAGGCCACCACGCCGCTGGGGAACTTCTCCTGCCACACGATCGTTTCATCCACCTCGCTGAATTTCACCGGGTCGGTTTTGGTTTCCATTCCGGAAACGGCGACCGGCTCTTCGCCGGTGATGAAGCGGGTGGCCTGCAGCGCGTAGATGCCGACGTCCATGAGTGCGCCGCCCCCGGACAGGGCCTTGTGAAACCGCCAGGCGGTCGGCGGCTGGTCGAGATGGATCTGAAAATCGGCCTGGATGATGCGCAAATCGCCGAAGACCTTTTCCCGCGCGAGCCGGATGCACTCGATATTGTGCACATCAAACCGGCAGCGGTAAGCGACGGCCAGCAACCGGTTGGCGGCTTTGCACGCGTCGATCATCTGCTGGCATTTGTCCGCCGAGACCTCCATCGGCTTCTCGGTCAACACGTGCTTGCCGGCCCGGGCGGCCTTGATCGTGTGTTCCGCGTGCAGCGCGTTGGGCGTGACCACATAGACGGCGTCGATGTCCGGATTGTCGGCCAGCTTGTCCATGGTGTCGTAGTTATAAATGTTGCGGTCGGGAATGTTGTACTGCGCCTTCCACTGTTCCGCCTTGGCCGGCGTGCCGGTGATGATGCCGGCCAGGCGGCAGTTCCGGGTCTTCTGCAGCGCAGGCGCGATTTGATGCGTGCTCAGGCTGCCGAGGCCGCATAGGGCGAAGCCGATCTTTTTTTCGGCTGCCGCCGCCAGCGCGCGAGTCACGGCAGTGCTGATGAATGGCGCGGCCAAAGCCGCGGATACGGTTGTTTTGATGAAGGCGCGGCGCGGCTGGATATTCATAGGTTTATTGTTGAAACCAACAGGAGGAACCGTTCGATTGAAATTAATTCGCACGGGTTCATTGAGGTCCAATGTGCGCCACGCTGGACTGTTGTTCAAGAGGTATGCGGCATATTCCACCTGCGGACTTGCCCGGGCTTGGGCAATCGCCTACCTTCCGCGCCGATTTGACTCGTAGCCCGAAACTCACGATTCTCAAATCGTAACCGGAAATTTGCATGAGCGTTTTAATTGTCGGCTCGACCGCGCTGGATTCCATCAAGACTCCGAAGGCGGAAAACCCGCGTTTGCTCGGCGGTTCGGCCAGCCACGCCGCGGTGGCCGCCAGTTTTTTCAGCCCGGTGAAACTCGTCGGTGTGGTGGGCGATGATTTCCCCGGGAAATACCTCCAGCTTTATCGCCGGCACAAAATTGATCTCGAGGGATTGCAGATGCTGCCGGGCAAAACATTCCATTGGTCCGGCGAATATGAGGCGAACATGAACCACCGCCGGACATTGCTGACCGAGCTCGGCGTGTTCGAAACATTCACGCCCGCGCTGCCGGAATCCCACCGGGACTCGCCGTTCGTGCTGCTGGCGAACATCGCGCCCGGTCTGCAACATCACGTCCTGAACCAGATGCGGCGCCCAAAATTCGTCGTGGCTGACACGATGGATTTGTGGCTGAACATCGCCCTGAAAGATCTTTTGAAACTGCTGCGGCGGATCGATGGTTTCGTGTTGAACGACAGCGAGGCGCATCAACTGACGAAGGAAGACAACGCGTTCGCCGCCCTCAAGAAGATTCACAGGCTCGGACCCCGGTACGTCATCATCAAGAAGGGCTCGCATGGCTCCATTCTGTCAGGGCCGCGCGGCCTCTTCATCTGCCCGGCGTATCCGCTGTCCAAGGTGGTGGACCCGACCGGCGCCGGCGATTCGTTCGTGGGCGGCATGATGGGTTATTTGGCAACCGCAAGCGGTTCGATCGACGCCAATCTCCGGCGCGCGCTGGTTTGCGGGAGCGTGGTGGCGTCATTCTGTTGCGAGGGGTTTGGATTGACGCAGACCGATCGGATCAAGCGCCGGCAGATTGACGCGCGTGTGCGGGAATTGGAAAAGCTGACGGAATTTTGATTCCTTCGTCTTTCATGCCTGCGGGTTCCGGCGGCGTCTCGCCGCCAGGACGAACACGCGGCCGGACGCCCGGTGAATTCGCAGGCGAGGACGCCTGCGCGGTAGACAGACCGTGGAGGCTTCCCAGGGTGCAGCGGCTGGCACTTTGAATTTTCGAGTCACATCCGGAACAGTTTGCGCCAAATGGACGACAAGTCGTTTGCAGCAGACTCGACGGGGCGCTGACTCAAGAGGCTGTGGAGCAATTCACTTTGCAAAGGGTTGAGTCTGGGCGCAATCACCCGAAAGCTGGCTCATAAGCTGCTTCTCGGGAGGCAATTCTGAACAATGGATGAACTTATGAAATCAAGAGACATGAGCGGACCGCGTCCGGCGAAGATACTGGTTATGTGTGCCGCCCTGCTCGCCGCGATTCCGGCCGGATCGACCCCCGCTTCGCCCACGGCCAGCGAGTGCGAGCAAGTTGCGCGGCAGCTTGAAAGCCACGTGGCCGCGAAAGACATCGACTTTTACATCAATGCGTTTGACTGGAATGCATTGCTCGACCGGATGTGGCCCGACGGGAACTCGGGCCAGGAAGATCTTCAGGAGGTCCGTTACAATCTGTTGAAAGGACTGCGCGAAGGCGTGCGCCAGCAAGCCGGCCAATTCAGAACGATGAAGCTGCTGCGCGTCAAAACCGATGCCGGCGAACCGCGCGCGCTGATGCGGGTTCAAATCGGCTCGGCTTTCAACTACCACGAATTGATCTTTGGGAAATCGGCCCGAGGCCAGCCGAAAATCGTGGATGCGTTCATTTACACCAGCGGCGAAAAAATGTCCGACACCGGCAAGCGCGTGCTCATCCCGATTTTGCTGGAGAAAAATAAATCACTGCTCGAACGGATTTTCAGCGACACACCCGATTTGATCACTCATTCGGCGCAATGGGGGCAGTTGCCCAAGTTGAACGCGCAAGGCAAATACCGGGAAGTCCTGGACCTGTGCGCCCAGCTTCCGGACTCGTTGCAGCGGGAGAAATTCATCCTCGTGCAACGGTTCCGGGCGGCTCAAGCGATTGACCAGAAAGATTACCTGGCCGCACTGGAGCTCTGGCGGCGCACTTATCCGCACGACCCGTCCATCGATTTGATTTCCATCGACGCATTTGTGCTCGAGAAACAATACCCCGAGGCTCTGAAATGCGTCGACCGGCTGGACCAGGTGATCGGAGGCGATCCCTATCTCGATTACCAGCGCGCCTTGCTGTTTACGCTGATGCGGGATCCCACCAATGCGAAAAACTCGGCTCTCCGGGCATTCGAGCGCGATCCGTCCCTGATCGAAGCGGGTTTCCTGGCCCTCGCCTTTCTGGCTGAGGTGCAACAATATGACGCGTGCGTCGCGCTCCTGAACGAAATGCAATCCAAAGGGGGATATTCAAAGGAGCGCCTGGCGCGGGGCGTTGACGTTTCAAAGAGACTGGCCTTCTTCTCAAAGTCGGCCGAGTATCGCAAATGGCGGATGGCGACGAGGTTCGCGGCCCCATCCGCTTCCACCAGCCCCAGCCCCGCCACCCCTCCGCCCGGCGGCCTGAAGCTGCAAAGCATTATTTACAGTAATCCGGGCGCCAGCGCGACGATCAATGGCCAGTTCGTCAGGGTGGGCGATCCAATCGCTGACTTCAAGGTTGTCGCCATCGAACAACAGTCGGTCACGTTGGAGTCTGCGTCCGGGGAGAAGAAGGTGCTCGTGATGGGCGGCGGCGCGGAGTAGAAGTCTTTTCATAAAATGATGTCTGGGGGGGCCAGGCTCTCCGTGAACTGTTGAATACCCCGCCGGGTGATGGGTGGGATGAATTCCAGGGCGAAAATCCTGGCGCCGCAGCCGGACGCGTTAGATCTGAAACTCCAACGGGCTGTTGGTGCGGGATTTCTTCGTCAACACCTTTACGTTTGCGTCTTCCTGCACGACGAGTGAGCGGGCCGGAACGCTCGTGGTCAGAAACACATTCGCGCCGATGGTGCTGCCTTCACCCACAACGGTGTCGCCACCCATGATTGTCGCTCCGGCGTAAATCGTCACCCGGTCTTCAATCGAGGGATGCCGTTTCTGGCCGCGCAAGGCCTGTCCCGCGGCGAGTGATTTTGCCACCAACCCGACGCCCTGGTACATTTTGACGTGGTTGCCGATGATGCTGGTCTCGCCCACGACCGTTCCCGTGCAATGGTCCACGAAGAAGTGGGAGCCGATCTGAGCGCCGGGGTGGAGATCCATGCCGGTGCGGGCGTGCGCCCACTCGGTCATGATGCGCGGAATGAGGGGAATGTTGTCGAGGTAGAGCTCATGCGCGAGCCGTTGGACGGCGATGGCTTCGATGAACGGATAGGCGACGATGACTTCCTCTTTACTGAGCGCCGCCGGGTCGCCGTTGTAGGCGGCTTCAGTGTCGGTCTGGAGCAAGTCGCGAATCCGCGGCAGGCAGTCCAGGAATTCGAGCGTGTGCGTATGGGCCACCTTGCGCAAATCCTTCCTCGGAATTTCGGCGGGCGGATGGTATTCGAGACTCTTGTGGATTTCGTCTTCCAGGCTGCCGAGCACGGTGTCGAGCAACGCGGCGGTTTCAACTTTGATCTCGGAAGAGTGGATCAATTTTTCGTCGTAAAATCCGGGAAACAGCAGGCGCAGCAGATTCACCGTGATCCCGGCGATCGCCTGCTTGGATGGCAGGTTTTTGCCGTCGAGATGATTGATGCCACCCGTCCGGGCATAGGAAGCCACGAGGCGGTCGGTGAGTTGGGTGACGGTCGGCTGCACGGTTGCAGTATTCCGCAGGCAGGCGCGAAAGGCAAGAGCGGCAAGGGGGCGTCGGGGCGTGGGAGCGTGGGAGCGTGGGAGCGTGG
>CAZFOA010000008.1:0-20774 GCA_964520205.1 uncultured Verrucomicrobiota bacterium | reverse complement strand
GCGTGGGAGCGTGGGAGCGTGGGAGCGTGGCGACGCACGGTATTTCCCGGGTCACAGCGGTTTGGCGACCTATCGTTTTAACGCGCCGACGACGGCGTCCACCACCCGATCGACGCCAATGCCGTTCATGCACCGGAAATCGATCGGGCATTCACGCCGGAAACAAGGCGAACACAGCGCCTCGGATTTAAGCAGACGCGGTCGTGGGTCGCCCGGCAAACCGGGGCCGGTGAGTTCGGGCGAGGTGCTGCCGAAGGGGACCACGACCGGCGTGCCGAGCGCGGCGGCGAGGTGCATGGGGCCGGTGTCGTTTGTCAACAACACGCGGCAGCATTTGAGCAACGCGCAAAGTTCACGGAGCGAAGTTTGTCCGGCCAGGTTTCGGAGTTCGGAGTCCAGCGTTCGCAGCCCAAATTCAATCCGGCCCGCGACCTCGACGTCCCCGGTGCTGCCGAGGATCAACCAGAAGCACTTGGTGCGTTTGTGAATTTCCCGGGTGGCGGCAATGAATCGTTCGACGGGCCAGCGTTTGGCAGGGCCATATTCCGCACCGGGACTCACCGCCAGGAGGAGACGGTCGCTTGGCGCCGCCCCCGTCAGGTTGAATTTTCGGACGGCTTTGTCGATGTCCTCCGGCGTGACGGTCAGATGCGGCGGCAGGGGTTCCGGATTCGCTCCGAGCGCCGCGACGAGATGAAGGTAGTCGTAAAGCTGGTGAGCTGAAGGAACCTGAGGAGTAAAGGCTGGAGGTTGAGGCGGTTCATTGCGGGAGTCGATCAGCCGTTTGATCTCAGCGACGGAACGTTTCCGCATCCGGGTGTGGCCGGGGCGGGCGGGCACCGCCTGGGTGAGAAACCAATTCCGCCAGGGTCGCGCGAAGCCCACGCGTCGCGGAATTCCCGCCAGCCAGACTTCCAGGGCGGAACGGGGCGAGTTGGGAAGGACCAGAGCCAGGTCAAAGGAAGAACCGGCGTGACTCAAAACCTGTCCCCGAACGCTGCCGATCGACGGCGAGTCGGCTGCCAACGCACCCGTCCCAAGTTCCGCCGGGTCTTCTTTGCCCTGCCCGAACGAATGGGAATGAACCCGGATCTTGCGGGCTATTTCCCAGAGGGTGTCGTCCGGTCCGAACGCGATGATTTCATTGATCGCGCGATGGTGCGACCACAGGTCTTTGAGCTTTGCCGGTGTGAGCAGGGTGATGTGCGCCTCCAGAAAATGCTCACGCAACCGCAGCAGCGCCGGGGTGGTCATGACGGCGTCGCCGAGCCAGTTGACGCCGCGCACGAGAATGCGGCGGACGGACCGGGGGCCGGGGCTGCCGGCGCTGGCCGGGTTGCCGGGAGCGGCTGGAGTTGCGGATTGGGAATTCACACGATGGATGGGGATTCCCTGGGTTCGACCTTTGGTCTTCGGCGCCGGACATTCGCGTCGTCTGGTTTCCACCGGTTATGCACCCAAAACCAATTTGCCGGGTCGCGGCGCACGGCGGCTTCAAAGGCGCGGTTGACGTCGAGCATGATGTCTTCCGGTGATCGCGAGCGCCCGTTTTCATGCGTTGGAATTTCCGGGCCGGCTTCGATCCGCCAGCGTCCGAGGGCGACGCGGTAGCAAATGCCGGTGTGCAACGCGCAGTGGTAACGCAGCGCGAGGACCGCCGGAGCGATGGAAGTGGTGCAGATGTGTCCGAAAAAGGGGATATGCGGGCTGTTTCTGCTGGCACTTTGGTCCGACAGCAAGCCGAGCAGCATGCCCGGCTGGTTCATGGCGGACTTCAGCGCCGCGGCATCGGTGCGGCGATCGAAGAAGAGACAACCTGAGCGTTCGCGCAGGGATTGCAGCAGTCGATTGAGTGAAGGTTGGGGCAGGCCGCGGTAGGTGGTGGCGCACTGATAGGCGGGACAGAACTGGCCGAAGCGCGCATAAAGCTCGAAATTTCCGAAATGTCCGATGGCCACCACGACACTGGGTGGTTTCCGGCCGGGCGGCGGGGAGAGGATATTGCGGTCGCCCACAAACTCAACGAACGGCCGCAATTGCTCCAAGGTCATGCCGGCGGTTTTGGCGGAGCAGGCAAAGTTTTCTCCGATGCGGCGGTAATTCTCCTTCGCGAGCGCGCGGATTTCGGGCGGCGATTTTTCACGGCCGAAGCACCGGGTCAGATTTTGCAGGGCCACGCGGCGATGCCGCGCGTCCAGCCGGTAAGCCACCGCACCGCATCCCCGTCCCAACCGCGCCACCCACCCCAGCGGCAGCGTCTGCACGAAGGCGATCAGAGCCCGGGCGGCGAAGTAAAGGAATCGGTCCATGCAATCAGCGGAAGCAGATGCGGCGGACGCAATCCTGAAAGTCAGCCGCGCCGCTCACGATTTTGATTTCGACGCGCATGAAGTAAATCGGCAGGTCGCGGCGGTCAAGTTTGGGGAAGCGGACGGCGTCCTTCTGGGTGGTGACGATGGTTTCAGCCTGGCGTTTCTTGCCGCGATTAATCGTGTTGAGGATCTCCTGCTGGGTGAAACGGTGGTGATCGGCAAAGCGTTTTGCATAAACGAGTTCCGCGCCGAGATTCACGAGGCTTTGCTCGAAACTTTCCGGCTGGGCGATGCCGCTCAACGAAGCGACCTTGCGTCCCTTGAGAAAATCCAGGCCCAGGCGTTGGGCGGTGAAAACGTCTTCGAGATAGAGCGGGTGATGGACACACTCGATGATGCTGGCGGTGGAGTTGAGTTCCGTGATGCGGCGGCGCAATTCCTCGGATTCGCCGTTGCTTTTGGTGATGAAAATCGTGCTGGCGCGGGCCAGGTGCGACGGCGGCTCGCGCAGCGTTCCCCGCGGGAGCAGGCGTTCGTTGCCAAAAGGCTGCTGCCGGTCGATCAGTACGATGTCCTGCCGCCGGCCGCGCAGTCTCCAATACTGGAATCCGTCGTCCAGCAACAGCGTATCGCAACCAAATTTTTCGATGGCGTAACGGCCGCTCTTCACGCGGTCCTTGTCCACCAGCACCACCACGTCCTTGAGGTTGGAGGCCAGCATGTAGGGTTCGTCGCCGGCCGTCTCCGAATCGAGCAGCAACGATTTGCCGTCCGAGACCACGCGCGGCGGAGTGGTGTCTTCGCGGAACAGGATTTTGTTCAGCAGCCATTCGTGGAAGGGCAGCGGTTTGGAGCGGTAGCCCCGGGAGAGGATGGCCACGTTGCGGCCCTGGTCGCGGAGTTCGCGGGCGAATTTTTCAACGACGGGGGTCTTGCCGGTGCCGCCCACGGTGAGGTTTCCGATGGCGATGACCTGGACGCCGAGGGTGGAATCGCGAAGGATGCGGACGTTGTAGAGGAAGCGGCGCGCTTTCACCGCCAACAGGAGCCAGACTTTGGACAGGCCGTACAGAAGCGCGCGCACGAGCGCCGGGCCGGTGCCGCGCCGCTCTTCAAGGACCACTTCCACAAAGAACGTTTCGATCGCTTCTGACCAAACCCGCCACTTTTCGCGCATGCCGGCTCAGTGTGCCAAGGCACGCCGGCCGGAGCAAGCGGAAGCGGGTAGTGGGTCAGTTTGCTTCTTCGGTGGGGCGAGCCGCCTCCACTCCAATTCGGCGCACCGAAGCCGGCTCGCGAGGACGCTCGCCCCACCAAACCGGCCCATTGCCCGGGAGCGGAGGCCGGAGGTCCGATTTCCGGCTGCGGGCTTATTCCGAAGGCGTCAGCAGGCGCCGCCACGCGTCCAGAAACTTCAACGCGTAATGCTCGTAACTCGTGAGCACGCGCCCGTGAGCGAGGGTTTCGTGCACCGACCGCAGCGTCATGCAGAAATCCAAATCGTGCAGCGGCCGGTCGCGCAGAATCCGCCGCTGATACCTCTGCTCGTCGTCGATTTCCTCGATTTCTTCCGGACCGCCCGGCCGGAAGGAAATCAGCCAGTCATCCCGCCGGACGAAACCGTCGGCTTCCCCTTTGGCTTCGAACCAGGGATCGCAGAGCACCAGGCAGATGGATTTTCCGCGGAACGTGCCGATCCGATAAAACACGATGCGGGCTTCAAACTCGCTGAAATGCTCGTAGGCGATCTGCTCCGCCTGCGGGGGCAGCGGGGCAAACCGGGTTTGAAATCCGAGCTTGAAGCCGCCCGGGCCGGCCGGGTCTTTTTCAAAGCAAAGGTTTTCGTCAAAGATCCAGAGGAGATCGATCGGCAGACGGCGTTGATCCAGGACGGCTTCCCACGCCGTCAACGCCTCCACGAAAGTCGGCCGGGTGAACTTGAGATCGGTTGGCATAAAATGTTAAGCGGAGTTTTTCTTGAACCAATCGACGAACCTGGAAATTCCCTCCTCGATTTTGACCCGGGGATTGTAGCCGAGCCGGGCGCGCGCTTTGGCGATATCGGCAAACGTCACCGGGACGTCACCGGGCTGCATCGGCTGGCGGTCAATCACGGCCTTTTTGCCGAGCGCGTCTTCGAGCAACTGAATCAGATAACTCAATTTTACCATCTGCGACTCGCCCAGGTTGAAGATTTCATAACCCAATTCCTGCCGGGTGCAAGCCATTATCCCGTCAATGATGTCGTCGATGAACGTGTAATCGCGCCCCGACTTGTCGGCATCGCCAAACACCGGCAGCGGTTTCCCGTCGGTGATGAGCCGCGCAAACTTGTAAATCGCCAGGTCGGGCCGCTGGCGCCGGCCGTAAACCGTGAAGAACCGCAGCATCACGACGTCCATGCCGTAAATGTGGTGGTAAACGTGGCCGAGCGCTTCGCAGGCAAGTTTGCTCGCCGCGTAGGGCGAAATCGCCGAAAAAATCGGATCGCACTCGGAAAACGGCACTTTCGAATTCGTTCCATAAACCGAGGAGGATGAGGCGATGGTGATTTTTTTGACGCCGGCGCGGCGCGCGGCTTCCAGGACGTTGACCGTGCCTTCCACGTTGACGCGCTGGTACAGCGCCGGTTCCTGGAGACTGGGCCGCACCCCGGCCCGCGCCGCCAGATGAATGATCTGGTGGAACTTCACGCTGCCAAACAATTGATCCAGTGCGGCGCGGTCCGTGATGTCGCCGTGGACGAACTGGAAGGCTTTGCCGGACGATTCCAGTTCCTGGAGATTGCGCCGCTTGAACCGCGGGTCGTAAAAGTCGTTGAGGTCGTCGAAGGCCCAGACGGCATGGCCGGACTGGAGCAATTGCTCGCTCAAATTCGAGCCGATAAACCCCGCGCCGCCGGTGACGAGAAAATTCACGGGGGCAAGCTAATCAGGGATGGTTGCGCCTGTCGAGAGGACAAGCGGCGGTGGGGGGCGCCTATTCGACCTCTTCCGTGACCTCGCTGAGGATGGTTTGCTCGCGGCGCTGCAGCAACCGTCCTTGCAGGGGCAGCACGGCGCGATACAGCCCCGCCGCGGCCGCCAGAATCATCGCCGCCGCCAGCAGGTTCACCGGCAGCCACGGCAGCCAGCCGAGCTTAAGAAAAAGCAATTGAAGAACGGGCGGAATCAGCAGCGGGAACAACACGACCGGCGTGAGCAGCAGCGCGCCAAACGTCGCCACGAACACAATTGCCCGGGGCTGTTTCGCCTTCAATGTGCCCTGCGCCAGGCGGTAGGGAGCCAGGATCGAGAGCATGTTGTGCAGCAGGCTGAACAGCAGAAACGCCGTTGGCAATTGCAGCAGCCCGACCAGAACGGTCAGCCAGGACATCTGCACCAGAACTTTGGCCAGCAGGATCAGCACCAGGCTGGTGCCGCCGACAAAGGGGAAAAACGCCAGGTTTTTGGCGAACAGCACGTGATGCCGCCGCGTCGGCAACAGCACCAACGCCCGAAAGCCGTTGCGGTCGAGCCCGAAAACATTCGCCATGGTCGGCGCGAGTGCAAACGAGGCGAACATTACCGCCGCCGTTGCCAGGAAGGCGTGCAGCGCTTCGACCGGCGGGTGTTGGGATCGGGTAAACCACATGGAGGAGAGGACGATGCCCAGGATTACCGGTGCGATCAGGGCCATCTTCAGCTCCGGCGCGCGCGTCAGCGAACGGAACGTCGCCAGCGCGAGCGCGGCGGTGTCGTCCGGCAGCCAGGGCAGTCGCCGCTCGACCAGCAAGGGTCCATTGGGTTTCTTCTCGAGTTGACCAACGGGAGCGGCAGCCGTCCGCTTTTCCGCCCCTTGATAAAAGCGCAGGGTCATCCGGTAGGCCTGCATCAAACCCAGCGTGCCGATCAGAAAACCTTCGGCCGCCAGAGCCAGAGCCGGCCAGACGGCGCCTTCTTTCAACTGCAACGCGCCGTAACCGACCCAGCCTGGCGGCGCCACCGAATGCGCCAGCACCAGCAGGTCCGGCAGGCCGATGCTGTCGCGCGGCGTTGCGGACTTTGTGCCGGCGGATTGCTGGCGCGACTGCGGGCGATGCAGGAATCTTTGACGGAACAGCGGCGAATTGACGACGAGGTTGGGAAGCTGCCCCAGGAGGACAATTCCGATGGTCATCCAGACGATGATTGCGCGACGCCGTCGTTTGTTCACCATCAGCGCCGCCAGCCAGCCGCGCAGGCAATACGTCCATGCCGTGACCATGAAAATGAACCCCAGCACGAGCGGAAACATCAATGCCATCGCCGGTCCGGCGCCCAGCACCAGCCCGGCGGCCAATCCCAGCATGCCCGGCAACAGCACCACAATGCTCGGGGTGAAGTGCGACGCCAGGTAATTAAAGACGAACACTTGCTGCAACGTCACCGGCAGGTGCAGCAGTTTCGTCAGATCAATGCTTTCGGAACGTTGGATTTCGACCATCAGTCCGCCGGCCCAGAAAATCAGGAAGAAGAAGATCACTCCATCCCAGATGAGCAGCAGCGCTTGCGCCGGCGCTTTGGCGGCGGCAAATGCGCCCAGCGCAACGCCGCCGACTCCAAAACCGACCGACGCCAGCAGCATCAGGGCGACCAGGAAAATGGACAAGGCGGCGTTGATCTGGCCGCGGCGGGCGAGCTGGTTTCGCGTCAACCGCCAGCGCAGCCACAGAATAACCCGGAATTGCTCCCAGTTCATCCCGCACCCTCCAGCCAGCTCAGTTTTTGCTGTTCCAGGTGTTCCGCCCCGACCACCTGCAAAAACCGTTCTTCGAGCGAGCCGGTCCCGCGCAACTCCGCCATTGAATCCTGATGCACCAGTTTCCCCTGCGCAATGATGCCGACGTGCGTGCAAAGTTTCTCCACGATTTCCAGCACGTGCGACGTCAGAAACACCGTGGCGCCGCGTTCAACGCAGCGTTTCAACGTGTCGCGCAGCACGCGGGAAGCCACGGCGTCCACGCCCTCGAACGGTTCGTCGAGAAACAGCAGTTCGGGATTCGGCAGGAGCGCGGCCGCGAGCGCGAGTTTTTTCCTCATGCCATGCGAGAATTCCAGCGTGAGTTTCTTCTCCTCATGGTCGAGGGCCATCATGACCAGCAATTCGTTCGTCCGCTCCCGCACCGTGGCCGGCGGCAGCAGATACATGCGGCCGATGAACGTGAGGTATTCGCGCGCGGTGAGGTTCTCGAACAGGCCGAGGTTCTCCGGCACCACGCCGACGTGCCGCTTGACCTCGAGCGCCCGCTCCGGCTGGCTCACGTCTTCGCCCAGGATTCGCATCGTGCCGGCGGTGGGCGCCAGCAGGCCGGTGAGCATTTTGATGGTGGTGGACTTGCCGGCGCCGTTCGGTCCGAGAAAACCGTAAAACGTGCCGCGCTCGACGCGCAGGCTGACCTCGTTCACCGCGCAGAAGGCGCCGAAAGTCCGGGTCAATCCAATGGTTTCGATGGCGGGATTCATGATGGGCGCAAGCCGGCAGCCGTTATACGCAGCCGCCGCAACCAGGTCAATGAATCCTCAACTTGGAACTTGGCACTTGGAACCTGGAAAGTAATATCTGCCCCATGCCAAACAACACAGTGCTCCAACTCGATTTGCCCGGCATCAAGAAATTACGGAGCGGCAAGGTCCGCGATATCTTTGATCTGGGGGACCGTTTGCTGCTCGTGGCCAGCGACCGCATTTCCGCGTTCGACGTGATCATGCCCAACGGCATTCCGCGCAAGGGCGAAGTGCTCACGCAAATATCGTTTTTCTGGTTCAGCCGCTTCGCGTCGCTGGTGCCAAACCATCTGCTCGCCGGCGCGAACGATCCCTTGCCGAAGGAACTTCAACCCTTTGCCGGCCAGCTCGCCCGCCGCTGCATGATCGTGAAAAAGGCGAAACCGCTCGCCATCGAGTGCATTGTGCGCGGCTACCTGTCCGGCTCCGGCTGGAAGGAATACAAGCAATCACAAACCGTCTGCGGCATCCAGTTGCCGCCCGGCCTGACGGAATCCGCCGAGCTTCCCGAACCGATTTTCACGCCGTCCACCAAGGCCGAAGCCGGGCACGACGAGAACATTTCGCCCGAACAGGCGGCCCGGATCGTCGGCGCCGATCTCGCGGCGCAGGCGAGCGACCTGAGCCTGAAGATTTACCAGGCCGGCCGCGACTACGCCCGCCAGCGCGGCATTATCATCGCCGACACCAAATTCGAATTCGGCGTGAGCGACGGGAAGTTGATCCTGATCGACGAGGTGCTCACGCCCGATTCGTCGCGTTTCTGGCCGGCGGATCAATACGTCCCCGGCAAAGGCCAGCCGAGTTTTGACAAGCAGTTCGTGCGCGACTATCTGGAAACGCTGGATTGGAACAAGACGCCGCCGGGCCCGGTGCTGCCGCCTGAAGTGGTGGCGAAAACAAGCGCGAAATACCTGGAAGCCTACGAGCGGCTCACCGGGCGCAAGCTTTAAGCCGGAGACCTCGGGAAGTGTGAAACCGCAGATGGACGCAGATAGACACAGATGTTGAAAGCAGAAGCGAGTGGATGCAACTCTCGCCGTAAAGACTGCCATAGTGGCCGCGGTTACCCAATTTTCCGGTCCTTATCTGCGTCCGTCTTTGGTTTTGATTCTTTTTTCTCCGGCCTGCCAGGCTGACTCCGTCTGTGTTTTCATCTTTCGCTTGCCGGAACGAATAATTTCCGGTTGCCGTCATCCATCGGATCGTCGGTGCGCGGGTAATCGCGCCAAAGCCAGCGCAGCATCTCGGGCATCATCGCGCCGCCCTGTTTGTTCGAGTGGGTGCCGATGCCCCAGCAGTAGTTCACGTCGTATCCCTTCTCCGTCAGCGCCGCCGCCATCTTCAGGTTCTGCGCGTGCCAGTCCCGTTTCGGATCATACACGCCGGCGCCGCTTCGCCGGCCGCGGTTGTCGTTGAGGCCGTCCTGCAGAAACACGCGGATCGGTTTGCGCTCGCCTTGGCGGATGAGGTCTGGATAAACGTGGCCGCCGCGGATGTGGGTGAAGCTGCCGATGGTGCTGATGACCTTGTGGAATTGATCCGGCCGCTGCCAAGCGACGGTGAAGGCGCAAATCGCCCCGGAACTGGCGCCGGCAATGGCGCGGTCGTCGGGGTTCTTCGAGAGTTGGTAATCCTTTTCCAGCGCCGGCAGCAGTTCGTTGACGATCAATCGGGCGTAACGGTCGTTGAGTTCGTTGTATTCGGTGGCGCGGCCGTTGATGCCGTCACCCCAGTTCGTCGAGGAAGATTCGGGTTGTTCGGGCGTGTGGCCGGGATTGATGAACACACCGATCGTCACCGGCATTTCGCGGCGATAGATGAGGTTGTCGAACACGTTGGGGATTCGGTATTCTCCGTTTGCATTCAAGAAGGCGTGTCCGTCCTGAAAAATCATGAGACAGGCCGGGTTCGTGCGGTCGTACTGCGCGGGGACGTAAATCCAGTAATGGCGGGTCGTGTTGGTGAACACCTGGCTGGCCAGCGTCAGCGGACCGACGACCTTGCCCTTCGGCACGCCGTCATGCGGTTGGGAATCCGGGCCAAGGGAGTAAACGTCATCAGTCGCGGCGGCGAATGCGGCCGGGGCGGCGAGCTGTGCGGCGAGCAGCAAACCGGACAGCGCGGCAAAAAAGCGGCGGCCGTTCGCGGTCACGGCGAATCGGGATTGGGCTGTTTGCGGGTGTTGAGGCGAAGCGGTCGTGCTCATGTAACAAGGGTGGATTTGATGCCGGGACGTTAGCACCTGACCGCGACGGATTCCAAGCTGTTTCTTGGCCGCCGAAGGCTGGTCATCATTCGGGGCCACCTACAAAAGTCGGTAATGTCTGAAATCGACCGGAGCGCGGAGCATTGCTCCGCGCGAACCCGATGCTTAACCTGGCGGAGCAATGCTCCGCGCTCCAGAATCTCCGAATTGAGCCACAACCCAAAAGCCCTGCTTGGCGTCGCTGGCGGCTATTTCGCTTCGACGAGCTTGAACGTTTGATTTTTGGCGCCGGAAGCCGGGTAGACGACGACGGGCACATTGGTTCCCAACGCCTTCACGCCGCCGAGCACGTCAAAACCGTAACCGCTGTGCCGGGCGATGAACCGGTAGTCGCCGCTGACTTCCTTCACCACGGTAAAGAGTTGATAATCCTTTCCGTTGGCTTCGTTCTGCTGGACCGGGGCATGGTCTTTCAGTGAACCGTCTTTCACCTCCAGCACTTTGCCGCTGTGTTTGACCGTGATTTGAAAATAGCCGCTCTGAATTTGTTTGAACTGAAAGAGCTGATTGTCCGCGCCGGTGGGAACGTTTTGCTGCAGCGGCGACCCATTGTCCTTCGCGCCACCGGCAATCTCCAACGCCTTCTGACTGTGAGCTGCGATGAGGGAATACCACGCGTCTTCCTTGATATCGGCCAGCTTGATCTGGGCCCATGCGGCGCCGGTCATCCAAGCCAGCAGGATAATAATTGAGGTGATCGTTTTCATTTCGTTCCTGATTTTATACGCCTGCACGCCGCCGGCAACCGTTTCCAGTCGATTGACTGGGGCGGGAACAGACGGTGAGGTGGCGGAGTTCCGCTTGGGATTATTCACGCTCAACTCTTCAATCGGACCCTCACCAGCAAATCATTTAATGCTGCGCGCGTCTTTTCATCGGGTAGCGCCTTCAGCGCATTACAATTCGCGCCAATTCGCGTCATTCGTGTCGCGCCTTTTCTTTGCGCCATTTGTCCCCTTTTGCGGCTTGATCTTCCTCTGCGCCGCCTTAAGGCAGAGGAGCCACGCGCGGCCAGCCGTCGTCCCAGACGATGGTGGAAATCTTCAGCTCAGGCCGGCCGGTCCGGCCATCGTAGGCGTGGAACAATAGATAGTCTCCGTTCGCATCCTGGAAAACGGTCTGGTGCCCGGGTCCGCGCCAGTTCGGCGTCGTGGCTTCGATGACCATTGTGCCGCCACCT
The DNA here is from genome assembly GCA_964520205.1 of uncultured Verrucomicrobiota bacterium. Classification (GTDB taxonomy): domain Bacteria; phylum Verrucomicrobiota; class Verrucomicrobiia; order Limisphaerales; family BOG-1460; genus CAZFOA01. The sequence goes on along the minus strand of CAZFOA010000008.1, from coordinate 9,488 downwards.
TCCATCATCGGTTTGCCGGCGCGATCCAGATACGGACCCGTCACCCGGGTTGAGCGGCCCACGCGGACGTTGTAGCTGCTGTTCGTGCCCTGGCAGCACAAATCGTAAGAGGCGAACAGATACCACCAACTCCCGCGCCGCACGACGGTGGGCGCCTCAATGGCTCCCTCTACAGGCGGCGTCTGATGCGGCTGGAGACGCGGACGGCTGGCCAGCGAATAGAGCGTGGCGTCCTGCGTGGAGAGTTTGCCGGTGGCGGGATCAATCCGCCGCATTTTGATGCCGCCCCAGAAGCTGCCCCAGCAGAGCCAGACGTTCCGCTTGTTCTCGATGACCAGTTGCGGGTCAATGGCGTTGAAGTCGTCCACGCCGGCGCGCGAGCGGACGACCAAGCCCTGGTCCACCCACTGGTAGCGCGGATCGGCGGAGTCAAGGGTTTCGTTGACGGCCAGGCCGATGGCGGATTCGTTCACCCCAAAGCTGGAGAGGGCATAGTAGAGATGATATCGCCCATTGAACCATGAGATGTCCGGCGCCCAAGCTCCACGCGCGCGCGGGATTTCGTTGGTCGCCCACTGCGGCAACAGGTCAAAAACGCTTCCGCACAGAGTCCAGTGAAGCAGGTTCGTGGAGCAACGGATGGGGATGATTCCCCCGCGCCGCCCGCCGCCAGTGCAGAAAACGTAATAGGTGTCCTTCTCCTTGATGATGACGGGATCATGCACGGCAAGGTCGCCGGAAAGCTCCAGAAGCATCGGTCCTTTGGCGGTGGTTGAGACCGGCGTACTGCGGCAACCGGCGCCGATCAGCAACAGCAACGCAAGCACGGCAGTCGCGGCGACCACGACGGGCGATTTACAGGAAACAGGAATCTGAGTTCCGGCAATAATGCTGTCCGGCTGGCGCGACATCTTGCATGGACGGTAGCGGGCTTGGACGCGAATTGCACGAATCAACGCGAATTCAGCCTGCGTGCGGGGATTTGTCAGGGGAATGTCTGGCAGAGGAATAGATTCTGAACCACGGCGTCGGGTTCTCATTCTCTGCCAACCATTCCCGTGCCAAATTGTGTACCCGACGACCGCTCTTAGATCGGTGATTCCAACCTTCTTCTGCCGCCCCTTCAGGCGGAGAAGATCTGCGGGACGGATCACCCAGGGTAGCCGCGTTGCTCCCGTCTTCGCCATGCTACGACGCGGCAAGCGCAACCCTGGGCTAATCTCCGTAGCGCCTTCAGCACAATAAAATTCGCGCCAATTCGCGTAATTCGTGTCACGCCTTTTCTTTGCGCCCTATTGCGGCAAAGCAAATCCGTGTGCATCTGTGTTCATCCATGGTTTCAACTGCTCTCCTTGAACTCACAGATCAACCGCGACGATCTCGTGATCCAATACCGAGGGAACGGTGACGGTCAGGTGCGAACTGTCATGCGTGAATTTCGGAGTCTTGCCGGCGGCAAGGAGATGGACCTTGCGGGGCTTCAATCCCTCCGGCAGCGGGATGCGGACTTTTTGTTCGCCGACCGGAATCAACTCGCGGACCGGGCCTTTCATCATCATCGGGTTGGTGAGGTTCACCAGGTGGACGGTCAGGGAATTCTTCTGCCGCCAGGCGGTCACGTCCAGGACGCCGGGGCCGGTCACGGTGACGGGCGGTTCCTCGTTCGTGGCCCACTCGACGGCGTTGCGCAGAAGTTTGAAGTGGTCCACGCAAAGCACTTCCCAGAACGTGCGGTCAATGTCCCAGGGGAAGTAGACGATGCGGCCGGGGGATGGTGGATGGTTGGTCGTTGATAGTTGATTGGAAGAAGTGAGCGGACTCACATTGGGTAGCGGCTCGCTGGGGAAGGCGAGCCCTACCTCACGCAAGAACACCTGGGCGATGTCGGTTTTCTCGACGCGCGGATAGACCATTTCCATCGGCAAATCCGGGTAGCCGGGGATCAACGTCAGGGGCGCGGTCGGGAACTTCTCGCGCGGTGTCACCTCCACGCGGGAAACGCCGTGGATGATGCGCGGCGCGTCTTCCAGTCCCTTCAGCAACGGATGATGATGCGTCGCTTCGTGTTCCAGGCGGAGATAGGCGTTCTGCATGCGCGCTTCGATTTTGCCGCCGTAATTCACGCCGAACAGAGCGGCCAGCCCGAAGTTCTCGCGCCGCACGCCCCATTCGTCGCATAGGCTGGTTTCGTGAGTGGCGATCACGCTGCCGCCGCGTTGAACGAATTCCTCGATTTGCCGGCATTGGGCGTCTGAGAGGGCCACGACGTTCGGAAGGATGAGCGTCTTGAACTGGCCCACGTGCGCGGCATCCAGCAGCCGGTCGTGCACCAGCTCGAACGGGATGCGCGCCTCGATCAAAGCCTGATACCAGCCGTTGATGGCGTCCTCTTCCTGGCCGGCGCCGAACCAATGGGTCTGCTGCGAATAGACCACTCCGACCCGGGCGAGCGGATGTTCATTGCGCAAATAGTTTTCCCAACCGGCCAGCCGGCGATAGATGTCCTCGACCGGTTTCAACCAGCGCTCGTCGTGCAGCACCCCGCCGAACTTGGTGAACCACGGACGCATGCCATTCGCGACGAGGTCGGCAACCCAGAGCCGGATCTCATCGCCGTTTTGGACCGAGTCCTTCCAGCGGTACGGCTCCTCCACACCGACGCTGAAGATGCCGACGATGGGTTTCATGCCCAGGGCGGCGCGGTATTCCTTCGCATTCATTCCGATGGCCCACGGCGCCATCAAGCCGTGGCGCGCCTGGCGGTCGGCCATCAACATCGGCGCGAGTTCGCCGATTTTTTTCATATCGAGCGAACTGGTCGCGCCGCCGCCGGTATTGGGAATGACGCACGAATCGGGATTGATCTTGCGGACCGCGCGATCCCAGGTCTGCCAAAGGTCGAACAGTCGCTGTTGCCGCCAAAGAATGTAGGCGCGGCGGGCTGGGTCCTGCGGATTGTCCGCGCGCGGGAGGTCGAAGCCGGTCGCGTCCTTGAAGTTTGTCACGCAGTGTTCGCAATAGCACATCCCCGAGCCATCCCAACGATTGATGAAAATCCCGTCCACGCGATAGCGGGTCATGATCTCCCGCTTCACCTCGGTCATGAACTCGAAGTTGTAGGGGCCAAGCCCGCACGTGACCCACATCTCCGGCGAAGCCCAATGGCGGCGTTTGTCGCCGCCGGCGTCCACCGCGATCCAATCCGGGTGCGCCGCGGCAGCGTCGTCGTAGGTCGCGTGAGGATCGGTGCGCGCGATAACGGCCATGCCGAGCCTGCGGCAACCGGCGACGAGATCGCCGAGCACATCACGGTCGCCAAGCCATTGGCTGCGATGATGGAACGGAATTTGAGTCGGATAATAGGCCACGCATCCGCCGCCGCTCAGGCAGACGGCGTCAGAACGGGTGCGCTTGAAATAATCCAGCCAGAATGCGAGGTCGAACTTGCCGGGATCGTTCTCGACCAGTGTGAGTTGTGCCCAGCGCATCGGCTTGTCCACCCAGGAGGGAGCGGACGCCGTCAGCATCGGCGGAGCGTCAGCGGCCAGGAGCCGGCGCGGCGTGAATTGCGCGAGCGACACGGCGGCGCCGGCGACGGTGGTGGTTTTCAGGAATTGTCTGCGAGTGAGAGATGAAGTCGTCATGCGGCCCCGCAAGTTGATGGCATGAAAACAACGACCTGACAAGCCTGGTCGCACCCTGCATTGTGTTGGGCGCATAGCCCCTCCACTCCTCCCGATGACACAACAACTCTGACGCTGCCTCATATTCAATTATTGACATTGCCTGCACAACATAAGCTCATTCAATGCAGTGTTTCCCGACATCGATCCATTCACGCGCGGCCATGAGGCTTTCGGGGTTGAATTCCGTCCACAGACTTTTATAGTGCCTTCGTCTTGAAGCAACGATGAGCAATCCGACTGACGCTACCGGGCACTGGGACATCCAGGCTGCCCGGAATCTGTACAACATCCACCGCTGGGGAGCGAAATACTTTGATGTCAACGACGCGGGGCACGTTGTGGCCAAGCCGCTGCAGGACGCGGGCGCGTCGGTGGATCTCACGGACGTGATCGAGGAGGCGAAAGGGCGCGGTCTGAAATTTCCGGTGTTGATCCGTTTCCAGGACATCCTCCGCCATCGTGTCGAATCGATCAACCTCGCCTTTCGCAGTTCCATTGCGGAATACAATTATCAGGGCAAATATCGGGGCGTATTCCCGATTAAAGTGAATCAGCTCCGCGAAGTGGTGGAAGAAATCCTGGATGCGGGCAAGCCGTTCGAGTTTGGCCTGGAGGTGGGCAGCAAGCCGGAGTTGTTTGTCGGCCTGGCGTTGCAGAATCAGATCGGCAGCCTCATCATCTGCAACGGCTACAAGGACGGCAACTTCATCCGGATGGCGCTGCTCGGCACCAAACTCGGGCGCAAGGTCATCATGGTGGTCGAGAAGCTGGAAGAACTCCGGCAGATCATCACCATCTCCAAGCAGCTGGGCGTCGAGCCGCTCATCGGCATTCGCGCGCGATTGGTGAGCAAGGGCGCCGGGCGCTGGGCCGAGAGCGGCGGCGAAAACGCCAAATTCGGCCTGAGCACCGCGGAAATCCTGGCGGCGACGGCGATGTTGAACGCGGAGAACCTGGGCCATTGCCTCAAGCTGTTGCATTTCCACATCGGCTCGCAGGTGCCGGACATTCTCACCGTGAAAAAGGCCGTCCAGGAAGCCGCCCGGCTCTATGCCAAGCTCTACAAAATGGGTTTTCAAATCGAATTCCTGGACGTGGGCGGCGGGCTGGGGGTGGACTACGACGGCAGCCGGTCGGCCTTTGACAGCTCCACGAATTACACCCTCCAGGAATATACCAACGACGTCATTTACTACGTGGCCGACGTCTGCAACGCGGAAAAAGTGCCGCATCCGGACATCATCAGCGAGAGCGGCCGCGCGATTGTGGCGCATCACAGCGTGCTGATCGTGGAAGTGTTCGGCGCCATCGAGAAAATCCGGCCAGGCGATTTTTTTCAATACGGTGAAAACGAGCATGCGCTGGTAAAAGAGCTGCTGGATATCCGAAAGAACCTCGCCAAACTCAACAAACTCGAGGCCTATCACGACGCCCACGAACGCCGGGAGGACGCCCAACATATGTTCACCCTGGGCGTGCTCGATTTGCCGGACAAGGCAAAGATTGAAAATCTGTATTGGGAAATCAGCCAGGAAGTCGTGCAGAATTTTCGCGGACAGGCCTACGTGCCGGAGGAAATCCGCAAACTCGAAGACAGTCTCGGCGACCAGTACCTGTGCAACTTCTCCGTGTTCCAATCGTTGCTGGATCACTGGGCGCTGGGCCAGTTGTTTCCCATCATGCCCGTCAGCCGGCTGAACGAACGCCCCACGCGCGAAGCCACGCTGGTGGACATCACGTGCGATTCGGACGGCCAGGTCAACAAGTTCATCGACCTGCGCGACGTGCGTGACACATTGCCGCTTCATCCGCTGAACATCAATGGCAACGGCGCGATTGAACCCTACTATATCGGCTTCTTCCTGATGGGCGCCTATCAGGACATCATGGGTGATTTGCACAACCTTTTCGGACGGGTCAACGAAGTGCATGTGTTTCTGGACCCGGACGAAGCCGCGGGCTACTACGTCGAAGAAATCATCGAAGGCACCACCATCGTTCAGGCGCTGGCGTCGGTGCAGTACGACGAAAATGAACTCAAAAGGCAGATGAAGGCGCAGATGGACGAAGCCATCAAGTCCGACCGCATGAAACCCTCCGAGGCCATGCGGTTGCTGGATGATTACGAACGCGGGCTGAAGGAGTACACCTATCTCAGTTTCTGAAAGGCCGAATGCAGAATGACGAATTCGCGCGCGCACCACTACCGTTGATGTCGTTTCTGCATTCCGGATTCCGCATTCCGCATTGACGCCATGGCTGATCCAGCGCCGAATTCCGAACTTTTGCGGTCGCTGGGACGGCTGGTGCGCGGGCTTTCGGCTTTGTTCTGGGGTTTGCCCGCGGCGTTGATCATTTGTGTTGGAACCGCCACCGCCGGTTGGTTCGGGACGTATGGCATCGCGGCGCCGCTGGCGGTGACCGGACTGTTGTTTTTCGGGCTGTGGCAGCTGGGGTCGTTTCAGAAACAGGAGCGTCCCTGGCGCAGCGCGCTGGACCGCGCCAAAATCTTCGCCTGGATCAATTTCGGACTCAGCCCGTTTCTTTATTGGTGGAACCGCATTCCGGAAGTGCCGCTGTTCAACGTGGTGATGTGGGTGCTGGCGATTTCCGCGCTGTCATTCCTCCTCAGCCTGAACCGGGTGGTGCTGCGCCTGGGCGCCATGTTGCCCGACGAAACATTGCGGCTGGAAACCCGCCAGTATACCGCATTGAATCGCACCCTGTTGGCCGCCCTTTTGTTGCTGGCCGCCCTCTATCTTTGCGGGCGCATCCTCCCGCTGTATTTCTGGCAGCGTTCCAATCTCCCCGATCACTTGCTCGCGCTTTTTTCGGGATGGGAATTGAGGTTTCCCTTCGGACTGAAATTCAGCGGCGCCTGGTTGGTCTGGCTCATCGGCTGTCTGCTCGCGCTCCTGCCGCTGGCCACAACCATGGCGCTCCTCTGGAAAACCAAGGCCGTCATCCTCGACGGCGTGTTCGGGGTGAATCGCTGATTCGCATTGGCCGCACCACGGCCGGCCCGCCGCGAAAAGCAAGTCAGTTCAACAGCCGATACCAATTGTCCCGTTGATGGGGTTCATAGCCGAGTTCGCCAATGAGCCGGCGCATGTCGGTCACCGTCATCCGAAAGGTCGTGCCCGCCTGGGAGACGACATTCTCTTCGATCATGATGCTGCCGAGATCGTTCGCCCCGAATTTCAGGGCGATCTGGCCGATTTCCTGCCCCTGCGTGACCCAGGAACTTTGCACATTCTGGAAATTGTCGAGGTAGATCCGGCCCAGCGCCTGCGTTCGCAAATATTCGTGCGCGCCCACCGTCGGCGCCCTTAGCTTCGTATGCTCCGCCTGGAACGTCCAGCAGATGAAAGCCGTGAAGCCCTTCGTCTTGTCCTGCTGCGTTCGCAGCCGCTCCAGGTGTTCGATGCGATCCTCGATTGTCTCCACATGGCCGAACATCATGGTGGCCGAAGAATTCAAGCCCAACCGATGCGCCACGTCCATGACCTCCAGCCAATCGGCGCTCATCGCTTTGAGCGGGGAAATGCGCTGACGCACCCGATCCACCAGAATTTCTCCGCCGCCGCCGGGGATCGACCCCAGCCCGGCAGCCTTGAAATCGCCGACGATCTTTTCCAGCGGCTCGTCGAAGACTTCCCGGAAGTGGATGAATTCGCTCGGGCTGAAACCGTGAATGTTCACCTGCGGGAACTTCGTTTTGATGTGCGCCAGCAAATCGAGATACCATTGCTTGGTCAGCTGGGGATGATGTCCGCCCTGCATCAAAATCTGCGTCCCGCCCAGCGCGATCGTCTCCTCGATCTTCCGGTCCATTTCGTCGAGCGTGATGACGTAGGCATCGCCGTCCGTCTCCGTCCGGTAAAACGCGCAGAACTTGCAATAGACATTGCACACGTTCGTGTAATTGACGTTGCGATCGACGATGTAAGTGACGATGTCGTTGCCGCGACCGTTGAAATCCTTGGCCTTGGCCAGCACCCGGCGGCGGTCCGCCAGGGCGCCGAGTTCTTCGAGCGGCAGACGATAAAGCCGCAACGCTTCGGCCGGGTTAATGCGTTGGCCGTCCCAGACTTTTTGGAGCAATTCCTCCAATGCCGCGTCGTGGATCATGCGTTCAAATTAGCCGAATCCGGGAGTTGAAACAAGTTGTGGTTGCGGACGGTAGCGGTACTTTTGGGTGGGGCAAGGCTCCTGACGAGCCGGCTCGCGAGGACGCTCGCCCCACCGAAAGCTGCAAAACGCACCACTGCCTTGCGGACCGGTTCGGAGATCGACGCTCCGCCGTTACTGTCGGAGCGAGGGCAGTGTCGAGTTGCGCCCCAGGCGTCCCAAAGGGACGACCGGGAATAGCCCGGCGTTTCAACGCCGGGTTGGAGGCGCAACCGCGACGAGTCCCGAAGGGACGGCTGAGTTTCAATCCCACAAATATCGCTCGTCGTATTCGATGCGATGCTTCTTCAACAACTCCAGGAATTCGTCCTGAAACGTGAGCTTTCGATGATGTTCCTCCTGGCCTTTGATGTATTGAATGATCTTGTCCAATTGCGACACGCTCACGCTGAAGGCGCCGTATTTTTCCTGCCAGGCAAACAGACGATGCTCGGGAAAGGTTTCATGGACCCATTTCGACGAGCCGCCTTTGATCAGTTGGAGCGCTTTGGAGACAGGGAGGGTGGATGGCAAGGAAAGCAGGATATGGACGTGGTCTTCGACACCGCCAATTTCGATGGCTTTCATTTTATTCTGCCGGGCGATGCCGCCGAGAAACGGCCAGAGCCTGTCGCGGAGTGCCGGCGCGATGAGGGGACGACGCTCTTTGGTGCTAAACACGCAATGGAAATAGGAACTGACGTAGGACATGATGCCCATTCAGCCGTCCCTTCGGGACTTATGCAATCCGGATTTTTCCCCGGCGTTGAAACGCCGGGCTATTGTCAGGATGTCCCTCCGGGACGAAACTTTGAAGGCACTTCCGAAAGGGTGATCACGGTCGGATCGCAGATTTCGCTTAGCGCCGCAACATTCCCGGCAGCCCGCCGCCCATGCGCGCCATCATCTTCGAAAACTTGCCCATCTTTTTCATCATCTGCTGCATCTGCGCGAACTTGTTCAGCATCGTGTTCAACTCGGCCACGGTCGTGCCGCTGCCTTTGGCGATGCGTTGACGGCGCTTCGCGTTCAGGATCTGCGGGCTGCGCCGTTCCTGCTTTGTCATGCCGCAGATCATCGCTTCCATGTGGCGGAATTCCTTTTCCTGTTTTGAAAGGTCGGCGTTTTTCAGCATCTCGGATCCGCCCGGCAGCATGCCGACGATGGATTCGAGCGAACCGAGCTTTTTCATCTGGCGCAACTGGTCGAGAAAATCCTCCAACGAGAACTGGCCTTTGCGCATCTTCTCCTCGAGGCGCTTCGCGTCGTCCAAATCCACGGCTTCGGCGGCTTTCTCCACCAGGCTGACCACGTCGCCCATGCCGAGAATCCTCGAAGCCATGCGCTCGGGATGGAACGCCTCGAAATCCTCGAGCTTCTCGCCGACGCCGGCAAATTTGATCGGCTTGCCGGTCACCGCCCTGAGACTCAACGCCGCGCCGCCGCGCGCATCGCCGTCGAGTTTGGTCAGGATGGAACCGGTGACGTTCAGCGCCTGGTCGAAATGGGTTGCGACGCTGACCGCCTCCTGGCCGGTTGCGGCATCGAGCACGAGCAGGATTTCCTGCGGCTTGACCAGGTCGCGCAACCGGACGAGTTCCTGCACCAGCGGCTCGTCGATCTGCAACCGGC
>CAZFOA010000007.1:1491-33033 GCA_964520205.1 uncultured Verrucomicrobiota bacterium | reverse complement strand
GAACCGCGTAAACGCGGAACTCCGAACCCTTGAGCCTCCTGGCGTAAGGACAGTGTCAAGATGCACCCCACCCAAAACCAGGCGATCAACGCACTGGTGTTTCTGGGGCCACCGCCTGATAGAAAAGGATCGTTTACCGCTTTATTCCAAGCCGGACATTCTGCATGCTGAATTCCATGTTGAAACGGACGTCACTGTTCTCCGCGCACCAGAAATTGGGAGGCAAGCTCATTGAATTCGGCGGTTGGGAGATGCCGGTGCAATACACCAGCATCATGGACGAGCACCTGGCGGTGCGGAAGGCGGCCGGAATATTCGACATCTCGCACATGGGCGAAGTCACCGTCAGCGGCGCCGCTGCCGCCGAATTCCTGAATCGCGTGCTGGTGAATGACGTCCGGAAGATCGAACCGGGCGGCGGCCAGTACACCTTGTTGTGCAACGAGCGCGGCGGTGTGATTGACGATCTGTACCTCTACCAGCTTTCGCAGGAAGTCTATTTCTCGATCGTCAATGCCTCCCGCACCGAAGCGGATGTCGCCTGGTTGCAGGCGCAGGCGGCCGCTTTCCCCAGACGCGACGAACTGCGCCTGACCGACGCTTCGCACAACTACGCCGCCGTCGCCGTCCAGGGGCCCCGCGTCAAAGAGTTCATCGACACCGCCATTCCCGGCACTGCGTGCTCGGGGCTCCGCGTCGGCTGCGTCACGGGCCTCAAGAAAAACCAGATCGCGGGCTTTCCGTTCGGGCATGCCAACGTGCTGGTGTCGCGGACGGGGTACACGGGCGAGGACGGTTTTGAAATCCTCGGCCGGGACGAGTCCATTCAACAAGTGTGGGACACGCTGTTACGCCTCGGGCAACCTTATGGCATCAAGCCGTGCGGCCTGGGGGCGCGCGACACATTGCGCACGGAAGTCTGTTATCCGCTTTACGGTCATGAACTGGACGAGAACACGACGCCCATTGAAGCCGGGCTGGGTTTTTTTGTGGCGCTGGACAAGGGAGACTTTGTCGGACGCCCGGTTCTGGCGCGGCAGAAGGCGAATGGGGTGTCGAAGCGGTGCGTTGCCTTCAAAATGACGGACAAATCCGCGCCGCCGCGGCCGCATTATCCAATCTGGGTGAACGGCGCGAAAGCCGGCGAGGTCACGAGCGGCACGCAGAGCCCTTCGCTGGGCATCGGCATCGGCATGGGGTATTTGCCGCCGGACCTGGCGAAGCCCGGGACGGCGATCGAGATTGAGATTCGCGGCAAACGGTCGCCGGCGGTTATCGTTCCGAAGCCAATTTACCGGAAGAGCTAAGAGCGGTTCATGGGTACAAAAAGCCGCGCCCGGCGCGAAAGTTATTTCCTTTTTGCGCCGCTTATGCCTTTTTGTGGCCAAGTTTTATGAGCAACATTCCTTCAGATTTGAAATACGCGAAGTCGCACGAGTGGGTGCGCGTGTCCGGCGGGGTGGCGACGGTGGGCATATCCGACCACGCGCAGCATGAATTGACCGACGTGGTTTTTGTCGAGTTGCCTGAAATCGGGCGGAAGGTGAAAGCCGGCGAGGCTTGCGCCGTGGTGGAATCGGTGAAAACGGCCAGCGATGTCTATTCGCCCGTGGGCGGCGAGGTTACGGAAGTGAACCGGGCCGTGGTTGAGAATCCGGTGCTGGCGAACACCGAGCCTTACACCAGCGGCTGGTTTTACAAAATCAAACTGTCAAACCCGGCGGAATTGGCGGCGCTGCTCAGTCCGGAACAGTACCGGGCGCAGATCGGCAGCTGAGCAGGGCCGCGTTTGAAACATCTCCGGGGGACCGCCAGTTTACACCGTGAAACCGAATCGCATCCGGCTTTTCATCAAACCATACTGCGGCTGGTGCCACAAAGCCATGGACTGGCTCGACCAGCGCGGGATCAAATATGAGCCGGTGGATGTCATCGCCGACGAAGCCGCCTTTGACGAAATGATCCGGCTTTCGGGCCAGGAACTGGCGCCCGTCATCGACGTGGACGGAAAAATCCTCGCCGACTTCGGGCCGGAACAACTGGCGGAATTCTGGAAGAAACTGGAATAAGTCGGACAAGAGTTTGGACAAGACATGATCGCTGTTGAATTGAAATCGCGGCCCCGCCTGCCGGAATGGCTGCGGATTCGCCTGCCGACTTCGGATGCGTTCACGCAGACCCGGTCGTTGCTGGACGAACTCAAGCTGCACACCGTTTGCGAAAGCGCCCGGTGCCCGAATCATTGGGAATGCTGGGACAAAGGCACGGCGACGTTCATGATCGGCGGGGACCGATGCACTCGCGCGTGCGGATTTTGCGCAGTGACGACGGCGAAACCGCTGGCGCTCGAGGCGGACGAACCGGCGCGGGTGGCGGAAGCGACGCGACGCATGCGGCTCCGGCACGTGGTGATCACGGCGGTGGCGCGCGATGATTTGGCCGACGGCGGCGCGGAGCATTTTCGTCAAACCATCGAAGCGGTGCGCGCGTTGAATCCGGGCATCGTGGTGGAGGTATTGACGCCTGATTTCAACGACCGCGACGCTTCGATCGAGGCCGTGCTTTCGGCCGGGCCGCGCATTTTCAATCACAACCTCGAAACCGTGAGGCGGCTGACGCCGGCGGTGCGGTCGCGCGCCACCTACGACCGTTCGTTGAGCGTGCTGCGCAAAGCAAAGGCCAAAGGTGGAACCGGGATTTACACCAAATCCGGGCTGATGCTGGGCCTGGGCGAAACCGCGGCGGAGGTGCTGACGGCGCTGTCGGATTTGCGCGGGGCCGGTTGCGATCTGCTGACTCTGGGTCAGTATTTGCAGCCGACGCCGGGGCATTTGCCGGTGGTGGAGTTTATTTCACCGGCGCAATTTGGCGAGTATGGCGAACGGGCGCGGGACCTGGGGTTTGCGCACGTGGCCAGCGGTCCGATGGTGCGCAGTTCGTATCACGCCGATGAAGTCGGCCTATCTTCCGAGGGGCGGTAACATTTTCGGATTTTTGAGCAGCAGATAAATTGCGGCGCCCAGCACAAAAATTCCGAGCACCATGGCGACCCACAGGGCGGCGGTTTTCAGCGTTTGGACCCGTTGCAGGATTTGGGCGGTGCGCTGCTTCTCCGTTTCCATGAAGAAAGCCAGTTCTTTTTCCATCGAGATGATGGCGGCTTCGTCCTTCAATTGGAGGGTAAGCCAGCCCGCGCCAAGGCCTGCCCAGGCTTCCGGCAGTTTCTTGAGTTCTTCCGCGCTGGCGGGATGGAACCCTTGACGGGTCCAGAAGGGGGATTGTTCCAGCGTCCAAAGGCGGAGGACTCCATGGTTGGAGGCCAAAGAACGAAGGCGTTCCATGAGCAGGAGGCGAAGTTCATCCGCAATCGCAAAGTCCAGGTACGACTCGCTGTGCAGGCGGCCTTGCTGGCCGGCAATCTGGATCCCGAGGGCTCCCACCACCCGGCCATCCGCGGATTCCGCGACTTGAAACTCCGTGAGCTGCTTCCCCAACGCATCGACGGGCAGACGCATCAAGCTCCAGAGAGCCTTGAGGCTTTCATGGTCATCCTGCGTGGCGCGACGCACCCGGTGTTGCGATGGAGTCATCGCCGGAAGAGTAGATTTCCGCGCGCAAAATTCAAAATGAAAAATTCCTTTCCGAGCGGATTGGCCCGATCCGGCGGTTTGCCGCCCAAATTGTCCAAGCCCTGAACAGGTAGAGGCAGGGCGCGTCACTCCGTGCGCGCCGCTCATCCGAACAAGAACTACACCACGCAAAGCCGCGACGGTGCGCGATCACGGCGGGCGTTTAACGCCCTTAACCGGAACGATTCAGTTACTCTGGGGAGCGCGCGCGCCTCGCGTGCGGTGGTCGGCGCCCTCGCCGACCACAGCGGCCTCGGAACCGGGCATAACGTTGGGTTCGTTCCAACGCGCTCGAACCGGCAGGCGAGGCGCCGGCCGCAACACGCGAGGGCGCGTGTGCTCCCCTTTTTCGACAGAATCGTTCCAGCTCAGGCGCGTCCCCGCTGGCGATTGACTTCGTAGAGGAACACGGCGGCGGCGCTGCCGACGTTCAGCGAGTCCACCGCCGGCGGCATGGGAATCGACACCGCTTCATCACAAGCCTCCAGGGTCTCTGCGGAAAGTCCGTAGCCTTCGCTGCCGAAAACGAGGCAGCAGTCGCCGCTGAAATCCGTTTGACACAATGTTTTTGCGTTTGCGCGGGGATGGGCCGCGAGGCAGCGGACGCCGCGTTTGCGCAGGTCGAGCAACACTTGGGACAACGTCGCCGGCCGGGGCCGGCCGGGAAGGATTGCGGCGTTCGCTTGCGCCAACTCGAAGACCGGCAGTTGAAAAATGGTTCCCATGGAATTCCGCACCGCGCGCCGGAGGAACGGGCTGCTGGAGGTTTCGCCGACGATCAATCCCTGCACATTGAACGCGACGCAGTTGCGGACGAGGGCGCCGAGATTTTCGGCATTGGTGAGCGCATCGACGGCGGTGAAAAGGCGCGGTTTGGAGCTGCGCTTGAGCAGGCTGTCGAGTGAAGGCGGGGCGGGGATCCTGCCCACGGCGAGCACGCCTTGGAACATGGAAAAGCCGACGAGTTCTTCCAGCACACGTTTTTCGCTGACGACAAAAACGGGAATGGCCATTTCCGGCCGCGCGGTCAAGAGGGGTTCGAAAATTGCCAGCCATTTGTCCGGCAACAAGACGGAGACCACGGGGAAGGGGCTTTCGAGGAGGCGGCGGACGACCTTCTCGCCTTCCGCGACGAAAATGCCCTGGTCCCGTTGTTCCTGCGACCTGCGCATGGTGCGGTAAGGCTGGAGTTCAGGCAGGTCCAAAGATTCGATTGGCTGGGCGTGAAACATTTCCGGGATCGAGTCGTTATTCGGCGCGTTTAGTCTTCATGACCGCTTGGCCGCAACCGCAAGGAGCGCGGCGTTCCCGCCGCTTCCGCGTCCGGACATCCTGCAACCCGCGGTACTGAAGCGGCGTGAACGCCGCGCTCCTGGGCAAAGGAAATCGCCAGGTTTTAGTCGCTGTTGTGCGAACCTGGATCGCTCGCGGTTTGGGATTGCGGGGCGGCGAAGGGGCCGGCTCACAAATCCAGGGTGGGGCAGGGCACGTTCTGGGAGGTCATTTCCAGGCGCACATGGACGGCGCCGATTTTCTGGAGGGTTTCGTTCACGACCCGGTGCGCCAGTTCGGGGCGGTTGCATTCGCGGCTCAAGTGGGCGAGGTAAAGATGGCGCAGGTCGGCGGACATGATCTCCGCGGCTGTTGCGGCGGCAGTTTCGTTGGAAAGATGACCCTGTCGGCCCAGAATGCGCTGTTTGAGACTCCAGGGTCGGCGCGGGCAATCCTGCAACATTTTCACATCATGATTCGCTTCGAGCACGAGCACGTTCGCGGTGCGGATGCGTTCCAGGACATGTTTGGCGACGTAGCCGAGATCGGTGGCGAAGCCGATGTTGCCGGCCGAAGTGCGAAGCAAGTAGCCGACCGGGTCCTGGGCATCATGGGAGATGTCGAATGTGTCCACGAAGACATCGCCAACCTCGAAGCTGTCCCGGGTTTCGAAGAGGCGGCAATCGAAGCGCGTGTTCAGCGCCCGCTCGGTTTCCTCCTTGGTCGCGCGGTTGCAATAGACCGGGATGCCCAGCTTGCGGGCGATGCCGATGAGGCCCTGGATGTGATCGCTGTGCTCGTGGGTGATCAGGATGGCGTTCAGGTTTTCGGGGGTGCGGCCGATGGCGGCGAGGCGCTGGCGGATTTGTCGCGGGCTGAGACCCGCATCGACCAGGATGCGCGTTTCTTCGGTTTCCACGTAGGCGCAATTGCCGGCGGAACCGCTGCCCAGAATCGTCAGTCGAACGGCCACGAGGCAACGTTAGTCAGGGTCCTGGAGGCGGGCAATGATTTTCAGTGTTCGGAACGATTTGGACTTGGAGAAGACAATTTTTGTTAAATCCGAACTCAAGTTTTCTGTATTTACTCCGATGGTTGCGGCAAGCAATGACATGGTAGCGAGAGTCGTGCCAAGTTAATGCTTGAGCTTTTGCAAATTGCCGATTAAGGTTTGCCCGCAAATGGCACAAGGTTTACAACTGTCACAACGGTTGACGCAGTCGTTAGTGCTGGCGCCGCAGCTCCAGCAATCACTGGCTTTGCTTCAAGCGCCCACCCTGGAACTCAAAGCTCTGGTGGAGCAGGAACTGCAGCAAAACCCTGTGCTGGAGGAATCTACCGCGACCGAGCTGGATGTTCAGGAACGTGAGAATCGGGAGGGTGATACTCCGGCGGCCGAGGGTGCGGATCCCGCCGAACCCCCGGCTGACCTGACATTTGATCCGGCGACCGAAAAGAGCGTGGAAGCGCCGGCGGACGATTTTCAGGCGGAATTCGAGCGGCTGGCGCAATTGGATCAGGAATGGCGCGATCACTATGCGCAGACCAACATGCCGAGCCGCCGTTCGGCCGAGGACGAAGAGAAGCGGCAGTTCATGTTTGATTCCCTGGTGGCGGCGACGTCGCTGCAGGAAATGCTGCTGGAGCAGGTGCGCGAATCCCATCTGCCGGAGGAGCAATGGCCGATCGCGGAGATGATCATCGGCAACATCGATGATTACGGCTACTTGAAGGCCAGCATTGACGAACTGACGGCCTCGACCGGTTTGCCGGCGGAAACGATTCTTGAAGTGTTGAAGGTGATACAGAGCTTTGATCCTCCGGGTGTGGGGGCGCGTGATTTGCGGGAATGTCTGATGAGCCAGCTGGAACGCGCGGGGCAGCAGGAGCAGTTGGAATACCGCATCATCCGGGATTTCATGGAGGCGCTGGGCAAACGGCGCATTCCGGAAATTGCGCGCGGGACAAGCTGTGAGGTGGATGAAGTCCAGGAAGCTCTGGAGCGCATCGCCCGGTTGGAGCCGCGTCCCGGCCGCGCTTACCTGCCCGACAACGACCAATACGTGCTGCCGGAAGTATTCGTTCACAAAGTCGGAGATGATTTCGCGATCACCACCAACAATGAGCACATCCCGCATTTGCGGATCAGCAACACCTACAAAGATTTGATGTCGCAGGGCGGGAACTCGTCCGAGGTGCGGAACTACATCCGCGAGAAAATTCGGGCCGGCAAGTTTCTGATCAAGAGCCTGCACCAGCGGCAGCAGACCATCCTGAACATCGCCCGGGAAATTGTGCACCGCCAGCGCGAGTTCATGGAGAAAGGCGTGGCATTCCTCAAACCGCTCACGATGGTCCAGGTCGCGGAGGTCGTCGGCGTCCATGAAACGACGGTCAGCCGCGCGGTTTCCGGCAAGTACATGGACACGCCCCAGGGCGTTTTCGAAATGAAATATTTCTTCACCGCCGGCATCCAGACCGCCAGCGGCGACGGCTTGTCCAACACCAGCGTCAAAGACATGATCGCCGAGATTTTCAAAAAGGAAGATTCCACCAAACCGCTGTCCGACCAGGAAGTGGTGAAGATGCTGAAAGAAAAAGGCATTGTCATCGCCCGCCGAACGGTGGCCAAATACCGGACGGAGCTGAACATTCTGCCTTCGAATTTGCGGAAGGTATATTGAGTTTCAAACGGCGGCCGTGCGAAATTGCCGGGCGCAGTTGGCAGCCAACAGTCCGTCAAGAACTCTTCAAGATTGAATTCCGAGCCACCTCACGCCGGCTCCTGCCTTTTCAACCGGCGGCTAAGATTTTGCGGATGACTTCTTTTGGTCCTGCAACGCGGCCTTGGTGGCCGTCTGCAACGCCTCCAGCTCCGGCCGGAGTTCTTCCTTGGTCTTCTTGTCCATGCGGTCGATGAAAAGAATGCCGTGCAGATGATCGGTTTCGTGCTGAACCGCCCGCGCCAGCAGACCGCCGCAACGGAAGGCGAGGGGTTTCCCTTTCTCATTCAGCGCTTTGACGTCAACGATCCCCGGCCGGCTGATCTCGGCGTAAATTTCGGGGAAGCTCAGGCAGCCTTCCGGGCCCTCAACGGTCTCATCGACAGGTTTTACTTCCGGATTGATCAGCGTCAGCGGCATGAATTGGTTCACGTCGGCGGGTTCGCCTTCCAACTCGAGCGACGACGGGCGGTCGGTGACTCCGCGCACGTCGATCACGGTCAATTGCAGCGGGACGCCGACCTGTTGGGCGGCCAGGCCGATTCCCTTGGAGGCGTACATGGTTTCGAACATGTCAGCGATCAGTTTTTTGACGTCGGCGGCGATGGTTTCGATGCGGGCGCCTTTCTTGCGCAGCGCCGGATGGCCATATTTGACGACTTCTAAAATCATCGGTCGCTTTCCATCCGTCGCCTAATCCGGATTGATTCCCAGGAGTTGGAGGAGGCGCTCCAGGTCATCGTCGCTGAAGAATGAAATTTCGAGAGTTCCCTTGCCTTGCCCGTAGCGGAGATGGATTTTGGTGCCGAGCCGCTCCCGCAGTTTGCTTTCCAACCGGGCGACGTGCGCGTCCTGCGTCAAGGGCGTCAGAGCGGCGGATTTGCCAGGTCCCGTTTCGCGGGCCCGCAGCTTGGCGACGAGTCCTTCGGTTTGGCGGACGTTCAGTCCTTCCTTGATGATGCGTTCGGCGGCGAGTCGTTGCTGTGCTTCGCCGGCCAATCCGAGGATGACCTTGGCATGGCCCACGGAAATCCGGCCTTCGCGGATATAGGATTGGATCAGCGCCGAGAGTTTGAGCAGGCGAAGCGCATTGGCCACCACGGTGCGGCTTTTGCCCGTTTTGGCGGCCACTTCCTCCTGGTTCAATTGAAAGAGTTCGATCAGCTGCGCGTACCCTTTCGATTCTTCGATGGGATTGAGGTTTTCGCGCTGGAGGTTTTCGATCAGGGCCAGCTCCAAAACGGCGCGATCATCGGCCACGCGGACGATGACCGGCACTTCCTTCAAGCCGAGGATCTGGGCGGCGCGCCAACGGCGTTCGCCGGCGATGAGTTCGAGATGATCGGCTCGTTCGCGCACGATGAGGGGTTGGATGATCCCTTGTTCCTTGATCGAGTCGGCGAGTTCACGCAGCGCTTCCGGCGCGAAGTCTTTGCGCGGCTGCAGCGGGCAGGGCTGGATGCGGTGGAGCGGAATGCGTTGGACGTGTTCGCGCAAATCCGGTGGCGCGGCGGCTGCGGGTTCGGGGCTGAGCAATGCCGCCGGCGCGGGCGGTTTTCCGATGGCTGGCGCGCCGCCGAGGAGAGCGCCGAGACCCCGGCCCAAAGCTGGTTTTGCCATGCGGTCAGAGTGTCGCAGGGCGCGGGAGATGTCAACGTGAAGCGCAAGGCCACGCCGCGCGGGGCCGGGTTCCGAGGTTTGCCTTCACGTTCCGGGCCGCTCATAGTAATTTGGGGCCATGACCCATAAGAGCGACAAAATTTCGGCGATCATCGAGGCGCATCGCGGGCGGGATCTGGACGCGCATTACCTGGGGTTCTTTGGATGTTTTAATCGCGGGCTTTATTTTGAAGCGCACGAGGTATTGGAGGAATTATGGCTGGCCGAACGGACGGGGCCGAACGACTCCTTTTACAAGGGCCTGATCCAACTTGCCGGCGCGTTCGTGCACCTGCAGAGAAACCGTCTCCATCCGGCGGCGGCCTTATTCAAACTGGCCGCGGCGAACCTGGGAAATTACCCGGCGGTTCACGAAAGACTGGACGTGCGAAGCGTCTTAAAGCTGATCGAGAACTGGCTGCGGCGGCTGGAAGCGGCTCGTTTTGCGGAGAATCCGTTCACATCGGACGCCGGACCAAAACTGGAACTGCAGACGGGAAGTTGAATTGCGTCCCGGGGTTTCACCGGATTGCGGACCGGGAACACCGATGTGACGACCCGGTGTCACCCCGGTTACGTTCGGTTGTACGTAAAAAAACGTATTGACTCGGAGCGCTTTTGACTATAGCGATAGATACACCGGACCCAGCGGAAATGTTGTTTGTCGTACGATCTGCGAATATGCGTGCCTTCTTACAGAGTTATCTCGGCAAAGGAGTGTCGATAGGTCTTTTGCCGGCAATTTTGGTTTTTGCGTTGGGTCAAGCCTGTCGGGGAGATTCATTACCGCTTGTGCCGAGTGAGTTGTCGCTGGCGCCAATCGCACCCTCGAGTCACGACCTGAGTTGGGTCATGGGACCGGTCAAGGTCAAGCTGGGAGATTATGTTAGCTTTCAGATTCCTGAGGGCTATCGGTTTGTGGATGCGAGCGGCGCTCGCCAGGTGCTGCAAAGCATGCGGAATCCGGCGCCCCAGGATCTGGTGGGTCTATTGGCTCCCAATTCCGGAAAATGGTGGGTCGTGCTGGAGTTTGCCGACACGGGCTACGTGAAGGAATTTGAGAAAGGCGCCGTGTTGAACGCCGCGGCGATGCTGCAGGCGGTGCGGTTTGAGGTTGAGAAGCAGAATCCCATGCGGGTTCAGTCCGGGTTGACGCCGGTGACGGTTTCAGATTGGGTGATTCGTCCGGTTGTGGATGCCGACCATGACACCATGGAATGGGCGTTGCACGCCGAAGCACAGCCGCAGGGGGTGATCAACCACGCGCTGCGCTTGTTTGGCCGGCGGGGTTTTCTGGCGGCGACTGCCGTGCAGTCGGACCAGGATTCCGCCGATTTGATCCCTTTGAAAGAGTTGTTGAAGAACGCGGTTTTCAATCCCGGAGAACGCTTTGCCGATTACCAGTTTGGCGACCCTGTCTCCAAACTCGGGCTCGCAAAACTTGTGGTGGGTGAAGACAGCAAGAAGACGGCTGGAAATTACCTGGTCAGGGCGATCATCTGGGGGGGGGTTGTTCTGTTGACCTGTGGCATCACCGGCGTCGTGGTGGTGCTCCGTCGCATACGGCGGGATCATAAATCCGCCCCTGACTTTCCGACGGGCCGGGATCCCGGGTTGGCATCGCTGTTCAAGAATGGGAATGGTTCCAACGGCAGCAATGGATCCCGGCGAAGAAAGACTTTCAATTATCAGAGGTATTTTGCGGATATGATGTTGCAGGTTTCTTCCGGGCAGTCAGGATTGGAGTTGCCCGTCAACGGGACGCGCGCCGCGCACAAACCCAACGGCGCGAATGGCTCCAATGGCTGGCATTCTCCGCAGCCGGAGCCCGCGGTGAACCAGGCGCTCGTCCGCGCCAATTTGGATCTCATCGCCAGCCAAACGAATCTCATCGAGGAACAAAAGCGATTGCTGCAGGAGCAGAGCAAGCTTATCGAAGAAAAGAGCCGGCTGATTCGGGAGAAGAACCATCTTTTGGAACAGCAGGCTGAATTGTTCGAACGCGAACTGCTCTAAATCGCCTTAATTCCAAAGACAAGATTGACTTCCGGTCAACCGCAAGGCGAAGTCTGGCAACCCTATCCGAATGGAAGCCTGGGAGCGGATCGTCGCCTTGGGCGGCGAACATTTCCCAATGCCTCCTTATCCCCAATTCGCATCTCAAAAAGAGCTTGACTAAGTATAAGGATAAGAAGTAAAAAGAATAAGGTTCAGATTTGCCAATTCCGGGTTCACCTATGGCTTGACAGGGCAGCGGTGTAGGATGGTATTGGCGGAACGGATCGGTTTGGGCGCCGCAGTGCATTTGGCGGCATGAAATTTGTCGGTTGGTCAACCAGAAATGAAATCTTTGGAAATATGAAAACGAACCTCTTGAGGAGATTGGGCGGGGGGAGCGTTGTTTTGATTGCATTGGGGTTTGGGCTGGCGGCGGAGGGGCAATCCGCAATCAGTGGTTCGATCGCTTTTGTCGGCGGCGCGACTCTCAACGGGCCGATCAGCACCGCAACGGCATTCACCTCTATTTTCGGTCCAAGCGGTTCCGGAACACCCGTCGTGCTGGCCGGCTATCAAAGTGACGCGTATGCTTCCGTGCCGGACAACACGCCGACGACCTATTTCAACGTGTTTACATTCAACCCGCCGCAGGCAACTCCGTTCCCATTGTGGGGGCTGACTGCGGGTGGGGTGACCTATACTTTTCAGGTGACCTCGGCGACGGTGCCTCTTCAAAACCAGTTCTTCCTGGACATCCAAGGCAACGGCGTTGCCAGCATCACGGGTGGAAGCACAAGTTATTTCGACACCACCGGTGCGTGGAGCATCACCAGCACAGGGGTGGGTTCGGTGCCGGTCTTTACGTTCGGCGCTGACGCCACCGTGCCGGTTCCGGAACCGTCTTCGCTCGTTTTGTTGTTGGGTCTTGTGCCCGTCTTGTGGGTTGGCGCGAGACGGATCGGAGCGCGGCCCGAGGCCAAGAGTTAGCTTTTTGTCCGATAACATTTCACCGGGCCACGCGCGCGACACGGACGCGTCACAAAAAGGGGGGGCGGGCAAGGCGGTTTGCATACCTGAACGCGGGGAAAGTTATCCAATTTGCAATCCCTTCGTTTGCAGACAAAAAACGAGACATCGTGGAGGATTATCATTGATTTTTTGGCTGATTATTGTTTAAGTGTTGTCATACAGCGCAGTTTTTGATTATCGCCTTCCACCCAGCCATACCGCCGAACAAAGCCCGAGAGTCCAACCGGCAAGACATGACGTTTTCTGACATGAAATTCCGCGCTCCAGTGTGTCTTTATTTGGGGGTTGTGGGGCTGACCATCGTCGGCTTGAATTCGGGCGCGCAGGTGGGACCGTTGCCGATCGAGGGCTCAATATCTTTCTATGGGACTCCAACTCCGAACGGTTCCGGTTCTCTGGCGACCGCCACGGCCATCACCAGCTTCACTCACGTAACCGTCTTGGCCGGCCAGGAGTCCGGGGTGTTTACGAATGTGCCAGGCGGCGCGGCGGCGACCTGGACCCCGTTCACGTTCAGTCCACCGGCGGCGTTCGTCATTCCCTTGTGGGCACTCACCAACAACGGCGTGATCTGCAGTTTCGATTCATCGTCGATGACGTTGACCAGTCAAGGTCCCACGGTCCTGAGCATCCAGGGGACGGGCATAGCGCATATCACCGGCTTTGCGGATACGCCGGGGACGTGGATTTTCATCGTTAACCGGATTTTATCCAGCTATCAATTCTCCGCGGTGATCAATGTCAGCGCGACTAACATGCCCGTGCTGCAATCCGTGACGCAGACCAACGGCACGATCTCATTCAGCTGGAACGCGATGCCGGGCCAGCCGTACCAAGTGGAGTATTCAACCGATTTGACTGCAACCAACTGGAGCGTTTTGGGCACCCCCATCACCACGATGAATTCCACCGCGACGGCATCCGACACCATAGGAACCGACGGGCTGCCGCGATTTTATCGGGTTTGGATGCTGCCGTGATCGGGTTTTGGTCCGTTGAATCCAACAAAAAGCTTGACTCCTTCTATGGATTAGGTAAAAAGAAGGTAAGATTCGGTTTCACCAGACCCGATCTCTATGACTGTTTTGCTTTCAGAAGTAAAACCCTTGGAAATATGAAAATGAACCATTTGAGGAATTTGGCCGGGGGGACGGTGTTGTTAATTTCTGTGACGCTTGGCACGGTGGCGCAAGGACAGTCTTCGATCAATGGCACCCTGGCGTTTGTGGGCAGTGCTACTCTGAACGGCAACCTGGGCTCTCCTTCAGCCACGGATTTCAGTTTGATTTCGGCGACGGTGCAGGGGCTTTCGCAGACTGCGAACTACTCGGGCGTCGTCAGCGGCACGGCTGCAAGTTTTTCCACTCCGTTTTACTTTTCACCCGCATCGTTGCCGGCTCCGTTGTGGAATTTTACGGTCGGTTCCACCGCTTACAGCTTCACGGCAACGTCCTTGACGATTGATTTCAACACTTCCAATTTCCTGGAAATTCAGGGAGCTGGAACGGCCCACATCGACGGTTTCACTGACACCCCGGGAACATGGTCCATTACCGGCACTTCAGTGACTGGCGGTCCGAGAATCACCTTCGGCGCTTCCATTCAGGTGACGCCGGTTCCCGAACCATCCGCAATTGCGTTACTCCTCGGGTTCGCGCCGGTCGCCTGGGTTTTCCGCCGGGTGGGTTTCCGGGTCAGGAGTTAGTTTCAATCGCCGGACTCGTCGGTCAAGGCCGGCCTGCGGCTTGGGCAGGAAACTGAACCCAGGGTGTGTTGTTTTCTGGATGAGGCCGACCCTCAATTCAAAATTTCCATTCGAACGAACGAACTGTTTTCCCTTTCAAGCTCGCTGATTATCGTTGACTTTTTCGGACGTTGTGGTTTCACTAGCATCGATCCGTTTCGGCGCAGTTGAATGATTGCCTGTCCCTCCCGCAGGAATGGAGCTGGAAGCCAAACCGGCGTCAGATCACCGATATGAAACCCAATCCACTCCAATTTCTTTATGGAGGGATCGTGGGGCTGGCCGTCGCCGGGTTGAATTTTTCGGCACTCGCCGCGCCGCCATCGATCAATGGCTCAGTTTCTTTCGCGGGCATCCCGGCTGCGAACGGGCCTATGGCTGCGGCCACGGCCATTACCAATTTCACACACGTAACCATTATTGGCGGCCAGGAGTCGGGTTCCTATTCAAACGTGCCCGGCGGCGCAGCCGCCAGCTGGATGCCTTTCACTTTTAGTCCGCCGGCGGCGGACGTTGCTCCCCTCTGGGCGCTCACCAATACCGGTGTGATTTACAGCTTTGACGCAACTTCGATGTCGGTGGTCTACCGCGACTCCACGTTCTTGAACATCCAGGGAACCGGCATTGCCCACATCACCGGCTTTGCGGACACGCCGGGAACCTGGAGCTTCGGGGCAAGCCAGGTTGGGGCTTCTTTCACCTTCGGGGCGTCCACACCCGTGAGCGCAACCAACGTGCCCGTTTTGCAATCGGTGACGCAAACGAATGGCACCCTCGCCTTCGAATGGAATGCGCTCTCAGGCCAGCCGTATCAAGTGGAATACACGACGAATTTGACTTCACCCGGCTGGAACGCCTTGGGCGGGCCGATCATCACAACGAATCCCACCGCGACAACCTCCGATCCCATTGGACCTGGCGGGCAGCGCTTTTACCGGGTTTCGCTATTGCCGTGACGGGGGAGGTCGGGACCGGTTGGCTCGGTGCGGGAAATCCGCCCGATTCGGATTCCGGGCTAACTTTCAATCACGCTGATCTCAACCGGCTCCACTTTCACGCCCAGTTTTTCAAGCCACTGAATGGCCGCGTTCACATCCGCGCGCTTGCCGTCCAGTTCGAGACAAACAATGCCGATTTCATCCGTCACGCTGGCCTGGCGGATGTTGGTCACGACGTTGAATTTGCTTCCGAGCTGCCAGATCAACGGCTCCTGAATCCGCCGCGGCGGGTACATCAGCCACAGCCGCCTTTGAGCTGGCGCATCCGGTTGCGCGCGTTTGGCCGGACTGGATCGTTTAGTTGGGCGCGCCATGATTTTTGGAGGTTTGAAATTTCAAATTCAGGACGGAACGTCAGCCGCCGGCGATGGCGGGAATGATGCTGATTTCGTCGCCGTCCTTCAGCGGTGTCTGCTGGTTTTTCAAGAAGCGAATGTCTTCTTCGTTCACATACACGTTCACGAAGCGGCGGACTTCGCCCTGGTCGTCCACCAGGCGTTCTTTAATGCCCGGATAGCGCGACTGGAGTTCGGTGATCGCTTCGCCGACGGTGACGGCGTTGACTTCAACGGTTTCTTCGTTGTTCGTCAGCTTTCGAAGCGGGGTGGGGATGCGGACTGTTTTTGCCATAGAAATCAGGTGTTGACCGGTCGAACTTCATCGGCGACCAGGGCTTCGAATTCTCTCAGGCTCGGCTTGATTTCACGGGGATGGCCGAGATGGCCATTCAAGGCGTCGAGGGTCTTGAGTCCGTTGCCGGTGATGCAAAGCACGACGGAATCATCCTGCGGAATTTTGCCGGAGGCAATCAGTTTCTTGGCGACGCCCACGGTCACGCCGCCGGCGGTTTCGGCAAAAATGCCTTCCGTCTCCGCGAGCAGCCGCATGCCTTCGCGAATCTCGTCGTCGGTCACGTCCTCGGCCGCGCCGCCCGTTTCCTGCATTACTTTGAGCGCGTAAAAACCGTCCGCCGGCGTGCCGATGGCGAGCGATTTGGCGATGGTATTCGGTTTGACCGGTTTGAAGAAATCCAGGCCCGCCTTGTGGGCCGTCGAGATGGGCGAGCAGCCCGTGGCTTGCGCGCCGTGAATCCGATATTCCGTTCCGGACGCGAGTCCCAGCTTGACGAATTCCTGGTAGCTCTTGTGAATCTTGGTCAGCAACGAGCCCGAGGCCATGCAAACCACCGTGTGCTTCGGCACGGTCCAGCCCAGTTGCTCGATGATTTCGTAACCCATGCTCTTGGACCCCTCGGCATAGTATGGGCGCATGTTCACGTTGACAAACGCCCAGCCGAAGCGGCCCGCGATTTCGGCGCAAAGCCGGTTCACCTCGTCATAGTGGCCTTTGATGCAGATGACATTGGCTCCGTAAATCAGCGAGTTGATGATTTTCCCCGGCTCCAGGTCGGACGGGATGAAGACGTAGGCTTTCAAACCCGCGGCCGCGGCATTGGCGGCCACGGAATTTGCCAGGTTGCCGGTCGAGGCGCAGGCCACGGTCTCAAAGCCCAATTCGCGCGCCCGGCTGAGCGCAACGCTCACCACGCGATCCTTGAACGACAGCGAAGGGCAATTGACCGCATCATTCTTGATCCAGATTTCCCGAACCCCCAGCCGCTTTGCCAGCCGGCCGGCTTTGACCAGAGGCGTAAAACCCGCCTGCAAACCCACGGTCGGATCCTCCGCCACCGGCAGCAGTTCCCGGTACCGCCACATGCTCTTCGGACGCGATGGCATCGAGGCGCGCGTCAATGACTTCTTGATTTG
Source organism: uncultured Verrucomicrobiota bacterium (assembly GCA_964520205.1). Classification (GTDB taxonomy): domain Bacteria; phylum Verrucomicrobiota; class Verrucomicrobiia; order Limisphaerales; family BOG-1460; genus CAZFOA01. The sequence continues at coordinate 16,212 of CAZFOA010000007.1, read as the reverse complement.
ATCGTAATCGTAAACGACTTCAAGGGGGCCGAAGTCGAATTCGCAAACATGGGTGGCGCGGAGCGGGTATTCACGGCCGCACTCGCGGCACTTCAGCGCCCGCATGTAACCTTGATGCTTTTCCATATATTCTTGCGAGATGGCGCGTTGATCTCCCCGCGCCGCGGCAGGCGAGACCACCCGCCCTGCCAATGCGCGCTTCAGGTCCGGGGCAACAAAAAACCCCTTCCCATCGGAGAAGAGGTCCCAAACTCGCGTGCTCTTCTCATTTTTCCCGGATCAACCGCGCCGGGCTGGAATTGGCACCTGGACGCTGCGGGTCGCACCGCAACCGGTTGCCGTGGCTTCATCGGGCCAGTCCCTCAGCCACTCTTCATGAGTTCGTCGTATGAACGGAAGCCCGCAACCTGATGAATTAGGACCGGACAGTCAATGAAAATATTGGCAGGAGTGGTTTGGGGGGGGTGCGGGTGGATTTCAAGCTTGCGTTTTTGGGGGTTGGCCGGATGATTTCACCTCTTGTATGGAATCAAATAGCGCACAATTGGCCCTCCACGACCGTCTATGGGCGTGGTTTGAAATTCACAAAAGGCAAGTTCTTTGGGCGGCCATTGCCGTCACCGCCGCCGGTTTGGGAACCGGGTTTTTTATCTGGCGCAGGAACGAGGTGGATACCCGCGCAAATGAAGCCCTGTCGCGAATCACCAGCCGCGGTCTCGGCAACGAACAGCGGTCGGACATTTCCGAGGCGCTGGTCAAGGTGGCGGCGGAATATCCGAACACCGATGCCGGCGGGCGCGCGCTGTTGTTGGCGGGGGCAAGCCTGTTTGCCGACAGCAAGTATGCCGAAGCCCGGGCGCAATTTGAAAAATATCTCCGCGATTATCGGGAGACTCCCTTTGCCATCCAGGCGTTGTTGGGCGTGGCGGCCTGCCTTGAACTGCAAGGCAAGACCAATGAAGCCGTCGTGGCCTATAAGGATATTGTCGATCATCATTCGGCGGAGAACGTGGTTCCCCAGGCCCAGTTCGCACTCGCCCGGCTGTACGAGGCGCAAAACAATCTGGAACAAACCCGGGATCTCCTGCTGGGCCTGGCGCGGCCCGGTCCTTATAGTTCGATCAGTGCGGAAGCCGGCGAACGCCTGCAGGAATTGATCGGCAAACACCCGGAAATGGCTCCGCGCCGGCCGGCTTTGACCAATATCCCCACCTTGAACCTGCGCAACCCCTGACGTGTGACGGCCCACAGGCCCGCTCCGGGTCCGGTATGAAACTGACAATCATTGGCACCGGGTATGTGGGGTTGGCCACGGGCGCCTGCTTTGCCGAGGTGGGACACCACGTGATGTGCGTGGATAACGACGCGGCCAAGGTGGAAATTCTCCGGGCCGGCGGCATCCCCATTTATGAACCGGGTCTGGACGAACTGGTGAGAAAAAATGCGGCTGCCGGGCGGTTGAACTTCACCGCCAGCACCGAGGCCGGCGTGGAACAGTCGGATGTGGTTTTCATCGCGGTGCCCACGCCGCCGCTGGCCGACGGGTCCGTCGATCTGAGTTTCATCGAAAAAGTCGCGCGCGAAATCGCCGGCGCCATGACCCGCTACAAAGTGGTTGTGGACAAGAGCACGGTGCCGGTCAGAACCGGCGACAAGGTGACGGAAACGATCAAGCGGTACTGCAAGGCGCGGGTGGATTTCGATGTGGTCAGCAATCCCGAATTTCTCCGCGAAGGCTTCGCCGTGGAAGACTTGATGAAACCGGACCGGGTGGTCATCGGGGTCCGGTCGCAGCGGCCGGTGCCCATCATCAAGGAGGTTTACGCGCCCTTCCACGCGCCCCTCATTGTCACCGACATCAATTCCGCGGAACTCATCAAGCACGCGTCCAATTCGTTCCTCGCCTTGAAGATTTCTTACATCAACGCCATCTCCGTCATTTGTGAAGCCACCGGCGCCAACGTGCAGGAGGTGGCGAACGGCATCGGCATGGACGACCGCATTGGCCGGCGATTCCTGAACGCGTCGCTCGGTTTCGGCGGGAGTTGTTTTCCCAAGGATTTGAGCGCCTTCATCAAGATTGCCGAGCAACTCGGCTACGACTTTGGCCTCCTCAAGGAGGTGCAGCGCATCAACGCCGACCAGATGAACCGGTTCGTGAAAAAAATCACGGATACCTTGTGGGTGCTGAAGGACAAAACGATCGGCGTGCTGGGTTTGGCCTTCAAACAGAACACCGATGACGTTCGCATGTCTCCCGCCATCGAATTGTGCCTGCAGTTGCAGAAGGAAGGCGCCCGCCTCCGGGTTCATGATCCCAAAGCGATGGAAAGGGCCAAAGCCGTATTGAAAGACGCAACGTTTGTCGGGGACATGAACGAGGTTGCGGAGGGATGCGACGCGCTGGTGATCGCCACGGAATGGGAAGAGTTCAAGAAGCTGGACCTGGAGCGCGTCCGCAAAGCGCTTTCGCATCCCATCCTGTTCGACGGGCGCAACCTGTTTGATCCTGCGGAAATGGAACGGCTCGGGTTCATTTACAAGAGCATCGGCAGGTGAAACCAAGGGTGAGAATCGCCCAGCGCGAGACGGAACGATTCCATGACCGGAGACTCAACCCCGCCTCGTCCCTCGTCCCTCGCTCCCGGGCCATTGATTGAAGTCGCCGCCGGCCTGGTATTCCGCGGCGGCAAACTGCTCATCACCCGGCGCCATGCGGAAGCGCATCAGGGCGGACTTTGGGAATTTCCCGGCGGCAAACGCGAGCTGCGAGAGACGATGGCGGCCTGCCTGATTCGCGAGCTGCGCGAAGAATTGGGCATTGAAGTGGAGGTGGGCCGAATCTTGGAAAGTGTTTCTCACGCCTATCCGGAGAAAGCGGTTCGGATTGAGTTCTTCCTTTGCCGGTGGCGGCGGAACGAACCGCAGACGCTGGGTTGCGCGGCATTCAAGTGGATCACGGCCGCCGAACTGCCGGCTTACGAGTTTCCCGCCGCGGACGCGCAACTGATCAACCGCCTGCAAAACTCGGCGGAATTGTGGGGTTGAAGGCAGTTACTCCCGCAGCGTCGGGCCGGTCGCCGTATTTGCTGCTGCTGCGGGAGCCTCACCCGCAACGGCATTTTCCGCCCGGATCAGTTGGGCCGCCGGATCCCCGGAATTCAAGGGCGATCCGGAGCGGGCGCGGGGTTTTGCGGTCCATTCCCAGGCGTTTCGTCCGACGTCCCCCTTGACCGCAGCAAGCGGTCCAGGATTTCGCGCCCCTCGGTGAAGTCGGGGCGCAGCTCCACGGCCCTTCGCAGGTGCGCAATCGCTTCATCGACCCGGCCGCTTTGGAGCAGGAGGTTGCCAAGGTTGAATTGGGCCTGTGCATTATCGGGCTGGATTTCCAAGGCCTTTTGAAAGTGGCTGATCGCCTCGCCCACGCGGCCTTTTTCCAGAAGGATCGCCGCGAGGTTGTTGTGGGCTTCGGCGTAATCGGGGCGGTTCTCCAGGGCTTTTTGGAAATGAGACAGGGCCTCCTCCGGCTGCCCTTTCTGGAAAAGCAGGGTGCCGAGACTAAAATGCGCCTTGGCATAGCCGGGTTGGATTTCCAGCGTCTTTGCGAAACAAGTGGCCGCCGTGTCCACCTGGCCGTTCGCAAATCGGGCCAGGCCAAGATTGTACCAGGCGTCGGGGTCGCCAGGACTAATTTGTCTGGCCTGTTCGCAATGGGCCAGGGCTTCATCCACCCGGCCTTGTTCGAGGAGGAGTGCTCCGAGGTTGATGTGGGCCATCGATGCATTGGGATTTCGGTCCAGGGTCGTGAGCCACAGTGTTTCCATGTCGGAATACATGCGGCTTTGCTCCCAGGTCAAGGCGGCCAGCAAGGGCAGAACCACGGCGGCAAACCCGCAGACCAGCGCCCGGCGCCGAAGACACTCGGCCGCGCGCGTCACGAGCCCGGCGCCAAGCGCGATGAGACCCAGGCTGGAGAGATAGGCCCAGTGGTCGCACACGAACGAGTAGCGCATGAAATATGCGTTCATAAACCCCAGCACCGGAAAGAGGGTGCCGGCAAAGAAAAACGCGGCTGCCGCAGGTCCGCGCCCAATCCGCCTCCGCGCCAGCCAAAGCGCCAGCAGCGCGCCTGCCGCCGTGACCGGGAAGAGCCATTGCCGGAACGAACCGGGGTCCAATTGCCAGCGCGGGTAAAGGAAACAAAGCCGGGCGGGCCAGAACAGCTTGCCTGCGTAAAACCACAGGGCCCGACCGGCAATCAGGCAGCGCGCCGGAAAAGTGAATGCCCACTCGGGCCCTTCGGCGCCGACATGGCTTTTCTCCAGCCAGGATGTGACCAGGCCCAGGCCGAGGGTTGCGGCGAAGAAGGGCAGCGTCGGCAGCACATCGGTCCGCCACCGGATGCGGCCGCGTTTCCACCAGCAGATCAGCAGCAGCACCGCCGGCAGGGAGAAGGCCGTGGCCTTGGCCAGCAGCGCGCCCAGGAATAGGAACCAAGCCAGTACGTAAGCGCCTCGGCGGCGCGTCGTCAAGGCATCGGAAGCCGGGTTTGGAACAGTGTTGATTTGCCAGAATCCGGTGAACTGCCCGTAGGCCAGCAAGGCCGCCAGATAGAGCGCGAGCGAAAGCACGTTCTTCCGTTCGGTAATCCAGGCGGCCGATTCGACCATCAGGGGGTGGAGAGCAAAGATGGCGCCGGCAAGCCACGCGCCCGGAGCCTGCAAGCGCCGCAGCAGCCTCCAAAAAAGCAGCGCGGCCACGGAGTGGAGCAGGACGTTTTCAATGTGATACGGAGTCGTCCAGAACCCCCAGAACTGGTAATCAAACCAAAACGTGGTGGCTGTGAGCGGATAATATTGCTGCAGCGCCGTCGGCTGGAACCAGATGAATCGCAAGCCCGAAAAATCGCGCAACAGAGCGGCAATGTTCAGGGTCCAGGAATCGTCGTCCCACACGAATTGTCCGCGTAAAGCCGGCAGATACGAGGCGAACGTGGCGAGAACCAGCAAGCAGCCGAAGAGCCGGCACAGGTTCCGGGCCGGAGGAAGCAATTCTCTTTTGTGATTCACACAATTTAAGCCTGAATCAACCCGCCGGTCCAGGCAAGCCATTAGGCGGTAGTGGTACGTTTTGGTGGGGCGAGGCTACTGACGAGCCGCCTTCGCTACGCTTCGGCGCGCCAGGGCCGGCTCGCGCCTTCGCGGCGACGAAGCCGCTTCGGCGGCGCAGGCGCGAGGACGCTCGCCCCACCGAAAGTTGTAAAATGTACCGCTACCCATTAGGCGATAGGGGCAGATTTGACGGGTTGCCTGCGGGTCATTTCCGGGTTTGAAACCGTCCGGCATATCGGTATGCTGCGTTTTGTGAATCGGAAAGGCTGGCTGCCGTTGGCGTTTGTGCTCGTGTTCGCGCTTTCGCGGATTCCGGGAATGCTGCCGCAGAATTTCAGCGCGGCGTACGCGTTGATGTTTTGCGCGGGTGTTTATTTTGCCGGGCACAGGGGTTGGTGGCTGCCTCTGGGAACGATGTTGGTCACCGATATCGGTTTGAACATTTATTATTCGTTGCACGGGGTGGAAGTCTGGAAGCTGACGGTCCTCCGGTATCAATTGTTCAACTACGCCGCCTATGCCGGCATCATCTGGGTGGGGAAGCGGTTCAAACCGCAAACCTCTTTTCTCGGGCTGCTCGGCGGGGGGATTCTGGGAGCATTGCTGTTTTACCTGATCACCAATACGGCGTCCTGGCTTTTCAACCCATTCCACAATCCGGAATACACGAAGGATTTTCTGGGCTGGGTGACGGCGCTGACCAAGGGCACCGGCGGCTGGCCGCAGACCTGGGAATTCTTCCGCAACACACTGTTGAGCGGCGGGCTGTTCACCGGGCTGTTTGTCGGCGCGATGAAACTGGGTGAAGCGGCCGAGTCGCCCCTGGACAAGGAAGCCGGCGCAACGGCCCCGGTGCCGGAAGGGCCGGCGCCCGAAGCGGAGGGGACCCCGGAAGAGGCCAAGGCGTGATGCGTGTTGCGTGAGGCACGGAAAACGCAACAGGGCTGCGTCACAAATCACGAATTACGGTTTACGAATTACAGGCTATGAAGATTGGCGTCATCTCGGACACGCATAATTACTTTGATCCAAGAATCCCCGAACTTTTCAAAGGGGTGGATCACATTCTGCATGCGGGCGATGTCGGGACTTCGGTGATTGTTTTTCAGCTTGAAGAGATCGCCCCGGTGACGGCCGTGAGCGGCAACAGCGACGATTTTTCGCCGCTTAAGGAAACCGAGATCGTGAACCTGGCCGGGCGCAAATATCTGTTGCATCACATCGTGCAACATCCTCGCGCGCTGGCCGAGCCGCTCCGGATGCGGGTTGCCGATGAGAAGCCCGATGTGGTGGTGTTTGGGCACACCCACAAATCATTCTGCGAAATGTTCGACGGGATTCTGTACTTGAATCCCGGTTACGCGGGGAATCCTCGTCCGGGCAGCGAGCGGAGTGTCGCGATCCTGCAATGGGAGCAAGGCAGCGCACGGCCCAGGTTTTTGCCGCTCTGACCATGCCTTGACGCTCGCGGCCGGTTGCCGGCGGTCAGGATGTGTGTGTCAGCCAACCGGTTTCAACCGGTTGAAACCGGGGCAAAATCCAATCCAGCCATTTCTACGAAGGCGATTCGCCCACCTGGAAACGGACGAAGCGGCGGATGGTGATTTCGTCGCCGAGCTGCTTCGCGATGGCGGCGACGTGTTCCTTCACGCTGACTTCGGAGTTTTTCTTCACAAAACCCTGGTCCACCAGGCAATAGGATTGATAAAACTTCTCCAGCTTGCCTTCGACGATCTTGGCGATGGCCTGCGGCGGCTTGTTCTTCACCTGTTCGGCGGCAATTTCCTTTTCCTTGGCCACCAGCTCAGGCGCCACCTGCTCGCGGGAAACGACCAGAGGATGGCCTGCGGCGATTTGAAGCGTGATGTCCTTTACCAGTTGCTTGAACTCATCGTTGGCCGCCGTGGTCTCCTTGCCCGCGCCGACTTCCACCAGGACGCCGACTTTCGCGCCGGTGTGGATATAGGCGGCGACGAGTCCATTGCCGCTGACCTCCATGCGGGCGTGGCGGGGGATCTTGATATTCTCGCGGATTTTCGCCACCGCCGCTTCCCGATCGGCTTCGAGGTTCGCGTTCGGATCAGCCGCGATCTTCTTGGCGATGTCATCGGAGAACGCGCGGAACAGGTCGTTGCGCGCGACGAAATCGGTTTCACAATTGATTTCCACCAGGGCTCCGAGGTGGCCGCCCGGAGCAATATGCTGGGCGATGACGCCTTCTTTCGCTTCGCGGGTGGCTTTTTTGGCGGCGGTGGCCGCGCCCTTTTTGCGCAGGATGTCCACGGCGGCGTCCAGATTGCCTTGGGCCTCCAGGAGCGCTTTTTTGCAGTCCATCATGCCGGCGTTGGTCATTTCGCGGAGTTTGGCGACGCTGGCGGCGGTAATTTCAGCCATAATAAGTTAAATTGTCGTTGGTTGAGGGTTGACAGTTGAACGGATGAAGGGGGCGTTGCGGTCAAATTCCTTCCCGCAACACCCCATAAACAAGCGACTACGCCGGCAGGTTGGCCGGCTGTTCGGTCGCGACGGCCGGGCTTTCGGGGCTGGCTGTCGGAGCTGCGCCGGTTTCCGGCGGTTCGACCGATGCCTCGGCCTGCTTGTTCCGGCCGTATTTGGCTTCGTATTCACCCCGAGCCCGCGTGATGATCTGGCCCACGGTCGTCAGAATCATGCGCACGGACCGGATGGCGTCGTCATTGCCGGCGATCGGGTAATTCACCAGGTCGGGATCGCAATTGGTATCGACGATGGCCACGACGGGCACCTTGAGGCGGCGGGCTTCGGCGACGGCATTGTGCTCGCGTTTGATGTCCACGACGAACATGGCGCCGGGGTATTTGTCCATCGAGCGAATGCCGTCGAAATATTTCATCAGGCGCGCGGCTTCGCGGCGCAGGACCGATTGCTCCTGCTTGACATAGTTGTTGATGGTGCCGTCCGCTTCCATCTTTTCGATGTATTTGAGCCGGGCGATGGAGCGTTTGATGGTCTGGAAATTCGTCAGAGTGCCGCCGAGCCAGCGTTCGGTGACATAAAATTGTCCGCATTCCTTGGCGGTTTCTTTGACCGCCTGCTGGGCCTGTTTTTTGGTGCCGACGAACAGCACGCGCTCGCCTTTGCCCACGATGGAAGCCAGAAAATCGCACGCGGTTTCCAACTGGCTGAGCGTTTTGCTGAGGTCGATGATGTGGATGCCGTTGCGGGCATCGAAGATGAACGGTTTCATCTTGGGATTCCACCGTTTGGTCTGGTGTCCGAAGTGGACGCCCGACTCCAACAATTCCTTTACGCCAATACTGATCACAAGTTTCCTTTGGTTAAGACTCCGAAATTATCCGGAGCATCCCGCGGAACACGGGATTGGGTTCGATGTGGTTGCAGCCCCCCGGGCTCATCCGAGCTTCGAGTTTCAGGCCGTTCACCTTCCGGTCGCTTGCCGTGATGCTCACAACTTCGCCGAAAGGACGGACCACCTTACCAGACTCCGGCCGGGTGGCAACCGTTATTTTAGCCCGATTTCCGTGGCATCGCGCCCCCGGCTCGGAGCCATCGGCACACAGGCCCGGCATGGCGACGAAATTGGGACAATCCCCTGGTTTTGAGATCCGCGGCGGCTCATTTGCCGCCGCAAAGGCCCTCGGGCAAATCCTCCCGATTCACGATCCAGGAGTCGCTCAATAGTTCGGTGACATTGTTATTCCGGGCCAGGCTCCATTTGCCGTTCCAGCACATAAAGAACACGGTCCGGGGAAACTCTTTCCGGAGACCCTGGATCAACCTCCGAAAATCAAAATCCCCCGGCGGATTGTTCGGCGCGTGCGGCCCGTATTCCGTGAAGCCGAACGGCTTGTGGATTCGCGCCAACTCCGCGTAACCTTGGATGTGGTTGGTGTCAACGAAGTCCGTGTAAGCATCGAGGCCGATCAAGTCCACGTAACGGTCGCCGGGATAATACGCGGCGGTTTTGGCGCCATGATTCGGGGCATAAACCCAGAGGAGGTTGTCCAGGCCCTTGGTTTCGGTGAAATAGTTGAACATCTGCCGCCATAGTTTCATGAAGGTCTGCGGATCCTGGCCCGACCACCAGAACCAATCGCCGTTCATCTCGTGAAACGGGCGCCAAAGCACCACGACGCCGGCGTCCTTGAGTTGTTGCAGGCCCTCGGCCACGCGGTCGAGTTCACGCAGCCAACGGACGTGGACTTCGGTGTTGGTGGCGAGCAGCGCGTTCAGGTCAACGCCCTTATCGCGCAGGCCGCCGCCCGCTGCGTTTGTCCGGGCCGGATTGTACAGGTGAGCGCTGACAGTGATCAAGCCGCCCTGCCCCCAGTACCCGATGGCGGTTTGGTTCGGCACCGCATAGGTCAGGCTGCCGGCGGGAAAGTCGGCGTAATCCACACCCAGGATCGCCGGCCAGTGGCCGGTTTGGTCGTGAATCTCGTTGATCAAACGCAAGCTTGCGCCGCCCCCGAAATTTGAGAACTGGCCGGAGACGAGGCGTTTGTCCGGGCGCGACTCCAGGCTTTGGAAGTAATTCAGGATGGCTTTGGCCTTGGTGTTTGCGTGTGAATCCGCCTGGGGTTGGGCGGTGCGACAGGCAGACCCCCAAACGACCACGAGCAACAGACAACAAAAATTCTTCATCTTATGTGCCGGCACCATCACGCCGGAACCGATATTTTCTGGCTTCAAGAAGGCCTCGCGCCCGAAACCCGCGCAGCGGCGAAGCGTTGCCGCCAAGCTTACAAACTCCGCACCGAACAAAGCAACACCGCAAAACATCGCCGGTCGGGTGCGCTTTGCCTCTTGAATTGAGCGGGTGGGATTCCTATGTTCGGCGCATGAAACGAATTTCTTTTTTCCTGGCCGCCGCGATCCTGGCCATGCCCTTGGGGTTGCGTTCTCAGGACGCCGCGGTGGAAGAGCACATGAACAAGCTGAGCGCGCAAATTCAGGACCTGATCGAGGCCAAAGCCGCGCAAAACAAGCGCATCGAGGAGTTGGAGAAGCAATTGCGGGAAGCGCAGGACCAGCAGGGCAAACCGAACGCGAGTTACGCCACGCAGGAGGAATTGAAGCAACTCGCCGGGAAACTGCAGGAGATCGATGAAAAACGCCAGCAGGACAACGAGCATATTGTGAAGGAATTGGAAAGGCTCGGGAAGACGCTGGGAGCGGGCGCTTCCAGGAAATCAATACCTCCGGCGGCCACAACTCCGGCGGCACCCACCAGCGACGGTTCTGCCACGCCCGACAAGGGCTATGATTACGTGATTCAATCGGGCGACAGTCTTTCGGCGATTGCGCGGGCCTACAGCGAGAAGGGCATCAAGGTGACGGTGGAGCAGATTTTGAAAGCCAACCCAGGCTTGAAACCGGAGAAGATGCGCGTCGGACAAAAGATTTTTATCCCGGCGGCGCAGCAATAACGGCTCCGGCTGCCTGCGGCTGCGGTTTCGGGTCCGGATCCTAAAATGGCCGGGACAGCAGGAAGAGGATGCCAATCGCCAGCGCCACGCGGTACCAGCCAAACAAAGTGAAGGTGTGGGTTTGCACGTAGCGCAGCAGCCATTTGACGGCGATGAAGGAAACCAGGGCGGACACCACGAAGCCGAGAGCCACCATCGCCCAATCCTCCGGCGGCGCGCCGGATGGGGGATGATGCAGCGCTTTGAAGATTTTGAGCCCGCTCGCCGCCAGCATGGTGGGGATGCCGACGAGGAAGCAAAACTCCGTTGCCGCCGGGCGCGCGAGTCCGAGCAGCAGACAGCAGAGGATCGTCGTGCCGGAGCGCGACGCGCCGGGAAATACGGCAGCCACGAGCTGGCCCAGGCCAACGGCGACGGCGACAGGCCACGTCACCTCCAGCTTGAGGGTTTTGCCGCGCAGCCAGGCTTCGATGGCAATAAAGCCGATGCCGCCGATCAACAGCGCCCAGGCCACCGGCGCCAGGTGTTCGGGCAATTTGAAACCTTTCTTTTCGAGGATGAATCCGGGGAGGCCGGTCAGCGCGCAGGCCAAGACAAGTTTTGCCGCATAGTCCCGGGTGGCTTTCTCGCGCCATCCGAACGCGAACTGCCTCAAGCGCTCGGGAAACAGCGGCAGCACCGCGAGCACGGCGCCCGACTGAATGACCACGTTGAACAGGTCACTCTGGTGCGGCAGCCAATGCTCCGCGATCAGCAGATGTCCAGTTGACGAAACCGGGATAAACTCGGTAATCCCTTCGATAATTCCAAGGACGACGATGGCAATCCAGTCGGGCATCGGTTTCTTAGAAGGCAAAAAGCCTTGAAAGACAAGTCGGAAACGTGCGGGGGGGCGGGTTTTGAAGCCAGGCTTGGGATGGCGTGCGGCGTCGAGCGGGCGGGCTGGGGGGTGAAAACCGAAGCCCTGGACGATCCGTCGCGCGCCGCGATTATTTTTTCTTGCCCCCCAGCAGCGAGGCAAAAGTGCCTTTGGAATCTTCGTCGCGCTGGCGCACTTTCAGTTGGCCGAGGATCGAGTGCCAGCCGATGTAGATTTTGTGCCACTGATTTTCCACATTGCGGAGGGCGCCTTCGTTCATTTCGCTGAGATAACGTAGGGAAGGCGCGTTGCCGACGAGGGTGTGGACTTCTTCTTTGGTGGGGGAACTGACTTCCACGCAGGCGAGGATGAGTTCCAGTTCCTGGACGAGAACGCTTTTGGTTTCGAGGAACTGGTTTTCGTCCTCGATGCTGAATTTTTTGCCGCGGGCCAGATTGACAAACTGGTTGAACTGCTTCCAGCACTCCAGGTAGTTCTCCATCTGGGCGATCAGTTGTTCCAGTTTCTTTGTGGTGCTCATAATCGCATATCTTTCGAGGACGAGGTCGTGAACGGAGTTTTGGGTGAAAGGAATATAATGGCGCCGCCGCGCAATTCGCGGGCGGTGATGCGCAGACTCGCAAATTGGACGTTGAATTCGGTGAGCGGGATTTGCGCCGCCTGGGCGTCATCGAAAAGGCGCAGAACCTCGCTTGCGATCTCTCGCAGCAACACCGGCGGATACGCCGAGGCAATGGTGGTCATCACCACGTTGCCTTCGCGATCCACCGTCATGCTCCCCGAGGGCAAACGCTGGACGGCGGGCCGGGTTTTGGAAAAAAACTTTAGGAATCCCATGTGGAGACAAGCTGTTTGGTTTGTTCCAGCGTGCGGCTGCCGTCCGCACTGGTCGGCCATGCCACCAGAAAGGTTTTGTCGTCCCAGGGCAGAAAAACCAGCCGGCGCTGGAGGCTGCGCCCCTCCATATGCGACAGGAGGCCGGCCCCAAGACGTTCGCTGAGCCGCTTGCAGGAGTCACCGGCCTGCCGCATCCATTTGGCGACTTCCTCGGCTGACTGCGTTCCGCATCCTTCCGGCGCGCCGGAACCGGAAACGGAGACGACCCATTCCGCGCCTTCGCGGGCCAGAGATGAAAGTCGCCAGACGCTCTTGCGATGCACTGTTTCTTTCGACGCGCCGGGCGCGGCAGGATCGGCGGTTTCGTCCATCGCCTGCGCCGCTTCCAGCAGCAGGGCGTTGACCGGCTTCTCGATCGTGCGCTCGTGTTCGAGTTCGGCCGGCAGGTTTTCGAAGGTGCCGGCTTTCCATTCCAAAATACGCCGGAAAGCCGCCTCGCCCATGGCGCCTTCAGCTTCCGCGTGAATCAATTCGCCGCCGACAATCCAGATTTTGCCCACCAAAGGCCCGCGGGTGATGCGGAGCACCGTCGAACTCAACGACAAACACTCCATCTGGATGATGTCCATGAGGCTCTTGCTCTGCACGCCGCGGAAACCGCCGGTCGGATCCTGCCCCAGCAACGATTCCAGGCATTCCAGGAACATCTGGATGTTCTGTTGCGTGTCGGGTTTGAGCCAGAACAAATCGACGCCCAAAGCGTAGGCGCGCGAGCGGAATTCCTCGTCCTGCACCCCGGTCATCACCACGGTCCGCAATTCTGGAAACCGGCGGCGAACGATGGAAAGGACTTGCAAGCCGTCCATCTTCGGCATCTTTAAATCGCAGATGAGCAGCCGGAACGGCTCCGCCTCCAGCAACGCCAGACCCCGCGCCCCGTCCAGGGCGGTGTGAATTTCCGGACGGCTGGGAAGCTGCGACAGCATCTCCTTGTACATCTCCAGCACCTCCGGATCGTCATCGAGGATCAAAATTTTGTGGCGTGATTCCATAGTGGCTCGTCAACGGCTAACTCTCCGATAACGTAAACTCAAGCTCAAAAAAACGATGTTCATCTCCCCGCAAACGAAGCAAGCCGTATTCCCTTCAAGGCCAAAAGGAAACTTTCTTGCCAACCGGAGGCAGATGTGCCTTTCGATTGTCGCTCAACGAGGTAAATCAACTTCGGACCCGGCCGCCGACGCGCATAAATCGGGCGTCAATCAGGACAACCAAGTCCAGCGATGAGACAACCGGGCACAGCCGGCTGCAAAGTCCAGGTCCGGGCCTGCTCGGAAATTCAACCTCCAGGCATCTGGTTCAGATTCAAGCGATACGAAACTGCGCTCATGGCATAATTCCTGCGCGAATTCCGACTCGCACAGTCAATTACTCGACAATTATCCAAAATGAATCGTGCACCGTTGAAAGGCGACCGCAGTCTGCGAACGACAGCGCGGGATAGTTCGCTTTTGAAACCGCGATCGGCGTGGCGGCGACGCACGGGAGACAGGACCAGTCCGAATTCCCTCAGAGAATATGAGCGCGCCATCTCACCGGACCCATATGTTTGATTTCCTGAAAAATATGTTCGTCAGCAAGCCGGTCGATGATCCGACCGACAGGAACCAACCCGCCGGAGTCGAGACGGCGACGGCGACGGCTCCTGCGCCTGCCGCCGCTCCGGGAGCCGCGACGGGAAATGGATCCACACCCCGACCGGGCTCCGATAGCGATGGAAACGGAGGCAGCGTGGATATTTCATTGCAGGCGGTCCTGAACGGATTTCCGCTGGAACTCAAAGGCAGAATTGTCCAGTCCGACGTGGGCGATGCCACTGTTTCCATTCCGATGGAAAAAGTGCTGCCGCAATTGTCGCAGGGAGCGGTAAGGATCACATACGGGGAACTTCGCCGCGCCGCACCGCAACTCTTCGCTCCCGGAAGCGATCGCGATCAGGTCCAAGTGCCGCTGCCCCTGAATGAAATCCTCACTCAGGTCCACCCGTCGATGCTCCCCCGGCGCCAGAATCAAAAACAAATCGAGATTCCGGATGAGATCAAAAGCCCATTTAGTGATCGGGGAAATGGATTGGCCTTCTCGGTCGGTTCCGCCAAGGCGGAATCCCCGGCACCCTCGCGCTCGATTACCCCTGCGGCTCCCACCGCACCACGCGCCGTAACCCCGCCGCCGGTCCAAACAGCCCCCGCCAGGCCGGCTCCGGTCAGGCCGACGCCCGCCCCGTCGTCGTTCGGGCAGCCGCCGACACCGGTGCAGCCGACAACGCCGGTGCAGCCGCCGACGCCGATCCGAACGCTCAAACCAGTTGCGCCGGTTCCTGCGCCGCCGCCACAAATGCCTGCGGCCCACGCGCCGCCGCCGGCACCGATCCCTTTCCGCAGTCCAATTGGTTCCACATCCAAGC
>CAZFOA010000007.1:0-1391 GCA_964520205.1 uncultured Verrucomicrobiota bacterium | reverse complement strand
GCGCCGCCGCCGGCACCGATCCCTTTCCGCAGTCCAATTGGTTCCACATCCAAGCCGCCTTTGCCGTCTTCAAGACCGCCGGGTTCTCCTCCAGTGAGCATGGTCCCGCCGGCCTATCGCGGCATGGGTGCAGCACCTGTTACCCCCATTGCGCCGGCAGCGCCGATTGCGCCTGTTGCGCCGATTGCGCCGGCAGCGCCGATCAAATCTTTCGCGCCTATTGTGCCTATTGCACCGGCTGCGCCGATCAAATCCATCGTGCCGGCAGCGCCGATTTCGCCGATTTCGCCGATTGTGCCGGCAGCGCCGATCACGTCTATTTCGCCGGCTATGCCGCGCGAAACCGCCGCGTCACGCCCGCCGCTCACTCCAAGCGAACCGGCTCCGCAACCCGCGCGCCCCGCCTTCGAGGTGCCCTCGCTGGCAATCCCGCTGATGAGTTTGGCGGAGGGATGGCCCGAGGCATTGCGCCAGGAAATCGGGCAATTAAATCTTATGGACGCCAAGGTGGCCATCCCCGTGGAGGCGGTGGAACTGGCTCTCAAGCGGGGCAAAGTCGCGTTTCCATGGAAAGCGTTGCGTTCCTGGATCAAACCCTCGCCGCCGCCGACCGTTTCGATTTACGACAACGCGCTGCTCGAATTGCCGCTCAAAGTTCTTGCGCCGCTGTTTTTAAACCGCCAGCAGGCTCCCGCCAAGCCCCAGCAGAAAGTTGCGATTGACGGAAACATCCCGAATTTGTTTTTTGGCTTTCCGCAACCGGGCCCGTCTGCGCCGACGGACACTCCGGCTCCGCCCGCGGTTTCGCACGCGGTCTCCAAGCCCACGGATACCAATTATTATATCTGGGACGACAATGCGGATGGCGCGCGACCGCAGGACACCGAATTGAAGCGCAAGGCGGCCGCCTCGCCGGGCACCAATTTTGTTTCCCGGTGCGCCACGCCCAACGAGGTGGTTTCCCGCGCGGCGGCATTGGACGGTGTGGCCGGCGCGCTCATCGCGCTGCCGGACGGGTTGATGGTCGCCAGCCGGCTGGCGCAGGATCTGAACGGTGACACGCTGGCGGCATTCCTGCCGCATATCTTCAGCAAAGTCAGCCAATGCACCAAGGAATTGCGCATGGGCGAATTGAACAACCTGAATTTTACCGTGGGGAACGTTCCGTGGAAGATATTCCGCGTGAATGCCATTTTCTTCGCGGCCTTCGGTCGCCCCGGCCAACCGCTGCCCACGGCCCAATTGGCCGCGCTCGCCTCGGAACTGGACCGGAAAAAACAGTAAGCACTCGGATTTATGGCAATCATCAATCAGGCAACCAAAGAATTGCAGGTCAAAATCGTCTATTACGGCCCGGCGATGGGCGGCAAGACGACCAACCTCGTGCAGGT
>CAZFOA010000006.1:0-35343 GCA_964520205.1 uncultured Verrucomicrobiota bacterium | reverse complement strand
TGACTTTGGTGCAGCCGCGGACCGGATTCCACGTCGCATCCGTCCATTCGATTTTCGAGTTCGCGCTCATTCAATGTGTCGTGCGCTTACGATATTTCCTAAAGATGTGTTCTGCAATCTTGTTACCCGTGAAATTTTGCGACGCGAAAAAGAGGTAATACACTACCGCTCCGCGAGTATTGCACATTGGCAACGGCTCCGGCACATACTTGAAACCAGCAACTTCCTTCAGGCGTTTCCGGTAGGCTGCAACAACGGCATCATTCGACGCCTTTTCTTCTATGGGTCCGAATAGGCCTGGTTCGGTTCTGTATGCAGATTCGCGCCAGGATTCGTCTCCCCAGAATCTGGTCATTCTCAGAGCTTGATCTGGTAAAACTGAGTCCGGGTTTCTCCAAAGGACGTTCATGTTGGCGTCCATGATCATAAAATTGAGAAAGATTTCGATGCTACGCATCTTTCCTGCTGTTTCAACAACCTCCCAATTTGGATTTAAAGCATACGGATCCAGAAGGCAAAGCGCTCGCCGATAATCCTCGTACCGACACTCAGGAAAAACCTCGTTCAGCAACACCTCGTTGCTGTCTCCTTCGTACACGGTCACATCATCCTGCGGACCGATACCGCGCAAGCGCTCCGCTCGGGCCGGATTCATTTCCACGAAATGGTAGTGAGTGAAACGGGGTTCGATAGACAACGCGCGCATCGGGCTGCCGTCAATCAATTCACCGCTATCCTTCGAAATGTGTGCGCCCGCGCCCGCGAATCCATCGATGTAGGCGACATGTTTGATGGCGGGTTGATGGTAGAGGATTTGCGCATATGCATTGGCGTATTCCTGCAGAATCTGGAGTTTGATTTCAGTCCAATTCCCAACCGTGTCGAGGCGTTCCTTTGTCATAGGCGGCTCCTTCTCGGCTATGAAATAGCAGACACCAGGATATTGCAAGCTTCCGATTGGCCATAACAGACGCTCAACATCTGATTCAGGCGTGTCGTAAGAAATCGTGCGTTGAGCCACAAGCAATTTCGACGGAAGCATGACGAAACGGACGGGTGGGCGCTGCGGTTCGTAAATCGGATAACGCAGATTCCACGAGCTTGGCTCGGCCTAAGGTTGCTTCCAGAGTATTTCAAAAAACTTCTAATGTTCCACGCTTTGGTGCATCTAATAGGGGTGCGATCCATAATCAAACTGATCGTTGCGGTGGCTTTCGGCCTGGCAGCGGCGTCCGTGGAGGCGGCGCACACGCAGGCGCGCCTGGTTTTGTCGGTCGAAATGGCGCGTCCGGGCGACACCGTCCTGGCCGGCATCCAACTGCACATGGACCCGCAGTGGCATACCTATTGGAAAAACTCCGGCGCTTCCGGCATCCCCACGAGCGTCAAATGGAATTTGCCCGCCGGAGTCACCGCCGGTGACATCCAGTGGCCGACGCCGGAGAAGCTGCCGCCGGATGATCTGACGACTTATGTTTTCACCGATGACGTCGTTCTCCTGGTGCCTCTCAAACTCGCGTCCGATTTGACCCCCGGCTCTCACGAACTCAAGGCAACCGTCGCCTGGCTCGAATGCAAGGAACAATGCGTCCCCGGCAAAGCTGAAGTCACGGCGACGCTGACCATTGGAACGGAACTCAAGCCTTCGACAAACGCGGACTTGATCCAAACCTGGCAAAAGAAATTGCCGCTGCGCGGCGGCGAATTGTCAGCGCGCTTCCAGTGGGAAACGAGCACGAACGAGGACCTGCGCCCGATTATTGTGGAATGGAAATCGCCCACGGCCGCCGGCGAAGCCGATTTCTATCCGCAAGGCAGCGATGATTTCGAAGTCCAGGGTGCGACCGAACGGCTTCCGTCCGAAGCCGGCACGATCCGGCTGCGCAAACCGGTGAAAAAATTCCAGGGCGACTGGCCGAAACAGCTTTCGGGATTGTCGATACAGAAGTCCGCTGACGGGCAACTTGCCTATGAAATCACCGCACCCATTTTAGCTGCGGTGGAATCAGCGCCCGCCGCCACCGCGACACGCCCAACGATGCTCCCGGCAGGCAACCCGGATCGTGAAGCAGCCGCCGTCGCCCCGCTCTCCAAATCGTTGTGGCAAATGTTGCTCTACGCCTTTGTCGGCGGGCTGATCCTGAACGTGATGCCTTGCGTGCTGCCGGTCATCGCGTTGAAAATCCTGGGATTCGTCGGCGAAGCGCGCAGCGATCCGCGCCATGTGCGGAAGCTGGGCTTGATCTATGCCCTCGGAGTGCTTGTTTCATTTCTTGTCCTGGCCGGCATGGTGATCGGCGTCAAGGCCGCCGGCCATCGGGCGGGTTGGGGCATGCAATTCAGCAACCCGCAATTCGTCGTGGTGCTGACGGTACTCGTCACCCTGGTGGCCCTGAACCTGTTCGGCTTGTTCGAGGTGAATCTGGGTGGACGCGCCTTGAACGCCGCAGGATCGCTGGCTTCGCGGAAGGGAGCCTCCGGCGCGTTTTTCAACGGAGTTCTGGCGACGGTGCTCGCCACGCCCTGCACGGCTCCTATCCTGGGTCAAGCACTCGGATTCGCTTTCACCCAGCGCGCACCGGTGATTGTGGTGATGTTTCTAACCGTCGGTTTCGGGCTGGCCTTGCCGTACATTGTCCTGAGCTGGCAACCGGCGTGGTTGAGGTTACTGCCGAAACCCGGTCCGTGGATGGAGAAATTCAAAATCGTGCTGGGTTTTCCGATGCTGGCCACGGCCATTTGGTTGCTGAGTTTAATTCCGGCATATTTTGGCCAGCGCGCCTGGTGGCTGGGAATTTTTTTGGTCATCGTTGCGCTAGCAGCCTGGGTCTACGGCGAATTCGTGCAGCGCGGTCGCAATCGCCGGGGACTGGCGCTCGCAATAGCGGTGGCACTCTTGTGCGGCGGCTACGTCGGCACCATTGAAAAGCAGTTGAAATGGCGCGAACCCATTCCGCCGGGATCCAACAATGGATCACTCAAAGAGAGCGCGGATGGCATCGCCTGGGAACCCTGGAGCTTGCGCGCAGTGACCCATACGCAATCGGAAGGCCATCCGGTGCTCGTGGATTTCACGGCGAATTGGTGCATCACCTGCCAGGCGAACAAACATCTGGCCATCGAGATCCCGTCGGTGCGGGCCAAATTGAAGGACATCGGCGCGGCGGCGTTCCTGGGAGATTATACTCGGCTCCCCGACGACATCACCGCCGAGTTGAACCGTTACGGCCGGGCGGGTGTGCCGCTGGTTTTGGTTTACCCGCCCAAGGACGGGGCGCCGCCGATTGTTCTGCCGGAACTCCTGACGCCGGGAATTGTGCTGGAGGCGCTGGATCGGGCGGTGAAATAAGAGTTTTCTTTGAACAATTTGCGGTTTGATCCCTCTTATCCTATTATCAAGCCAATCCATGAATGAGCGAATTATGAAACGAGCCATTACTTTTCTGGCCGTGATCGGACTGACCGTCACGGCGCTGGTCGCAGCCGAAGTCGGCAAACCCGCGCCCGATTTCACCGCCACCGACATCAACGGCAAGACGATCAAGCTCGCCGATTACAAAGGCAAAATCGTCGTGCTGGAATCCTACAATTCCGACTGCCCGTTTTGCGCCAATCATTTCAATACCGGCGCCATGCAGGAATTGCAGAAGGAGATGACCTCGAAAGGCATTGTCTGGCTGATGGTGAATTCCGTCAACCCGAACAATTCCAGCCATCGCACTCCCGAGCAGGCGCGCGAGGAATGGCAAAAGGAGAAGCTCAACGCCACCGCCTGGATCGATGACAGCTCCGGGCAGGTTGGCAAGGCTTACGGCATGCGAACCACGCCGCACATGTTCGTCATCGATAAGGGCGGAATACTGGCTTACAACGGCGCCATCGACGACCAGGCCACGCCGGATCACGACCCGCGCACAGCCCACAACTATGTGAAGGATGCGGTGACCCACCTCCTGGCGGGCGAGAAAGTAACCGTTCCGCTGACAAAACCTTACGGTTGTGGCGTGAAATACGGCGGGTGATGCCGCGGTTGAACTTTTGGACTTGAGCCCGCCTTCACCGGCGGGTTTTTGTTGTACGGCGACAATTGCGGATGGGAGGTTTTCGGACGATGGGTGTGAAAACATCCCTCATCCCCGGGCATCAACCCAACGTTTCGATAATCCCGTCTTTTTAAACCGCGTCGTTGTCTTAAGCCAACTTCTTCCTCTCTGCGCCTCGCACAAAAGGACTGACAAAACGGAGATTTTGGGTATCGTCAGGTTGATTTCCACGACCGAATCATGAGTACCGGACGTATTGGGCCATGAACAAGAACCAACGGATTTCCGTTTTCTGGAGGCGAATCGCTTTTTTGCTTCTGGCGGGCAGCGTCGCTCTGTCGGTCCGCCCCGGTTTGGCTGGAAATTTTTACGCGGGCACTTCTCCCGCCACAGTTCCCTGGCCCGGGGGCATCGTGCCGTACGTGTTCAGCAACTCCGTCTCGACAGCCCAACGCCCGACCTACCTCGACGGCCTGCGCGAATGGGAGCTGGCCGCCGGTGTGAAGTTTGTCCCCTATACCAACCAGGCCCGCTACATCGTGTTTTCCTACAACACCAATTACTTTGACAATGTATCCCCCGGTTACAGCCCGCAAGTGGTGTCGGTCAGCAGTCTCAGCCGCTCCCAGGTTGGCCACGAAATGGGCCACTCGTTCGGTTTGACTCACGAAAACATCCGGATCGATCAGACCAATTACCTGATCGTCCTGTCCAACAACGTCACCCCGGGAAATCTGGTCTGGTTCCAGATTGATCCGTCCAGTGTCACCAACGGGAATTACGATTTCGAGTCCGTCATGCATCTGGGACGGGACTTCGCCTCAATTCAACCGGGCGTGCTCGACACTCAGCAGCCCAAGCCACCCTACGCGCGCTTCCAGCCGCGCATGGGCAACCTCGCGCTCAGTCCCGGCGACCGCGCCGCGCTGGCGTTCCTTTACGGCCCGCCGACCGTGCCACTCACCAACGTCGTCACCACCACCGCCGACGCCGGCCCCGGCAGTCTGCGCGCCGCAATCTATTATCTCACCGATCATCCCGGCGCCGTGGCCCGCTTCAATATTCCGACGAACGACCCCGGCTACAGCAACAGCGTCTTTACCATTCATCTCACCGGCCATCTGCCGCCGCTCGTGGCCAATGGAATGGTGATCGATGGTTCGACGCAACCGGGTTTTGCAACCAATCCAATCATCGTGGTGGACGGCTCGCAAATTTTGCCCGAGGAATTCACCTCCATCACCGGCCTGCTCCTCTACTCCGCGAACAATCAGGTGAAAAATGTGGCGTTCCAGGGATTCAACTGGAACGGACTCACAATGCTTTACCCGGATGCCACGAACAACACCATCAGCGGCTGCTGGAGCGGTCTCGGCTCCACCGGCACCAATGCCGCTCCCAACGCCTACCAGGGCATCCTCATTTCTGACGGCGCCAGCCGTAATATTGTCGGCGGAACGAATGCGCTCGCACGAAATGTACTCTCCGGCAATTCGCAATATGGCATTTTTATCGCCGGCACCAACACGACCGGCAACATCGTCCTCGGCAATTACATCGGCACTGACGCGACCGGAATGACGCCGGTGACCAATGCTTCGGGCGGCGCGATCATCCTCAACGGCAGCGAGGCCAATCTCATCGGCGGCACGAACGCCAACGCGCGCAATGTGATTTCCGGCAACCCCAACTTCGGCGTCTGGATCGGCGCCGCGACCAACAACACGGTGCAGGGAAATTGGATCGGCCTGAATGCAAATGGGACGGCCGCGCTCCCAAATACTTTTAACGGAATTTATGTGATCGACGGCGCACAGAGCAACTGGATCACCGGCAACGTTCTTTCCGGCAACGATTCCGAAGGCATTCGACTGGCGGGCGCGGGCACCTCGGCCAACCTCGTGCAAGGGAACTTCATCGGCACCGACTGGACGGGGACGAACGCGATTCCCAACGGCTTTGCCGGCCTCACCTTTTTCGCCGGCGCCACCGGCAACATCGCCGGCGGGACCACCGCGGCCACGCGCAATGTCATTTCCGGCAATGGCTCGTACGGCGTCGTCATCGGCAACGCCGGCACCAGCGGCAACGTCGTTCAAGGCAATTACATCGGCCTGGCTCCCGATGGATCAACGCCCGTGCCGAATTTTCACGGCGTGCTCGTGTCGGACGGCGCAACGGGCAACACGCTGGGCGGCACTTCGGGCGCCGCGCGCAATGTCATCGCCGGCAATAATGGGGACGGCGTCTTCCTCACCGACGCCGGCACGACCGGGAATTTTATTGAAGGCAACTTTATCGGCACGGACGCCACCGGCGCGAACGCCGTGCGGAATGGTTACGAAGGCATTTACCTCGTTTCCGCCGCGAGCGGCAATGTCATCGGCGGCACCGCGGCAGGGGCCGGCAATGTGATTTCCGGCAACACGCTGCGCGGCATCTACGCCTACGGCACCAACATCAGCGGCAACCTGATCCAGGGCAATCTGATCGGCCTCAAAGCCGACGGCACGAACGCTCTCGGCAACGGCTGGGATGGCGTGGTCTTCTTCGACGGCGCCAGCAGCAATGTCGTCGGCCTTGATACGAGCGGCGCCGGCCGGGGAAACACCATCGCATTCAACGGCTTCACCGGGATCTATATCGGCAGCGACAACACGGACGTCAGCGTGGGCAACACCCTTCGCGGAAATGCAATTTTTTCCAACGGCTACCTTGGCATCAACCTCGCCGGCGGCACGGAAGATTCCTTCGGTGTGACGGCCAACCACCCCGGCGGCGCAGTGCCGGGCCCGAATGATTTGCAGAATTATCCGGTCTTCACTTCCGCAACGGTGTCCGGCAGCAGCACGATCTTGAGCGGCACTTTCAACTGCACCGCCAGCCATGCTTTCGTGTTGGATTTCTACCGCAATAGCAATCCCGATCCTTCGGGTTACGGCGAGGGACAGTTTTACCTCGGCAGCACCACCGCAACCACGGACGGCAGCGGGAATGCCATCTTCGGTTTCGGGTTGTCAGGCAATTTCACCAACCAGAATTTCACGGCCACCGCCACCGATCTTGTTACCGGCGACACCAGTGAATTCGGCGCCGACATTCTGGCCACCAGCGCTCCCGGGCTGCCGACCTTCACCGGACCGTACAGCCGTTCGAGCACCGGTTTCACTGCGCGGATCTCCCTTGGCATCGGCCAAAGCTATCACATTCAGGCCACCACCAATCTCTCCGTAAATCCGGTGCCCTGGGTCAACCTCACCAATTTCCTGGCCGCCAGTTCGCCGTTCCCATTCACCGACCCTTCGGCGACAAACTACCGGACCCGGTTCTACCGCGTGGTTTCGCCGTAAATCAAGGTAGGGCGCGTCACTCCGTGCGCGCCGCAGTTCGGCCATCGTGAAACGGCGTGCAGAGGACTGACGCGCCCGGCCCAGCAAGGACCAAGGCCCCAATGCGCTCCCGATTTCGCGGGTCGAAGCCACCCATGAACCGTATCGCGCGGCCGTCCGGGCCGCGGGTTGGGGCGGCGTCTCGCCACCAGGAGGGGCACCCGGAGGCACGCCCGGTGAACTCGCAGGCGATCCATCGCCCCAATGCGCGGACAGGAGAACGTGGAGACTACTTATGATCCAAACAGCGAAGGGTTCCAGCGGCCGCGCAATCTCATCAGACTCTTGGTCCTATCTGTGTCCATCTGCGTTCATCTGCGGTTTCAATAAGTTGTTACCGCACCGGCTAGGCGTCTATCGCAGCCACCAAGTCAACAAGGGCGCGACAACCAGGCCCGGCAGATAATCCGTGATCTCGACTTTTCTGATTTCGAAAATGATCAACACCATGCAGAAAATCAGCAGCCCGCCCGTTGCATTGATGGAATCCATCAACGCCGCACTCAAAACCGGCGCCAGAAACCGCGCGCACAGCAAGGTAATCGTGCCCTGGAACACCAGCACCGGCACGGCCGAGCAGATCACGCCCCAGCCGAATATCGAAACAAACCCCATCGCCGCCAGCCCATCCATCACCGCCTTGATCAGGAGCGGATAAAAATTTCCGGACGGAGCGCCGGAGACCGGCAAACCCTCGCAGATGGCGCCCACGATGCCCAGCGGGGCCGCGCAGAACAGCGCCGAACACGTCAGAAAACCGTTGGTGAACCGGTTCGGATCATTCGGCTTCGCCGCATTCATCCGACCGCGAGCGAATCCGCCGACGCGGTTGGAAGCTTTTTGCAGATGGAGGAGGCGTCCGGCCAGTCTGCCCAGCATCAACGCCACCATGACGATGGCAAGCTGTTTGAGAATCTGCAGAATCGGACCGTTCAGGCCCAGCCACGTCAACCGCAGCCCGAAAAACGCAATGAACGCTCCCAGAGCGATTTTGAGCCGATTCTGGTTCGCCGCCGAAACCGGCGTCTTCCTGGCCAGCCCGAGAATCCCTCCGATGAGAATCCCGGCTACGTTCAGAGTTGTTCCGATCACTCCCTGACTCAATCATTCCCGGCGCCAAGTTCAAAGCGCAAAATTTGGGTAATAAAAACCAACGGAAGAGGGCAAAACTCCCTTGCGTTTCGGTCCGCGCCCGTGAAACATTTCAGGAGCTTTATGCCACATGTCAAACTGCACATCCCCGGGCCGGTCGAAGTCAGCGAAAAAACGTTTCGCGCCTTTTGCCAGCCGATGATCGGTCATCGCGGGCAGGGTTTCAAAGACCTGTACGCGAAAATCCAGCCGCAGCTCCAGCAATTGCTTTACACAAAGCAGCTCGTTTACATTTCCACCTCCTCGGCCTGGGGCGTCATGGAAGGGGCCATCCGCAATCTGGTTTCCAAAAAGGTGCTCAACTGCATGTGCGGCGCGTTTTCGGACAAGTGGTTCGACGTCTCGAAACGTTGCGGCAAGGACGCCGAAGCGCTGCAGGTGCCCTGGGGCTCGCCCATCCGCGCCGATGCGGTGGATAAGAAACTCGCCACAGGCCAGTTTGACGCGCTGACAATGATTCACAACGAAACTTCCACCGGCGTCATGAGTCCGCTGGCCGAAATCGCCGCGCTCAAGAAAAAATATCCCGACGTCCTGTTTGTCGTGGACGCGGTCAGTTCGATGACGGCGACGAAAATCGAATTTGACGCGCTTGGCATCGACGTGTTGCTGGCCGGGACGCAAAAGGCGTTTGCTTTGCCGCCGGGCACAGCGGTGTTCGTCTGCTCGCCCGCCGCGCTGGCGAAAGCCGCCACGATGAAGGATCGCGGTTATTATTTCGACTTCGTCGAGTTCCAGAAGAACGCCGAGCAGAGCATGACGCCCAGCACGCCGAGCATCGGCCACGTGAACGCCCTGGCGTCGAAGCTCGAAGACATCTTCGCCGAAGGGCTGGAAGCGCGGTTCGCACGCCATCGCCAGACCAACCAGATGACGCGCGATTGGGCAGCGCGCCACGGTTTCACACTTTTCCCGGACAAGGGTTTCGAGTCCGTCACGCTCACTTGCGTCAACAACGGCGCCAAACCGGGCGGGCGCGCGGTGGACGTGCCGAAGCTGCAGAAACTGGTCAAAGACCAGGGATTCCTCATCGACGGCGGCTATGGCAAGATCAAGGGCACGACGTTCCGCATCTCGAATATGGGCGATGAGACCGAAGCGACGATGCAAAAGCTCTGTGCCGCGCTGGACCAGGCGATGAAGCAGCTTTAGTGCGGGCTTGCAGCCATTCTGGCGGTGGCACGCCCGACGACCGTACGTCTCCTGGGTTCGACTTCTCTCCTGCCGGCGCATCCCGGGCTTGGGGAAAAGGGCACTCCGGTTGTCTTGCTTAATGTTCAGGAACCTTGAGAATGGTTTCATGAATATGTCACGGTTCGCCTCTTCGTTTGCGGCTGCGATTCTGATCCTGAACCTCTCACCGGGTCACCTGCTCCACGCGGCAACCGCGGATACAAATGCTGTCAACCCCGATCCATACGCCGAGGAAACCCCGGCGCAGCGCGACGCGCGCATGCGTTGGTGGCGCGAATCCCGGTTCGGCATGTTCATCCATTGGGGCGTCTATTCCGTGCCCGCCGGCACCTACCACGGCAAACCGGTCTCCGGCATCGGCGAGTGGATCATGAACAACGGCAAAATTCCCGTCGCCGAATACCGCGAATTCGCCAAACAGTTCAACCCCGTCAAGTTCAACGCCGACGACTGGGTGCGCCTGGCCAAAGGAGCCGGCATGAAATACATCGTCATCACCTCCAAACATCACGACGGCTTCGCCATGTTCGACTCGAAAGCATCCGATTGGAACCTCGTCAAGGCATCGCCGTACGGCCGAGACCCGTTGAAGGATCTGGCCGCCGCGTGCCGCAAATACGGCCTCAAACTCGGATTCTACTATTCACAGGCCCAGGACTGGAACAACGGCGGCTCCGCGATCGGCGGCAAGTGGGACAAGACCCAGGAACGCAACATGGATGATTACATCGATAAGATCGCCGTGCCGCAAGTGAAGGAAATCCTCGGCAATTACGGGGAATTTCCCGCCGTGCTCTGGTGGGACACCCCGGAAGACATGAACCCGGAGCGGGCCGCGAAGCTCGTTGCGTTGCTGAAAGTGAAACCCGGCATCATCTACAACAACCGGCTCGGCGGCGGCTTCAAAGGCGACACCGAAACACCGGAGCAACACATCCCCGCAACAGGGTATACCAACCGCGATTGGGAAACCTGCATGACGATCAACGACACCTGGGGCTACAAAAGCCACGACAAAAACTGGAAGAGCACCGAAACCCTCATCCACAACCTCGTCGATATCGCGTCGAAAGGGGGCAATTACCTGCTGAACGTCGGCCCGACTTCAGAAGGACTGATCCCTGAACCTTCCGTCGAGCGGCTCAAGGAAATCGGCAAATGGATGAATGTGAACAGCGAGGCAATTTACGGCACCACCGCAAGTCCGTTCAGCAAATTGCCGTGGGGGCGCTGCACGAAGAAAATCACCGGCGATGGCGCAACGCTTTACTTGCACGTGTTCCGCTGGCCGCAGGACGGAAGACTTCTCGTGCCCGGGCTAAAGAATGAAGCGCAGAAAGTTTACCTCCTGGCCGATGCCGCGAAGAAACCGCTCGCCCGCCAAAGAAGTCCGGAGGGCTTGACCCTCTCCGTGCCGGCCACCGCTCCGGACCCGATTTCCTCCACGATCGTCCTCCGCGTCAAAGGCCCGCTCCAAGTCGAACCCCGCGCCGCCTCGGCCATTTCGCAGAAGCCCGACGGCTCGATCGTTCTGCCGGCAAGCGAAGCCCGTCTGCATGGCGAACAACTCCAATATGAATCCGGCGCGGATCGCGACTGCCTCGGCTGGTGGTTCAATCCGGATGAGGGTGCGGATTGGGAGGTGGAGGTGACCAAGCCGGGCACGTTCGACGTGGATGCCGAGGTTGCCGGGCTTGGAGCGGGGTCTTTGGAGGTCGCTGCCGGTGAACACCGGACCCAAGGCGAGGCTGCGGCCACAGGCGACTATGGCAAATTCCAAACCGTAAAGCTTGGCTCTTTGGAAATCACTTCTTCGGGCAAATCGACCATCTCCCTTCGCGCGGTAAAAAACGCCTGGCATGCGGTCAATGTCAGATCGATCCGGCTGACACCTGTCGAAAGCCGGTGACTTCCGATGAAGTCCAGAGCGGACTTCTGGCAGGCGAATCTTAGCCGAAACAATTCAGTTGGAAAAGTCACTGGCGGCGGGTTGAAATCTGTTCGGAGTTCCGCCTTCAAGCGGTTTCCACGCGCTTCCGCCTGAAGGCGGGACTCCAAACGGGAGTTTCCAAACAGCCTTTAAGATATTCCGGGTGGAGTTGCCGATTTTTGCTACCCTGGACCCATGCCGCAAGCCGCCGCCTACCAAATCGTCAAACTGGCCAATGGCATGTGCAGCCTTCGTTCGCTGGCTCAAGGCGAAACATTTCATCCGGTCATCGGACCGGTGGCCGAAGCCGAGGCCTTGTATGTCCGGCAATTGCGCCTGCCGGAGCGGATCGGGGAAACGAATGGTGAATTCGTATTGTGGGACGTCGGTCTTGGCGCAGCCGCCAACGCGCTCACAGCTCTGCGCGCGGTCCGAGATCATCTGGCCGGCCCAAGCGCTGCCGCTCGGGAGATCCGCGCTCCAAAGCGCCTCCGGCTTGTCAGCTTCGACCTTAACAGCGATGCCCTGGCGTTTGCGCTGCAACACAGCGCGGAACTAGACTACCTCGCCGGACACGAGACGGTGCTGGTTGAGCTCGCGCAAAACCATCGTGTCAGATTCGGCGACAGCAAGCTCCAAGTCGAATGGTCGCTCGAACTCGGCGATTTTCCGAAGCTGATTTCGAGCAACCGGGACAATGCTCCGGACGAATCGGAGCATCGATCTCCGATCCGGCGCGATTCCGCTGTGTGCCGAAATGCCGGGTCGGAGACCGGCGTTCCTGCCTGCCTGCCTGCCCCGCACGCCATTTTGTTCGACCCGCATTCTCCGGGGAAAAATCCGGAGATGTGGACCCTTCCGCTGTTCACGGGCTTGTTCCGGAGGCTGGATCCTCAACGTCCGTGCGACCTGGCCACGTACACGCGCAGCACCCTGGCCCGGGTGGCGATGCTGCTCGGTGGATTCTTTGTCGGCGCCGGCTACCCGTCGGGTTTGAAGGAGGAAACCACGGTGGCGGCGAACCGGCTCGAACGGCTTGACGCGCCGCTCGATCACCGCTGGCTCGAGCGCGCGAAACGTTCCGACGGCGCGGAACCACTGCATGAGCCGGTTTACCGCCAAAGGCCGCTCTCGCCGGAGACCTGGGAAAAGTTGCGGCAGCACCCGCAATTCCACTAGCCTGTTTACTGTGGATTATCGCGAACAGTTTGCATCAATGCTGGACGGCTCCGCTCCCATCCTCGCGTTGGCCCCGATGCAAGATGTGACCGATCTGCCGTTTTTGAATTTGATGAAGGCTTACGGCGGCGCGGATGTGTATTTCACCGAGTATTTTCGCGTTTATGCCACCTCCACCCTGAACCGTCACATTCTTAAGTCTGTCACGGAAAACCCGACGGGCCGGCCGGTCATCGCACAGATGATTGGAAACGATGTTCCGTCGCTCGTCCGAACGGCCCGTGAACTGCAACAATATCCAATCGCCGCGGTCGATTTGAACCTGGGCTGTCCCGCGCCGGTGGTTTACCGCAAGTGCGCCGGCGGCGGACTGCTGCGCGAGCCCAAACGGGTGGACGCCATCCTCGGAGCGCTTCGTGAAGCCATCCAGATCAAGTTCACGGTCAAAACCCGCATCGGTTTTGATTCGCCCGGGGTATTCGACGAATTGCTGCCGATTTTTGCGCGGCACTCGCTTGATCTGTTGACCGTGCATGGACGCACCGTCCACGAGATGTACCGAAGCGAAGTCCATTACGAATACATCGCGCGCGCCGCCGCGGAAATGTCGTGCCCGGTGCTGGCCAACGGCAACGTGCACTCCGCGCCCAATGCGGGCGAGGTTCTGAAGCTGACGGGCGCGCGCGGACTGATGATCGGCCGCGGCGCAATCCGGAACCCGTGGCTGTTTCACCAAATCCGCCAGCATCAACGTGGCGAAACCATTGTTATCCCGCGCGGCTTCGAGGTGCTGGCGTATGTGCGGGCGCTTTACGAGGCCGTTTGCCCTCCGGACGCGCGGGAATCGGCCCAGGTGCAGAAGATGAAAAAGTACATGAATTACCTCGGCATCGGTGCGGATCCCGCCGGACATTTCCTGCACCAGATTCGCCGCGTCGCCACCCGGGCGGAATTCTTTCACGTGTGCGAAGAGTTTCTGGGGCACGACCGGGCGATGACCCTCGAGCCATTTCCTTTGTCGCTCAAGGAAACCGACGTCATGGCCGGCGAACAATTGTAGCAGCCATCTCAAAGATGGTGTTGGCAACGCGCGCCACTCCGCACTCCGAATTCCGCATTCCGCACTCCGAAATGAGCCTCACGCCGGTTCCTGCGAACGCTCAACCATACCGATACGGTTTCTCCATCGGAAATGAGTTCGGCAGATGCCGCACTTCCCGCACGGCGCCGTCGGCCAGCAGCACCTCGACGATGTCAAAGCGGATTTTTACCTGCGGGTTGCGCAGCAGACGCAGATAATCCAGGGCGGTTTGGGAAATCAGCCGCCGTTTGCGCGCGTCCACCGCGGCTGCCGGGCGCGTCCAATCCTCCGACGAGCGCGTTTTGACTTCGACAAACACCAGACAGTCGTCATCCCGGAAAACCAGATCAATCTCGCCGCGATCGGACCGAAAGTTCGCGGTCAGGAATTTGAGCCCTTGCCGCCGCAACTGTTTTTTGGCGGCGCGCTCGCCGAGTTCGCCATGCCGCAAATGCAACGGCTTCTCGGTCCCGCGGAACCAGCTCCGTATGCGTGTCGGCAAGTTCATCCCCGTAGAATCCGGCGTTGAGCCCGGGTTCGTTCTATAACCCCAGGCCCGGAAAGACAAAACAATTTCGGCAGGGAATCACTCCGATCGGATCGCGGAGCATCGCTCCGCGCGAATAAAGGCTGGAGACCGGGAGCGATGCTCCGCGATCCGAGAGATTGAACTTGGTCGCGGCGGGGATTGCCGATAGCGTGCTCTCCGATGCGGACCAACCGGTTTTTGTGGGGTATTGTTCTCACTTACAGCATGGGATTGGTGTTGTTGGGACTGCACTTTCAACATGCCTTGAACACCGACGCGGTCGCCTATCTCCGCATCGCCAGTTACTACGCCGCGGGGAAGTGGGATCTCGCGGTTTCAGGCTATTGGGGGCCGTTGGCAAGCTGGTTCATGGCTGTTTTCTTGAAACTCGGAGTCTCGCCGCTGGCGGCGGGGAGAGGATTCATGGGGGTGTCGGCCATCGTGTTTCTTTGGGGATGCGTAGCCGTCTTTCGGACCTCTCAACTCCCGGAAAAATGGGAGCTCACCGGCGCAGTGCTCGCCGCGCTGTCCGGACTTTACTGGTCCGTGCAATTCATCACGCCCGACTTGTTCCTTGGCGGACTGATTGGCTTGGCGGTCAGCCGGCAGCTGGCCGGGCCTGGGCTCCAGACCACTTCCGGCGCGATCCGAGCCGGGCTGTGGTGGGGCCTGGCCTGCCTGACCAAGGCCGTCGCCTTTCCCCTCGCGATCCTGGCGACGCTGGCCTTTGGCGCGCTCGCGCTCCGAAATGATCCGCTGAATCGCCGGCCCCTCCTCCGCAATCTGGCGCTCATATTTCTCGCGCTGGGCCTGGTAGCCGGCCCGTGGGTGCTCACGCTGTCGCTAAAGTACCGGACCCCGACATTTTCCACGACCCCGCGAATCAGTCACGCGCTCACGGGTCCGCCGGACACAGATCGTTATCACCCGTTTGCGCGCCAGCTCCGCCCGCCGGCTCCAGGACGGATCACAGACTGGGAAGAACCGTCACGCATGGACTATCGCTACTGGTCGCCTTTTGAAAGTCCGGCTTACGCCTGGCACCAGTTGAAAGTGATCGGGCGGAATATTTTCATTTGCCTGGCTTTGCTGACGAGCTTGAATCTGGCGTGGCCGGCATTGATCTTAAGCGTGGCCTCGCCAAGGACGCGGAGAAGGATTGATGCGGCAGCGCTGAGGATCCTGGAAAATTCCCTGGTCGTGCCGTTTCTGCTCCTGATTTTGTACCTGCCCTGTTATGTGACCTGGACCGAACAAAGGTTTTTCTACGCCGCTTTCCCGTTTGTCTTCACCGCGCTCGCCCAGTGGGCCGTTCACGGCCGCGAAACATCCAGGCGGCAGGCTTCGGAGGCGACATGGTGGTGGTGGGCTGTTCTGGGAGGCATCGCTCCGCTCGCGGCCGCAGTGCTGGTCGCTGGCGATGCTCCGAAAATGGCCGGAGATTACGCGGCGGACCTGGCGCGCCGGGTTGAGAGCGCGAATCAGGCCGGGCCTGTGGCCGGCAGCGGCGCGCTTCCCGGAGGGCGCGCCGGCCTGTATCTTGCCTTTTTGCTGAATCAGCCTTGGTATGGCGACGAGTTGCATCCAAGCCCCGCCAGCCTGAGCACCTGTGGCGCCCGGCTGGTGGTCGTGACCCGGCGCTCTCAACTGGCTTCGGCGTTGGACCAGGATCCGGCCTTTGTGAACCTGGATCGCCAGTTGTTTGCCGGTCCCACGGAAGCCGTCCGGTATCCACTGATCGTTTACCAAATCAATCGGCCGGCATCCGTCCCGGATCGGTGAACAAGTCCAACTCTGTTTCCTTGGGTCGGAACAGGGAAAAAGTGCGGCGATGGATCGGGCACGGACCGCGCTCTTTGATGGCCGCGTAGTGCCGCGGCGTCCCGTAGCCTTTGTGCTCGGCAAAACCGTAACCGGGGTATTGATGGTCGAATTCCAGCATCAGGCGGTCGCGCGTGACCTTGGCCAGCACGCTCGCGGCGCCAATGGAATAGCTGCGGCAATCCCCCTGAACCAGCGCCGTTTGCGGATAAGGCAGCCACTTGATTTTCAACCCGTCCACCAGCACGTGTTGCGGCCTTGGCTTCAGTTGGTCCAGGGCGATATTCATTGCCCGCCAGGCCGCCTGCCGGATGTTGATTCGATCAATCATCTCCACATCGACAACGGCGATGGCATGCCGAACATCCGGATGGGACGTGAGAATGGAAAAAAAGGTTTCGCGGCGTTCTCCGGAGAGTTGTTTGGAATCATTCAGGCCGCGAAGTTTGGGATCGATCCCCTTCTCCCGCCAGGCCTCGGGAAACACCACCGCGGCCGCAACGACCGGTCCGGCGAGCGGACCGCACCCGGCTTCGTCCACACCGGCCACCACCGTCGTGCCGCTCTGCCACAATTCGCACTCGTGCGACAATCGATTCCAAAACTTGGCGCCCATGATTTGAATCTGGCCTCACGATGCTGTCTCGCTTCGCCGATGGCAAATAAAAATCCGTGTTCATCCGGGTTCTTCCGTGGTTGAATGGCCGCATGAAAATTGAAGCTCTACATATCGGGCTGAAAATCCGCCATCCCCAATACGGTGTCGGTGTGGTCAAAGCGATTACCGAAAGCGCGGCTGAGATTCAATTCGACGACGGCAAGCGCACGATCGCTCCGGAAGCCGCCGGGGTCGAACCCGCCGAGGCCCAGGCCGGCATCCGCGGCCTGGACCTGCCCCTGGCTCAAGTCATCCAACAAACGGTGGACGCCTCCCTGCGCACCCTTGGGCTGGAGCGGCCGGATTCCGTCGTCGAAAAACTCGGCGTCCGCTGGCACCACGGCAAGCTGGTGATGCATCCCGCTGATCCCGCATTGCAGACCAAAGAGGTGCCGATCGAGACGTTCTTCCACAAAATCGTGGGCATGCGCAATCAACTGCGGGTTTTGGAACAAAAAATCAACGGACACGAGAAGCTATCCGACGGCGAAAAAGTGGACATGCAACAATACATCACGCGCTGCTATGGCTCGATGACGACGTTTAACGTGCTGTTTAAAGAAAAAGAAGACCAGTTTTGAAGGCGCTGCGGCAGCCAGCCTGAAAACCCAATTTCATTTTGTTGAAAGATCAGGGTCGTGGCGACCGTATTAACCTGTGATACCGGGCGTCGACCCAACAGGGCAAAGAGGGCGGGCAAAAAGGGCGACGGGCGACGCTGGTATCAAGCCACGGGAGTGGTCGGGCTGCTGCTCGGATTTCCCCCGGGCAGCAGCTTTTGTCGACAGGGGCGTGCGACAAGCGATCTTCCGGATTGCGCTGTGGCTGGCGGGAATTGTTCGATGCATCCGGAGCCGTTGGATGCCTCCCTCATTTGATTGATGACTTCCCGTCATGGCCCGTAGTTTTAGACGAGCGCAAGCAGGTTAAGCCGCTGTAAGGATTGGGGATGGTGCGCGCTGCAGGATTTGAACCTGCGACCCCTTCCGTGTGAAGGAAGTGCTCTTCCACTGAGCTAAGCGCGCGGCTGCGGAAGGCGATAAACGCTCCGGGCTTTTTCGGCCGATCCAGCTTTGGAAATTCCCCCTTTCTTCCGGTGCTTGCAAGCGCAAAAACTCGCGAAGCAAAGGGATTGTGCCGGCCGTTCCCGAATAAAAAAGGCCGGCAGAACCGGCCTCTTGCGTTCCAAAAATCAGCGACCGCCTACGTCAACACGATCTTGTCGCCCGCCTTCAGCGTCACAATCGCCTTCTTCCAATCGGGCGTCGAGCCCGCCTGGGTGGTGCGTTGACGGCGGTCCTTGCCGCGCACGTTCAGCGTGTTCACTTTGAGGACTTTGACCTTGAACAATTCCTGCACGGCGTGGCGGATTTGCGTCTTGTTGGCGCGGGGATCGGCCACGATGGTGTATTGGTTGAAGCTCTCGCCCTGGCGCGTGCCTTTTTCCGTCAGCCGAACCGTTTTGATAATCTCGAAAGAGTTCATGTCAATCCTTGCTCAACCGGGCTTCAACCTTCTCGAACGCGCCTTTGGTGAATACCAGCTTGTCCGGGCGCAGCACATCGTAGGTGTTCAGCAAATCGCTCGTCGTCAGTTTCACGTTTGAAATATTGCGCGAAGCCAGCGTCAGGTTCTTGTCGGCTTCCTGCGCCACAAAAAGCGCGCTGCCTTTCAACTCCAGCGCCGACAGCACGCCGGTGAATTCCTTTGTCTTGGGCGATCCCAATTTCAAATCATCCACGACCACGACGTCGCCGGCTTTCAGCCGTTCGCTCAAAGCCTTGCGGAGCGCGAACTGCCGGGTCTTGGCATTGACTTTCTTGCCGAAATCGCGGGGCTTGGGTCCGAAGGTCACACCGCCGCCGCGCCACAGGGGTGACGCAAACGAACCGGCGCGGGCGCGGCCGGTGCCCTTTTGCCGCCACGGTTTCTTGCCGGTGCCGGCCACTTCACCCATGGTCTTGGTGCAGGCCGTGCCCATGCGCTGGGCCGCCTGATACGCCACCACGGTGTCGTGGACCGCCTGGGTCCCTCTCCCGTTTTCAACGATCTGGAATTTCACTTCCAATTCGCCCTGCTGCTGGCCTTTGATATTTTTAATGGCAATCTTCATCTGCGCCTTTGACCGATTTAAAGTGTTGACGATTTAACGGCTGCTCTTACTTCTTGGCCTCGACTTTGGCTTCGGGTTTCTTGGCTTCAGCCGTTTTGCCCTTCTTGCCCGTGGTGACCACCGGCGGTTTCCAGCCTTTCGGACGTTTCTTCGATTCACGGATGACGACGTAATCGCCTTCGGCGCCCGGAATCGAGCCTTTGATCAAAAGGATGTTGTCGGCCTCGCGCACCTGAACGACTTCGAGGTTCTGCGTTGTGCGGCGCACCTGGCCGAGGTGGCCGGGCATTTTCATGCCCCGCATGACGGTGCCGGGGAACAAGCGCTGGCCGATGGCGCCGGCGCGGCGATGCCAGCCTTTGGCGCCATGCGTCGAATCACCGCCGCGAAACGCGTGACGGGCAACGACACCTTCAAAGCCACGACCTTTGGTGACACCAATGGCATCCACAAAATCGCCGGGAGAAAAAAGCGCCGGCCCGACGATGTCGCCGGCCTTCACTTCTTTGGAGAAATTACGAAATTCCTTGATCCGTTTTACGGCCACGCCGCTGTGTTTCTTGATATGACCGAGCAGCGGCTTGGCGAGGCGCTGTTCTTTCTGGTCGTCGAAACCGAGTTGCACGGAGTTGTAACCGTCCTTGCCGGCCTGGGTTTTCACCTGCAGCACGCGGTTCGGACCGGCGAGCACCACCGTGACCGGCGTTATGACACCCTGCGAGTTGTACACCCGCGTGTGGCCGAGTTTCTTTCCGAGCAATCCAAGAGGCATAAAGGTTTATTTTTAACGGTTCAACGCGGCAGCGCTCAGATCTTGATCGTGATATCCACGCCCGCCGGGAGATTGAGCTTCTTGAGCTCGTCCACCGTTTTGGCGGTCGGCTCGATGATATCGATCAGCCGTTTGTGCGTGCGCTGTTCGAAAGTCTCCTGCGACTTTTTGTCCGAGTGGGGGGAGCGAAGAACGGTGAATCGTTCGACGCGGGTCGGCAGCGGGATGGGTCCGGCCACGCGCGCGCCGGTGCGTTTGACGGTGTCCGCGATATCGCGGGCGGATTGGTCGATGACGCGATGGTCATAGGCCTTCAGTCGGATGCGAATTCGTTGTCCAGCCATAGAAAGAACAATTTTATAGTTATGGTTGTCAGGATCTGGCCGCCGGCTTCTTCGCCGCCGCGTCCAAAATCGTATTCAGGATGCTAGTAGGAACCTGCTCGAACGTCAATGGCTCCATGGAATAGGAAGCCCGGCCCTTGGACAGGGAGCGGATCGCCGTGGCGTAACCGAACATCTCCGAGAGCGGCACGTGAGCGCCCACAATGACCTGCCCCGCTTTTGCGTCAATATTCTGAATGGTGCCGCGCCGGCGGCTGATGTCGCCCACCAGGTCGCCCTGGTATTCGGCGGGCGTGGTGACCTCGACCTTCATGATGGGTTCGAGTAAGATCATGCCGGCTTTTTTGGCGGCGTCTTTGAATGCGAAAATGCCCGCCATCTTGAACGCCAGCTCGTTCGAGTCCACTTCGTGGAACGTGCCGTCCACGATCTGAACCTTCAAATCGATCATCTGATAGCCCGCCAGCACGCCGCCTTTGACGGCTTCTTCGCAACCATCAATGACCGCGGGGATGTATTCCTTGGGAATCGCGCCGCCGACGATCTTATTCTCGATTTCAATGCCTTTGCCTTTTTCGTTCGGCTCGATTTTGACGCAGGCATGGCCGTATTGTCCGCGGCCGCCGGACTGGCGGATGAACTTGCCTTCGCCATCGGCCGCTTTGGTGATTGTCTCGCGATAAGCGATCTGCGGGGCGCCCGCGTTGGCTTCGACCTTGAATTCGCGGAACAGCCGGTCGCGAATGATTTCCAGGTGCAACTCACCCATGCCGGCGATGATGAGCTGGCCGGTTTCCTTGTCGGTAAAGCAGCGGAAGGTCGGATCTTCCTCCGCGAGGCGCTGCAGGCCTTCGCTCATTTTCTCCTGGTCGGCCTTGGTCTTCGGCTCGACGGCCATGGAAATGACGGGCTCGGGGAAGGTCGGAGGCTCGAGTGTAATCTCGAAATCCTCGTCGCAGAGCGTGTCGCCCGTGGTGATGTTCCGCAGGCCTACCAATGCCGCAATGTCGCCGGCGAATACGGTTTCCACGTCAATGCGCTTGTCCGCCTGGATCATCATGACGCGGCTCACGCGTTCGCGTTTCCGCGTGCGTGGATTGTAAATCATGTCGCCCTTTTTGAGCTGGCCGCTGTAGGCGCGGAAGAAAACCAGCTTGCCGACATACGGATCGGTCCAAAGCTTGAACGCCAGCGAGCAGAACTTGCCGTTGTCGTCGGACGGGGCCTCGACTTTTTCGTCGGTGCCCGGCACCAAGCCGACGGCGGCCGGAACCTCGAGTGGCGACGGCAGGTAATCCACGACGGCGTCCACGAGCGGCTGCACGCCT
Source organism: uncultured Verrucomicrobiota bacterium (assembly GCA_964520205.1). Lineage (GTDB taxonomy): Bacteria > Verrucomicrobiota > Verrucomicrobiia > Limisphaerales > BOG-1460 > CAZFOA01. Next base: position 13,810 of record CAZFOA010000006.1, on the reverse strand, counting down.
TTCTTCTTGAACGCGGAACCGCAGAGCACCGGCACGAGTTCATTCTTGCAGGTCAACCGGCGGATGGCGGCCTTCAGGATTTCCGGCGTAATGGGCTTGTTCTCGATGACCAGCTCGGCAACGGCATCATCCTTGTTCGAGACGGCGTCCACCAGCTCCGCGAGCGCGATCCTGGCGGATTCCTTCAGCTCCGCAGGAATGTCGGTGACGCTGTATTTCAGGCCGGCTTCGTCATTCGGGTCATAAATGATGGCCTTTTGATTCACCAGGTCAACGACGCCCTGAAAATAGTCCTCTTTGCCGATGGGCAGGAAAATCGGGTAGGCGTATGCGCCGAGTTTTTTGCGCATGTCATCCAGCGCGTGTTCAAAACTTGCGCCGGTGCGGTCCATTTTATTGACGAACGCAATGCGCGGGACATTGTACTTGGTGGCCTGGCGCCAGACGGTTTCGGATTGCGGCTGCACGCCGGCCACGCCGCAGAACACGGCCACCGCGCCGTCGAGCACGCGCATCGAGCGTTCGACCTCCGCCGTAAAATCCACGTGGCCGGGAGTGTCGATGATGTTGATCCGGTGCGGAATCCCTTTGAATGCCTTGTAGGAGCCGTCTTCTTTCTGGGTCCAGTAGCACGTGGTGGCGGCGGACGTGATCGTGATGCCGCGCTCGCGCTCCTGCTCCATCCAGTCGGTCACGGTGTTGCCGTCGTCCACGTCGCCCATCTTGTGGATGAGTCCCGTGTAAAAGAGGATGCGCTCGGTGGTTGTCGTCTTGCCGGCGTCAATGTGCGCGGCAATGCCAATATTGCGCGTCCGCTCCATTGAGTACTGGCGGTTCACCGAATTGATTGACTTCGATTTTTCCATCACTGCTTGCATTCCAGATTCCTGTCTCGGAGAATAAAAACGCCCCGACATACTTCGGCTGCGGGGCGCGCTATGCGGTCTAGTGTTACCAGCGGAAATGGGCAAAGGCCTTGTTTGCCTGCGCCATTTTATGCACCTCATCGCGCTTGCGAATCGCATTGCCCTGGCCCTGATAGGCTTCCAAAATTTCCGCGGCCAGAGCTTCCTTCATGGGAATGCCCTTGCGCGCGTCCGCAAAATCCACCAGCCAGCGCAAGGCCAGCGCGAACTGCCGGTCCGAGGGCACTTCCAGCGGCACCTGATATGTCGCTCCACCCACCCGCCGGGCTTTGACCTCCAGGCGCGGTTTGGCGTTGTCCACCGCCCGCTGCAAAATCTCCAGTGGATTCGACTCGGGATTTTTGCCGGCGATTTGATCGAAGGCACCGTAAACAATTCGTTGCGCCGTGCTTTTCTTGCCGGAGCGCATGACGGTGTTTACGAGGCGCGAAACCAGCGTGCTGTGGAATTTCGCGTCATTCAGGACCGGCCGTTTGGTCGCTTGTCGTCTTCGAGACATGGATTCGTTTAATCGTTGCGAAGTGAATGGTTAAATCGTGATGCGGATCAAGCCGCCGGGGCCGCCGGGGCCGCTGCCGCCGCCGGTTTGGGCGCGCCGGCCTTGGGTCGTTTCACGCCGTATTTGGACCGGCTGACGCGGCGTTTTTCCACACCCGCGGCATCGAGGGTTCCACGGACGATGTGATAGCGCACGCCCGGCAAATCTTTCACGCGGCCGCCGCGCACCAGGACGATCGAGTGTTCCTGCAAATTGTGTCCTTCGTCCGGAATGTAAGCGATGACTTCGAATCCGTTGGTGAGACGCACCTTGGCCACTTTGCGCATGGCTGAATTCGGTTTCTTGGGTGTGCGCGTCATCACTTGGATGCACACACCACGCCGGAACGGCGAGTGTTCCAAAGCCGGAGCTTTGGATTTGTACTTCAACTTCCTGCGTCCTTTTCGGACCAATTGATTGATTGTCGGCATTTTGCTCTAACTTTCGAACGACCCGCCCCGCTTGTCCTTACCCGACAAACGGAGCGCGGATAATACCACGGGAATGGGCCGTTGCAACTAGTATTTGAGTTTCTATTGTTTCTATGCCTGTCAGCCCGCCAATGGGTTTTCCAGCGCGGCGGGTTGTTCCTGCGTTTCGGGCGCTTCCGGCAATTCCACCAGCGGCTTGAGCTGCACCTTGCGGTGATAATCGAAGCCGGTGCCGGCCGGAATAATGTGGCCCATGATCACGTTTTCCTTGAAGCCGCGCAGGTAATCCACCTTCGCGCGCGTCGCCGCCTCGGTCAGCACCCGGGTGGTGTCCTGGAACGACGCGGCGCTGAGGAAGCTTTCCGTTTCCAGCGACGCCTTGGTAATGCCCAGCAACACCGGCTGCGCTTCGGCGGGTTTGCCGCCCATCTTTTCCACCCGCGAATTCTCTTCCTCGAAATCGAGCTTGTCGATCTGCTCACCCCACAGGAAGGTGGTGTCGCCCGGTTCGGTGATGCGCACCTTGCGCAACATCTGGCGCACGATGGTCTCGATGTGTTTGTCGTTGATCGTGACGCCCTGGAGGCGATACACCTCCTGCACTTCATTCACGAGATGCTCCTGCAACTCCTGCGGACCGCAGATGTCCAGAATTTCGTGCGGGTCAATCGGGCCTTCCGTCAACTGCTGGCCTTTCTTCACGTAATCGCCCTTGAAGACAATCACATGTTTGCCGATCGCGATGAGGTGTTCCTCTTCGACCTGGGTCTGCTGGTCTTTGATCACGATGCAGCGTTTGCCGCGGACGCTCGGGCCGAAATCCACGATGCCGTCGATCTTGGAGATTTCGGCGGCGTCCTTCGGGCGGCGCGCTTCGAACAACTCCGCCACGCGCGGCAGGCCGCCGGTGATGTCCTTGGTCTTGGACATCTTGCGCGGCGTCTTGGCCATCAATGTGCCGGCGACCATCTTGTCGCCTTCGTTCACAACGATGTGCGCGCCCGAGGGGATCGGGTAACTCGCAACCACTTCGCCGCCGTCGTCCGTGATGATGATTTGAGGATGCAGGTCTTCTTTGTGTTCGATGACCACCATCGCCTCCTGCTGGGTTGTCTCGTCCATCTCCTGCTTCATCGTCACGCCTTCGATGATGTCGTGGAACTTCACTTTGCCCGCTTTCTCGGAGAGAATCGGCACGTTGTAAGGGTCCCACTGCACGAACGTTTCGCCCTTCTTGACCTTGACGCCGTCGGCGAACGAAATGACCGCGCCGATCACGACGTTGTGATTTTCCAGCTCGCGGCCGTCGTCGGCGAGGATCGAGACAGAGCCGTTCTTGTTCAGCACGATGTTATTTCCATCCTCGAGTTTCACGAGGCGCAGTTCGTTGTAATGGATAACGCCGTCGAACTTGGCTTTGATCTGGGGCACCTTGAAAATCTGCGACGCGGTGCCGCCGATGTGGAAGGTGCGCATGGTCAACTGGGTGCCGGGTTCGCCGATGGACTGGGCGGCGATGATGCCGGTGGCTTCGCCCAGCTTGACCAGCAGGCCGGTCGCCAGGTTGCGGCCGTAGCAATACATGCAGACACCGTGCTTGCTTTCGCACGTCAGCACCGAGCGGATTTTGACTTTCTCCACCCCGGCTCCGTCGATCTGCTTGGCTTTGATCTCGTCAATTTCGTCGTTCGCCTTGACGAGCAGCTCTTTCGGGGTCTGCGGATTCGCAACATCATCGCAGGAATACCGGCCGACGAGGCGTTCGCTGAGTTTGACCACTTCGTCTTCGCCTTCGTAGATGGCCTGGACCCAGATCCCGTTGGTTGTGCCGCAATCCTGTTCCCGGATGATCACGTCCTGCGCGACGTCCACCAATTTGCGGGTCATGTACCCGGAATCGGCGGTTTTCAGCGCGGTGTCGGCAAGGCCTTTGCGGGCGCCGTGAGTCGAGATGAAGTATTCGAGCACCGTGAGGCCCTCGCGGAAATTGGAGAGAATGGGCTTCTCGATGATGTCGCCCGAGGGTTTGGCCATCAGGCCGCGCACGCCGGCGAGCTGGCGAACCTGCTGGCGATTGCCGCGCGCGCCGGAATCCACCATGAGGAAGACAGGGTTGTATTCCTTCTTGCCCTGGTTCTTTTCCAGGGTGCGGAACATGACGTTGGAGATCTGGTCCGTGCAATGGGTCCAGATGTCGATGATCTTGTTGTAGCGTTCGCCAGGGGTGATGACACCCTTGCGATATTGCTTTTCCACTTCCTTGATCTGCTTCTGGGCGGCATCGATTTCCTGGTCCTTCTCGACCGGGATGATCATATCGTCAATACCGATGGACACGCCGGCCTTGGTGGCTTCGCGGAACCCAAGTTCCTTGAGTTTGTCGAGCATCACCACGGTCTTTTCGTGGCCGCAAACCTTGTAACAGCGCCAGATCAGATCGCCCAGTTCGGACTTTTTGACCGGCTTGTTTGGAAAGCCCAGCTCCGGGGGCCAGATTTCGCTGAAAACCACCCGGCCCACCGTCGTCTCAATGATCTTTTTCTTCGCATCACCCAGAACGCTCGGTTTGCCAAAATCCGGGTTTGCCAGACGGATGCGCTCGTGCGTCGTGACTCCACTGTCGTCGAGCGCGAAGATCACCTCGCCTTTGGAACCGAAGAGTTTGAGCTCCCGGGAATCACTGGGCGAGGGCGTCCGGGGTTCGGCGGTCAGGTAATAACAACCCAGGGTGATGTCCTGGGTCGGCGTGATGATCGGCTTGCCGCTCGACGGGCTGAAGATGTTGTTTTGCGCCATCATCAACAGGCGCGCTTCCATCTGCGCTTCGACCGACAACGGCACATGGACGGCCATCTGGTCGCCGTCGAAGTCGGCGTTGTAGGCGGTGCAGACCAGCGGGTGAATGCGAATCGCCTCGCCCTCGATCAATTGCGGCTCGAACGCCTGGACGGACAAACGGTGCAGCGTCGGCGCGCGGTTCAGCATCACCGGATGTCCCTTGGTGACTTCTTCGAGAATGTCCCACACCTCGGTGGTCTGGCGCTCGATCATCTTCTTGGCCGAGCGCACGGTATGCACGTAGCCAAGCTCCTTCAGGCGGCGGATGATGAACGGTTCGAACAGAACCAGCGCCATCTTTTTGGGCAAACCGCATTGATGCAGCTTGAGTTCCGGTCCGATGACAATGACGGAACGGCCCGAATAATCCACGCGTTTGCCGAGCAGGTTCTGGCGGAAACGTCCGCTCTTGCCCTTGAGCATGTCGCTGAGGGATTTCAGCGAGCGGTTGCCGGCGCCGGTGACCGCGCGGCCGTGCCGGCCGTTGTCGAACAGCGCGTCCACGGCTTCCTGGAGCATGCGCTTTTCATTCCGGATGATGACCTCCGGCGTTTTGAGCTGGAGCAGGTTTTTCAACCGGTTGTTGCGGTTGATGACGCGGCGGTATAAATCGTTCAGGTCGGAGGTCGCGAAGCGGCCGCCTTCCAGAGGGACCAGCGGGCGCAAGTCCGGCGGGATCACCGGCAGCACGATCAGGATCATCCATTCCGGCCGGCTTTTCGACTGTTGCAATCCCTGAAGCAGCTTGATGCGCTTGGCGATCTTTTTGCGGATCTGCTTGCTCTTGGTTTCGGTCATCGCCACTTGCAGCATGTCGATCTGCTTGCCCAGGTCCACTTTGGCCAGCGCGTCGCGAACGGCTTCCGCGCCCATCTTCGCCAGGAACGCTTCGTTTCCGTACGTTTCCCGCGCTTCCCGGTACTCGTGTTCGCTGAGCAACTGGTTTTGCTTCAGCGGCGTCGAGCCCGGATCGATCACCATGTAGTCCTCGTAATAAATGACCCGCTCGAGGTTGCGCGCCGTCATGTCGAGCACCAGGCCGATGCGGGACGGCATGCATTTGAAGAACCAGATATGGCAGACCGGCACGGCCAGTTCAATGTGGCCCATGCGCTCGCGGCGCACGCGGGCGAGGGTCACCTCGACGCCGCAACGGTCGCAGACGACGCCACGGTGCTTGATGCGCTTATACTTGCCGCAGGAGCATTCCCAGTCCTTCACGGGCCCGAAAATGCGTTCGCAGAACAGGCCGCCTTTTTCCGGCTTGAACGTGCGGTAATTGATGGTTTCGGGATTCTTGACTTCCCCTTTGGACCAGGAACGGATGGCGTCGGGCGACGCGACAGAGATCGCGACGTATTCGACTTGATTCACCTTTTCCAGACCGAGCAGCTCTCGGGCGCTTTCTTTGGTGCTGATCATACAATTTCGTTTGGAGCGGGTTATACCGCGTAAATTTTCTTCGTTACACCGCCGACAAAGCCGAGACCGGCTCCGCCGCCGCCTGCTCGACCGGGTTGGAATAACCGACCTTCACATCGAGGCCGAGCGATTGCATTTCTTTGACGAGCACGTTGAAGGACTCCGGCACGCCGGCCTCCAGGCTGTTGTCGCCTTTGACGATGCTCTCATAAATGCGCGTGCGGCCCTGCACGTCGTCGGACTTGACGGTGAGGAGTTCCTGAAGGGTGTAAGCGGCGCCATAGGCTTCCATGGCCCACACTTCCATTTCGCCGAAGCGCTGGCCGCCGTATTGGGCCTTGCCGCCCAGCGGCTGCTGGGTGACAAGCGAATAGGGACCGACCGCCCGGGCGTGAATCTTGTCCGCCACCAGATGCCCGAGTTTCATCATGTAGATGTAACCGACCACGACTTCCTGATCGAACGTTTCTCCCGTGCGCCCGTCGCGAAGCCGCGTCTTGCCGTGTTCCCCAATCAGCGGCACCGCAATGTCCTTTTGATGCTGGCCCGCTTCCTTCAGGTAACTGCGAATGTCCTTTTCCTTGATGCCATCGAATACCGGCGTGGCGAATTTCATGCCGAGAAGCTTCGCCGCCCAGCCCAGATGCGTCTCAAGAACCTGGCCGACGTTCATGCGCGAAGGCACGCCGAGCGGATTCAAAACGATGTCCACAGGCGTTCCATTCGCGAGGAACGGCATGTCCTCTTCCGCCACGATCTTGGCGACCACGCCTTTGTTGCCGTGACGACCCGCCATCTTGTCGCCCACCGACAATTTGCGCTTCGACGCAACGTAAACCTTGACGGATTTGACGACGCCGCTGTCCGTGCCTTCGCCGGCTTCCGCGCGCTCGATTTCCTCGTCATACTGCATCTGGAGGTCGTCGAACTTCTTTTTGAAGCTGCCGATGATTTCGTTGATCTTGTTGCGGATCGGCGACGGGTCGATTTCGATGCGATCGTAGACGGTGGCCAGCTTGCGCAGGAGCGTTTTGGTGATCTTGCGGTTGGCCGGGATGATGATTTCGCCGGTTTCGCTGTTCACCACGTCGAGCGGAATCTTTTCGCCGAGCAAAATGTTGCTCAACGCCTCCGTCAACTGGTCGCGCAGCTCGTCGGTCTTCTTCCGGCATTCTTCTTCAACCTGTTTGGCCTGCTTCTTTTCCTCGGTCGTCGAAATCTTTTCCCGGTCGGATTCCTTTTTCGACGACACTTTCACATCCATGACAATGCCGTAAGTGCCGGAAGGGACCTTGAGCGAGGTATCTTTGACGTCGGCGGCCTTTTCGCCGAAAATCGCGCGCAGCAGCCGCTCTTCGGGGGCGAGTTCCGTTTCGGACTTGGGAGTGATTTTCCCGACGAGAATGTCGCCCGGCTTGACTTCCGCGCCGACCCGGATGACCCCGTCGGGTCCGAGGTTTTTAAGCGCTTCATCGCCGAGGTTCGGGATGTCACGCGTGATTTCCTCGGGGCCGAGTTTGGTGTCGCGGGCGCTGACTTCGAATTCATCGATGTGGATCGAGGTGAAGACGTCGTCCTTGACGATGCGCTCGCTGATGAGAATGGCGTCCTCGAAGTTGTAGCCGTTCCACGGCATGAACGCGACGAGCACATTCCGGCCGAGGGCAAGTTCCCCGTCGCGGGTGCAGGGGCCGTCCGCGATCGTCTGATTCTTTTTGACCGTCTCGCCTCGTTTCACGAGGATTTTTTGATTGATGCAAGTGGCGGCGTTGGACCGCATGAATTTGCGGACCTGATAAACGTAGATTCCCTTCTCGGGATCGTGCTTAATTTTCTTCTTGCCCTCGGGCAGCTTGCCGTCCTCGGTAACAATGATCTGGCTGCCGGTGACGGAAGCCACTTTGCCGCCCTCCTCCGCGACGATGACCGCGCGGGAGTCGCGAGCGACGCGCTCTTCGAGGCCGGTCGCCACGAACGGAGCTTCGGTCACGAGCAACGGCACCGCCTGGCGCTGCATGTTCGAACCCATCAACGCCCGGTTGGCATCGTCGTGCTCGAGGAATGGGATCAGGCTGGCGGCCACCGAAACCAGCTGTTTCGGCGACACATCCATGAAATCCACGCGCGGCGGCTCCAGATCCACGAAATCTCCCTTGCCGCGGCAGACCACGCGGTCCTGGGTGAAACGGCCCTTGTCGTCCACCGGCGAGTTGGCCTGCGCGATGAAATAGCTCTCCTCGCGATCGGCGGTCAGGTACTCGATTCGTTCCGTGACCCTGCCGTTTTCGACCTTGCGGTACGGGGTTTCAAGAAAACCGAAATCATTGATGCGGGCAAACGTCGCCAGCGAGGCGATGAGCCCGATGTTCGGACCTTCGGGGGTTTCGACAGGACAAATGCGTCCATAGTGCGACGGATGCACGTCGCGAACCTCGAATCCGGCGCGGTCGCGGGAGAGACCGCCAGGCCCGAGCGCGGACAGACGGCGTTTGTGCGTCAATTCGGCAAGCGGATTGATCTGATCCATGAACTGCGAAAGCTGGCTGCGGCCGAAGAAATCGCGAATCACCGCCGAAAGCGCCTTCGGGTTGATCAGTTTTTGGGGTGACATGGCCTCGACCCCCTGGTCGAAGAGCGTCATGCGTTCTTTGACGAGGCGTTCGGTGCGCGCCAAACCGACGCGGCACTGGTTGGCAAGCAACTCGCCCACCGTGCGCACCCGGCGGCTGCCCAGGTGATCGATGTCGTCCAGCGTGCCTTCGCCCTTCTTCAGACGGAGCAGGTACTTGGTCGCCGCCACCAGATCTTCCTTGGTCAAAATGCGGGAATCACCGCCCTTGATGCCCAGCTTCTGGTTGATTTTGTACCGGCCGACGCGGCCCAGATCGTAACGCTTCGAATCAAAAAACAGCCGCTTGATCAACGCGCGGGCGTTGGCAGCGGTGGGCGGGTCGCCCGGGCGCAACCGGCGGTAAATATCCTTGAGGGCCTCCTCCTCGTTCTTCGCGGGATCCTTCTTCATGCACTTGATGACGATCCCCTCGTCGGCGGTCGTGTCCACGACCTTGATCTTGGTCACGCCAAGTTCGGCGATTTGCTTGACCACGGCTTTGGACAACGGTTCGAAAGCGCGCGCCACCACCAGGCCCTTTTCCGGGTCCACGGCGTCTTCAATGAGCACCCGGTTGGGAAGATCATCGTGCTTTTCGGCTTCCTTTACCGTCATTTCCTCGATGTCATAGAACAGCTTCAGGATTTCCTCGTCCGTGCCGCGCGTCGCGCCGGAATCCTTGACCTTATCCTTGTCCTTGTCCTTATCCGACTTTTCCAGCCCGGACAGGGCCCGGAAGAAAGTGGTCGTCAAAAATTTCCGGCGGCGTTTCTTGCGGTCGAGATAAACGTAAAGCAGATCGCTGGTGTCAAACTGCGCCTCGTACCAGGAGCCGCGGTCGGGGATGATGCGGAACGAGTGGAGCGTTTTGCCGTTCGGATGCTGCGTGGCTTCAAACGCGAGCCCCGGCGAGCGGTGCAACTGGCTGACGATCACCCGTTCGGCGCCGTTAATGACAAATGTGCCTTGAGGCGTCATGAGCGGCAGTTCGCCCATGAAGACTTTCTCTTCTTTCGTGCCTTTTTCCTCCTTGAGCAGGAAGGTCACGTACAGCGGCGCGCCGTAGGTCAGCCCTTCACGGAGACACTCCAGCCAGTCCAGCTTCGGCTCGCCAATCTCGTAGGAATGAAAATCCAGCACGCATTTCTCATCGTAGCTCGTGATGGGAAAGACCTCGGTGAAGACGGCCTGCAGCCCCAGGTTCTTCCGTTTGGAAGCGGGCACGTCCGCCTGCAGAAACTCCGTGTACGAATTGGTCTGCAATTCGATCAGGTTCGGCGGAGCGATGATCTCTTTTATTTTGCCGAAGTTGATTCGTTCTATTGCTCGCGATGGCATTTTTACCTTTTCAGAGTGGCCGGCGACACCGCCAGTCCGTTGTTTCAGCTAAACGACTCAAGGCAAGTACCCTGTCTTCTCAGTGAACTTGCCGCTCTCAAGCCGCATGCGGCGGCTTCGCTGTCATTTTGTCTGCTAATCTAAAATATTCCAATACTTAAGGTTTGGTGGGCGAAGTGGGGCGGACGGTCCGGGCACTGCCGGATTCCGCCGCCCTAAATCACCGGTGAATCACTTGATTTCAACCTTGGCGCCGGCGTCTTCAAGCTTCTTTTTAGCCGCGTCGGAATCGGCCTTGTTCGCGCCCTCGAGGATCGGCTTCGGAGCGCCTTCCACCAAGGCCTTGGCTTCGGCCAGACCGAGGCCGGCTTTGACTTCGCGGACCGCTTTGATGATGGCGATCTTCTTGTCCGCCGGGAACGAGGCAAGAATCACGTCGAAGGTGTCCTTGACGGCTGCTGCCGGAGCGGCTGCTCCGCCCGCAGCGGGACCGCCTGCAGCCACCGCGACCGGCGCGGCGGCAGTGACGCCCCATTTGGTTTCCAGGTCTTTTACCAGATCGGCGATTTCAATCACCGTCGCATTGCTGAGTTCTTCTACGATTTTTGTTTTATCGAGAGCCATATTGCCTTTCATTTCGTCTCGTCGTCATCCGCAGTCCGCCTTCTCCCGCCTTGGCGGGATGCGGCGCGACACGCCGCGGACGGTTTAAGTTGGCTGCCTGCCAACCGACGATTTACGTTGTTGTTGTTTGGTTTCCCTCCAACGCCGGCTGAAGCGAGGAGAAAAATTGAAATTATCCCTTCTCCACGCGCGCCTGAAGTACGCGCGCCATCTGACTGGCCGGTGTTTGCAGCAATGTGACCAGTTTCGTGGCCGGGGCGTTCAATACTCCCAGCAGTTTGCTGCGCAATACTTCCATCGACGGCAAGTCCGCCAGCATCAAGATGTCGGTGTCCGCCAGGCGTTTGCTGTTCAAATAACCGAATTTGACCTTGAGCCGGTCGAATTCCGAGCCGAACGTCTTCACCACTTTGGCGGCGGTGGAGATGTCGCGCTGTCCGGTCACCACGGCGATCTGGCCGGTCAGGGTGCCGTTCAAATCCGCCACCCCGGCTTCTTTGGCCGCGATGCGAAAGAGGGAGTTCTTGACCACATGCACTTCCGCGCCGGCCTTGTTCAGGCGCTTGCGCAGCTCGGTCAAGTGCCCCACTTTCAGCCCTTTGTAATCCACGACAATGAAGAACGGGGAGGCATTGAGACGCGTGAAATATTCCTTCGTTAAACTTTGCTTTTCGGCACGCATGATCTGGTTTCGTTAAATCGTTAAATCGTTACTTCGTTGCACCGGTCATCGTCAGTGCGCCGCAAATTCCTTCACTTCCACCGATACCGGCGGGCTCATCGTGGCGGAAAGGGTGCAGGTTTGAATATAGGTGCCCTTGACGCTGTGCGGCCGGGCTTTGGCCACCGCCTCAATGACCGCGCGCGCGTTTTCCTCGATTTGATTCGCCGGAAAGGAGGCTTTGCCAACCGGCACGTGCACGTTGCCCGCCTTGTCAACCTTGAACTCGACCCGGCCGGCTTTGACTTCTTTGACGGCTTTCGCCGTGTCCTCCGTCACGGTGCCGGTCTTCGGATTCGGCATCAGGCCGCGCGGACCGAGCACCTTGCCCAGTTTGCGGACCTCGGCCATCGCTTCCGGCGTGGCAACAGCCACGTCGAAATCGGACCAGCCTTCCTGGCACTTCTTGATCATGTCTTCAAAGCCGACGTATTCGGCTCCTGCCGCTTTGGCGGCTTCGGCTGCAGGCCCGCTTTTGGCGAAGACGAGCACGCGGACCACCTTGCCGCTGCCGTGCGGAAGGGGAACCGTGCCGCGGACCATCTGATCGGACTGTTTGGGGTCAACCCCGAGACGGAAAGCGAGGTCCACGGTTTCATTGAACTTCGCTTTCGGAAATTTGGTCAACACTTCGACCGCGGACTTGAGCGGATAAGATTTCTTCCTGTCCACCAGTTCGAGCGCTTTTTTGTATCGTTTGCTAGGCATTGGATTCGATTGCGGTGCAAGCGAGCTTTTGGCTCTCCCGCGGGTTTAGGTTGTCGGACAGCTAAGCAACAAAGAAACAAAGAGAGACTGAAAAAGATTGTTTCTCACTCATCTTGGATGCGGTTTCTTTGCTTCTTTGTTTCTTTGTTAATGGTTTCATCCCACGACCTCGATGCCCATGCTGCGCGCCGTGCCGGCGATGACGCGAACCGCGGCATCCTCGGACCTCGAGTTCATGTCATCCTTCTTGAGTTTGACAATTTCCAGGATTTGTTTGCGGGTCACTTTGCCGACTTTTTCCTTGTTCGGCTCTTTGGAGCCGGCGGTGATCCCGGCGGCCTTTTTCAACAGCACGGAGGCCGGCGGCGATTTCGTGATGAAAGTGAACGACTTATCCTGGTAAACCGTGATCACCACGGGGATGATCATGCCGGCCTGGTCTTTGGTTTTCGCGTTAAATTCCTTGCAGAAACCCATGATATTGACGCCGTGCTGACCGAGCGCGGGGCCGACGGGCGGGGCCGGATTGGCCTGCCCGGCAGGGATCTGCAATTTGATGCTGCCGATAACTTTCTTTGCCATACATTTAAATCGTTTTAGCGTTGGAGCGTTGGAGCGTGTCGAGTGTTACGTTCCACGCTCCAACGCTCCGACGCTCGTCACGCTTTCTCCACCTGCCAATATTCCAGTTCCACCGGCGTGTTGCGGCCGAAAATGTTCACGGTGACCTTCAATTTGCCGCGTTCCGGCTCGATTTCCTCGATGACGCCGCTGAAGTTGAGGAACGGGCCGTTATTGATCTTTACCGTTTCCCCGACTTCAAAGCTGACTTTCGGCCGTTCCGTTTCTTCCGAGGCCGAGATTTGCGCTTTAATGGACTCGACTTCTTCCGCCGGGGTCGGTGTGGGCGGTTCGCCGCCGACAAAACCGATCACGCCCTGCGTTTCTTTGATGAAATACCACGGCTTCTCAATGATCCGCTTGTTTTCATCCAGCAACACCATGTCAACGAACACGTAGCCGGGCCAGAGTTTGCGAGTCGAAACCGTCTTCTTTTGGTTTCGCACCTCGACGACTTTTTCCATGGGCACGAGCACCTCGCGGATGTATTCGCCCATTTCCTCGGGTTTGATGCGCTTTTCGATGCTCTCCTTGACCTTCTGTTCCTGGCCGGAGAGCGTATGGATGACAAACCACTGGTTTCGCATGATCAGTTGCCTTACAGCGTCAAAAGCCAGTTGTTGACGTGAACAAAGACCTCATCGGCCACGAATATAAACAAGCTCAGCAACGCGACGCATATCGAGACCAGCACCGTCGAACCCTTGAGCTCGTCCCAGGTCGGCCACGTGCACTTGCGCAATTCTTCGCGGGTCTGCTTGATGTAATCCGAGGTCTGCAGCAGATAGCCTTTCCACCATAAAATGGCGAAGGCCACCCCGACAATCACAACCCAAATGATTAATTTCGTTAAACTGCTCACAAATTCAGCACTTCATCGGCGCGTTCCGCAGTCTCCCGCCCTGGCGGGGCCGCCCTGCAGAACCGGCATCACATTTCTGGCGGAGAGGGAGGGATTCGAACCCCCGTCGGCGGTTAAGCCGAAGCGGTTTTCAAGACCGCCGCAATAGACCACTCTGCCACCTCTCCGGC
>CAZFOA010000005.1:0-36635 GCA_964520205.1 uncultured Verrucomicrobiota bacterium | reverse complement strand
TCATGCTGCTGGCGGTTGGAGCGCTCGCCGGCCAAACCTGGCGCCGCCGGCTGGGCTACAGCGCCCTGGCCTTCGGCGTCTGGGACATCAGTTACTACGTTTTCCTGAAACTGATGTGCGGCTGGCCGCATTCGCTGCTGGATTGGGACATTCTTTTTCTTCTGCCGCTGCCTTGGTGGGGGCCGGTGTTGGCGCCTGTTCTGATTGCGCTGCTGTTGATCGCGTGGGGCACATTGGCCAGCCAGTTTGAGCCGGCGCATTCCTCCGGGCGTGCGAACGTGACGGTTTTGGGGATGAACCTTGCCGGCATCACTCTGGCGCTCTATGTGTTCATGGCGGATTCCATTCGTGTCGCCGGCCAGGGTGTGGAGACAATCCGCAACATATTGCCGGCGCAATTCCACTGGCCCCTGTTTGTTGTGGCGCTCGGCCTGATGGCCGCGCCGGTCCTCCGTCTGGGGGGGCAACTCCCCTGGAGGCAACAGCTGAACCGGGCCGCGACCGAAGCCGCCGCCAGATTGCCGCGCCCGCGCAGTCCCCAGAACTAGCCGGTATCAATCCACACCCGGGAGGAATATGAACTTCATAGACTCAATACTGGAACGAGTGCCCGAAGATCCCTTTTATCAACCCCGCAAACCGTTGTGGCTGCCGCGGGAGATGCATACGCCGCCGGTGTTGGACGCGCACGCGGTGTCGGGAATGATCGAGCGCCGGTTCGCTTTGCTCATCAATCCGTTTTATCCGAAATCACCGCAGGGCAGCTTCGGCAAGCATGTCCTCACGCCAACGCTCGCGCTGACTTCAATCGCGGGCGCGACCCCGGACCACTGGCGGGTGCGGTATTGGGATGAAAATTTGCTGCAGGGATCACCCCCGATTGATCCGGTGCCCGAGGTGGTTGGGATTACGGTGCATCTGACGTTCGCCAAGCGGGCTTTTGCGCTGGCGGACTGGTACCGTGCGCGCGGCAGCAAGGTCGTGCTCGGCGGACTGCACATGCAGGCGTGTCCGGAAGAAGGGGTGTTCCACGCCGACGCCATTGCGATCGGCGACGGAGCGCAGCTTTGGCCGGAAATCCTGCGTGACATGGAACACGGCGAATTGAAATCGCGATACGCCGCGACGTATGAGCGGCCTTACGGACTCGATCCGAAACCGCGCCGCGATGTGTTGTCCCGCGACAGTTTCCTGACGACGACCAGTTTGATCGCCACCCGGGGCTGCCACAACCGCTGCGGGTTTTGCTACCTGTCGACGGACGGTTTGCGCCTGCCGTACCGCGTGCGGGATCCGCAGGATATTCGCGAACAATTTGAGTCCGACGGCCAGCCTTACGCCGTGTTCACGGACAACAATCTGGGATCGAAACGCGATTATCTGCGCGCTTTGTGCCGCGCCCTGAGTCCGCTGGAAAAAATCTGGAGCGCCGCCGTGACGCTGGACGTGACCGACGATCCCGGTCTGGTTCGCGAAATGGCCCTGGCCGGCTGCACCGGTGTCTTTATCGGCTTCGAATCACTCTCGGACGACAACCTCGTCAACGCCCGGAAGCGCGCGCCCCGAACGGAGGAATACGCGAGGCGGATACAAATCTTTCGCGATCACGGCATTCAGGTGAACGGGAGTTTCGTGGTCGGATTCGATGGCGACCGGAAAGACACCTTCACCGCGCTGGTGCAGTGGATTGAAGCGAACCGGATGGAATGCGCCACGTTTCACATCCTCACGCCGTACCCGGGCACGCCACTGTTCCGGCAGTTCGAAGCGGAGGGCCGCCTCCTGCACCGCGATTGGGAGAAATACGACACGGCGCACGTCGTGTTCCGGCCCAAACACCTGTCGCCGGAGGAATTGATGCTGGGCTACGACTGGTTGTACCGCCGGTTGTTTTCCCACGCGTCCATCTGGCGGCGGCGGCCGGCCGATCCGGCTTCGCTGCCCACCTATCTTGCCGGCTGTTATCTTTACAAGCGATCCAACCGGCTCTGGCATTTCTTGATCAAACACCGGCTGGTCCGTAAAGTGTGGTGGCCGTTGGTGGAACTGACCCGCCGCCGTCACCTGGCGTTCCGCCGGCGCCTGGCACAGATCCAACCGTCTGAAACAGCGGGGATGCCGATCCCGTCCGGCGCCCCGCCTTTCCCGGCAAGCGTATGAAAACAATTTCGGTCGTGGTTCCCGACGCGGCGCCGGCCGCGCAGAGGGCGGCGAACGCCAGGAAAAGCATCCTTCTGATCACGCCGGAGAACCCGGAGATCAAGCGGGTTCGGAGGAGACAACTCAACAATTTCACTCAGATCACCATGCCTTATCTGGCGGGATTCATCGACGAAGCGCAGTACCAGATCGAGTTGGTGGATGAATACAACCAGCGCATTCCTTATGAACGCGCGGTCGATGTCGTGGCGATCACGGTCAACACCCCCAACGCCACGCATTGTTACCGGATGGCGGCGCGCTTCCGGGCCCGCGGCATCACGGTGGTCATGGGGGGACCGCACGCCACGCTGCGGCCGGACGAGGCAGCGGAGCATTGCGACCATCTGGTGGTGGGTGAAGCGGAGGAGACCTGGCCGCAATTTCTCGACGAGTTCCACCGGGGCTGCGCCCGGCCGCGCTACACTTGCGCTGGCACGCCCTCTTTGCACGGCCTGCCGATTCCCCGGCGCGACTTGATTCGGCGCCGGCGTTTTACGAAAGGAGCGGTGTTCGCCACGCGCGGGTGTCCCTATCGCTGCAGTTACTGCAACCTCAAACAGATCTATGCCGGCGGGTTTCGCACCCGTCCCGTGCACGAGGTGATGGCGGACATTCAGAGCATGGGAAACCGGTACTTCGTTTTCTGGGATGACAATTTTTTCGGCGACTCAGATTACGCGGTCCGGCTGATGACCGCGCTCAAAAGGTTGCGGCGGCGTTGGGCGGCGCAAGTCAGCATCGACCGCTGCGCCGACGAACGACTTCTGCGGCTGGCCCGCGAGTCCGGCTGTGTCTATTTGTTCATCGGATTGGAATCGTTCTCGGAGGAAGGGCTGGCCAGCGTCAACAAAGGGTTCAATCAGGTGGCGCGCTATCCGGAAATCATCCGGCTCATCCATAACCACGGCATTTGCGTGCAGGCGGGTGTGATTTTTGGCTTCGACGCCGACAGCAAGGAGGTCTTCGCCAATACGCTTCGGGCTTGTGAATCCATGGGAATCGACGGCGTGACGGTGAGCGTGCTGACGCCGCTGCCGGGCACTGGGCTCCATGACGAGTTAAAACGGGATGGCCGGTTGGCCACCGCCGATTGGGCCGATTTCAACGGCAAAACACGCGTGGCATTTAAGCCGAAGCAGATGACCCCGCAAGAGTTGTTTTCCGGATACCTGTGGTTTCGCCGGCAATTCTATTCCTTCCGATCCATGTTCAGGCGAATGGCGGTGTCGCGAACCAATCTCGTTCATAACCTCCTGGTGAATCTGGGTTACAAATGGTCGCTGTAGGCAATGATACCCGGAGAAATCAGCGTGAATCATATTGAGCGACCGGCGATGTGGAAGTGTCCAATCAAAACCTTATGAAACTATTGAGATTATTTTTCAAACGCGAAACGGCGGCCCCGATGCTGGCGCTGGCGTTTGCCTCGGTTGTCAGCGTGGCCCTGGTCATGGTGCGGATTGTCTCGACCGGCAACATTCAGTACGGCCTCCTCATCTGGAATCTGTTCCTGGCGTGGCTGCCGCTCATTTTTGCATTGCTCGCATGCGAGCATTACCAGGAGCGTGCGAGATCGAACTGGCGTCTCGGCGCATTGGCGGGGGCGTGGCTGCTTTTCTTCCCGAATGCGCCGTACATTTTCACCGACCTGATCCACCTGAACACGTTTTTCTACGGACACTTCTGGGTGGACCTGGTTTTGATTCTGACCTGTGCGCTCACCGGGCTGGTAATCGGGTTTCTGTCGCTCTACCTCATGCAATCCATTGTCACGCGAATGTTCGGGCGCGTGGCCGGCTGGATTTTTATTGCCGCCGCCACCGGCCTGGGCAGCTTTGGAATTTACCTGGGACGCTTTCTGCGATTTAACAGCTGGGATGTCCTGGTCAAACCGGCTCAACTGTATCACGGCATTGGCCGATGGACGGTCCATTCCTTTGTTTACCCGGAGACCGTCACTTTTCCATTTTTGTTTGCGGCATTTTTGTTCCTTGCCTATCTGATGCTCTATGCGCTCACCCATTTGTCGCCCACTCTTCCAGCGGCGGCGCCGCGCACGGCCGGGGGAATGAGCGAAGCGTGATTCATCGTGTCGCTCGAATTGAATCTCCGGAATCGCATCAAAGCCCTGACGTGGTTTTTTATTGTCGGCCTCGTTCTCAGCGGCGCCACGGCGATTCCGCTTCAAAGCGAAGTGGATTGCCTTGCGAAAGTCTCCGATGCGCAGCGGTGGATGGACTCCGGAGGAGCGGGAGCGCCGGCCTGGGCATTAATGCTGACGCAGATTCAAGCCGCGCTCCAACACATCAATACCTCCTATCCGTTTCTGTTTTACGGAATGGATTGGCTCGCGTTCGGCCACTTCGCGATCGCCCTGGCCTTCGTCGGCGCATTGCGCGACCCGGTTCGCAACCGCTGGCTGTTTGATTTCGGGCTGATGGCGTGTGTGCTGGTGATTCCTTACGCGTTTGTCTTCGGCGCGATTCGAGGGATTCCGCTCTGGTGGCGGCTGATCGACTGTTCGTTTGGCGTGGTTGGAGCTGTCCCGTTGTGGTTTTGCCGGAAATGGTCGCGGGAACTCGAGTCCAGGGGCTTAGCTCGGCAGCGGCTCTGAAACGTTGATGCCGTGTTTCAGGCAATAGGCGGCATTTCCGATGTATTTCACGGCCCAGGACTTCAATCCCTTGCGTTCCTTCGCGGTCAATTTCCGCACGACTTTGGCCGGCGCGCCGAGCACGAGCGAGCCGGGCGGAATTCTTGTTCCCTGCGTGACCAGGGCCTTCGCGCCGATGATGGATTGGGCGCCGATGATTGCGCCGTCCAGGATTACGGCCCCCATGCCCACGAGAACTTCGTCGCCGACAACGCAAGCGTGAACCACCGCCGAGTGGCCGACGGTCACGTAGTCGCCGACGACACATGGAAAATCGTCCGCGAGATGAAGCACGGCGCCGTCCTGGATGTTCGTGTGATGTCCGACGATGATGCGGTTGATGTCGCCGCGCAGAACGGCGTTATACCAGACGCTGGAATAATCGCCCAGCGTCACGTCACCGAGGACCACCGCGCCGGCGGCGATATAGACGCCTTTGCCGAGCGACGGCCGTTTGCGGAGAAATCGGTCGAGTTGTTTTTCCAGTTTGGCCATGCGGGTTAAATATCAAACAGCCCGATTAGGGGCGACATCTTTATGGCAACTTGACGGTCTCCCGCCTTTGCCGGTTGAAGCGACCGAAAAGCGGTGCTAAAGGCACCGCGCTTGAGACGCTGTAGCGATGGTCCGGGGCCATTGAAATTCGCGAAGCGTTTGGACTTCCGCCTTCGTCTGACTTCGGCGCGACGTGACGGCGCGTTCGCCGCCGCTTTGCCGGAGGGTGGCCGTGGTCGAAGGCACAGCCGCAGGACGTCCGGGTGCTGGCAGGTCGAGTGCTGGTCAAGCCGCCGCTTTTCTCTGCAACGCCACCACGCGCCCGGCGGTTTCCACCAACAGCGTTTCTTTGAAGGGTTTGACCAGGTAATCATGCGCGCCCATCGCCGCAATGTGGAGCATGTCGTCGCGATTGGATTCCGCGGTGAGCATGATGACCGGAATGGGGCTCAGCCGCGGGTCGGCTTTCAGTTTCTCGAGCATGGTCACTCCATCCATGACCGGCATGGTGACGTCGAGGAAAATCAGGTCCGGTTTTTCGCGGGCGGCGGCGGCGAGGCCTTCTTCGCCGTTGGCGGCTTCGCAGACCAGGCAGTCATAGGACCGAAACGCATTCGCGACGATGAGCCGGATGGTGCGGCTGTCATCGACGCTCAGTATTTTGACCGGCATAAGCGCAAGACGGCAGGACTTCCAGTCAGCCCGAAATGGCGTATTCGGGCACGCGAATGGATTCGGCGATTCATCCGATTTTCATCAGGTTTTGCACCTGGCTCATCGAATCGTGAGCGGCGATCAGCAGGGCATCCAGCATTTCGGGGTTTATGCCCAGAGCCTTGACCACGCCGGGATCCGCGTGTCCAATGAATGCTTCCCAACCCAAGTCCGTGCCGATCTGGTGCGCCAGACAATTGGCGGCATGCACCAGTGAGGACAGTTGAGGCTGCGGTTGGGAAACCGGTTGGTGGTGGTTCCCGACCGCTTCGAGGATTTTGTCCGGCAACCGCCAGGACTGCAGGAGACATCGTCCCACTTCGGCGTGGTCCACGCCGAGGACCGCCCTTTCCGCCGCCGATCGCGCGAGTCCGCCTTGGGCCATGCGCGCCTGGATGGCCGACACGCGATCAGGAGTCAACGTGTGATTGAGCACCAGGTTGCCGATGTCATGAAGCAGGCCGGCGGTGAACGCGACGGAAGCATCCGCGGTGATGAAGGTATTGTTTTTGGCGATGTTTTCCGCCGCCAGCGCGGTGATCAAAGAATGCTGCCAAAGTTCTTTCGCTTCGGCGGCGTGGCCGGGGAGCGGCGCGTTCATGATACTGCTGAATGCGATGCTGAGGGCGATGTGCAAAATCTGCTGGTGACCGAGGAGGAACACGGCTTGTTCCACGGAAGAAACCGGCTCGTCCAGGCCGAAGAAGGGCGAATTGCACGCGCGCAGCAATTTGGCGGTCAGGACATTGTCGAATTTCAACACATACACGATGGCGTCATTGCCGGTCGTGGGGTTGTTCAACAAGCCCACCAGATTCAAGGCGGCATGCGAAACCGGGGTCAGGTGTTTTACCTTGTCAACAAAATCGTTGGCGGTCATTGGTGTCAATGTTGGACGGCCGGACGTTCCACCAGGAACCCGGCATACTCCTTGTTCGGCTTCGCCGCGCAGAACTTGAGCCCAACGCGAGCATCAGTTCGAGGCGAATTGACCTCAAGTTTTTCAAACCGCCGTCGAAACAGATGAGGCGGCGTGTGACGGGATGCACCGGCACCGCTGGCATCCGGCGCTTTCGGGCGCGGCGATTTGAACCTGGCTCATGGGAACGTCGAACCCGCGTCAGCGCTTCGAGGGTTTGAATGGTAGTTTTTCGCCGCCTCCAGCTTCAATTTCGGAGACCCGTCGCAGCCTGTGATTCCATCAACTGACGCCTTCGTCAAGGCACGGCCTGCTTCTCCACCGTCGTTTCGGACAGGTGGAAACCGTTTTCCAGGCGGATATCGCGCGAGGAGCTGCCCACCAGGATCCTGAACTCGCCGGCTTGCGCCACCCAACCTTTCAGGTCCGGGTCGTAGAACGCGAACGCACGGCGGTCGAGCGGGATCGAGACCTTTTGCTTTTCGCCCGGTTCGAGCATGATTTTTTTGAAACCTTTCAATTCCTTGGCCGGCCTCGGCAGGCTGGGGTGCGCCTGATGCACATAAAGCTGGGCCACCTCGGCGCCCGCGCGCTCTCCAGTGTTGGCGATTTCAAACTCCGCGGTGATAACGGCATCCTGGGAATTGGTTCCGGAAACCAGTTTCAGTCCCGAATACTCGAAATGTGTGTACGAAAGTCCATAGCCGAAGGGGAAAAGCGGCTCGATGCCTTTGGTGTCAAACCAGCGATAACCGACCAGCAGGCCTTCCTTGTAAAAGAGCGTGCCGTCGGTGCCCGGGTAGGTGCCCAGGGCATGCGCGGGTGAATCCATCAGCTGTTTCGGATACGTGCAGGCCAACTTGCCCGAGGGATTCACGTCGCCGAACAGGACGCGGGCGAGGGCGTGGCCGCCTTCCATTCCGGAATAATGCGCCTGCAAAAGCGCCGGCACCTGCCCGAGCCACGGCCCCAGTTCAATCGCAGGGCCGGAAATCAAAACGACAATCGTGCGCGGATTGGCTTGCAGGACGCGTTGGATCAATTCGTCCTGTCCATAGGGGAGCCGCAGGTTCTTGCGGTCCCAACCTTCGTCGTCCAGGTAACGGGAGTGGTTCAGTCCGGCGATGACGACGGCGACATCGGCCTGGCGGGCGGCGGCGACGGCGCGTTCCACCAGGTTGGTCTCACCCGGCTGCCGGCTGTAACCCGTCGAGTAGGTGATGTTCATCCTGCTTCCCGCGCGCTGCACGATGCCTTCCAATGGCGTGATCTCGTGCATCGTCTTGACTCCGGCGCCAAAAAAGCCCGCGGCATTGTGGCGCACGGCGTTTTCGCCAATGATCGCGAGGGAGGTGATTTTGGACGCATCCAGCGGCAGTGCGGCGCCGTCGTTCTTCAGCAGGACCATGCTTTCCTCGGCGATGCGTTGGGCCGTCGCCTGGTGTGCAGGGGTATTGAGAGCGCCGGGTTTTCGCGTGTCAAACACATGTGTGGCAAACATGACGCGCAGGCTGCGCCGCACCTTGTCGTCCAGGACCGACACGGGATAATCCCCCTTGCGAATGCCTTCGAGAAACGGCATGGCCAGGTAGTAATCGTCGTAAGTTCTTCCGTCTTCCGTGCCCGGTATGAGCGTGCCCATCTCCAGATCCAGCCCCCCGAGCGCCGCTTCGCGGGTGCTGTAAGTGCCGCCCCAATCGGACATGACCAACCCCTTGAACCCCCATTCGCCTTTCAGAAGTCTGTTGATCAGATAATCACTGTAGGCGCAATGTTCGCCGCGGAATTTGGTGTAGGCGCCCATCACCGCCCACACGCCGGCCTCCTTGACTGCGGCTTCGAACGGCGGCAGGTAAATCTCCCGCAGCGTGCGTTCATCCATGTCCATGTTGATGGTGGCGCGCCCCATCTCCTGGTTATTGGCGGCAAAATGTTTGATGCACGCGGCCACGTCGGAAGATTGCACTCCGCGGACGTAGTTTGCCGACAGCTTCGCCACCAGGAAAGGGTCTTCGCCCAGGTATTCGTAGATTCGCCCGGACAACGGGGTGCGCGCGATGTCCGCGATCGGGCCGAGGATGATATCTTTGCCGCGCGCCCGGGATTCTTCCCCCAGCACTTCGCCATAAGCATAGGCGAGATCGGGGTTCCAGGTGGAACCCAGCGCGCTCAAGGCGGGCAGGCTGGTGGCAAAATCATCGGTGCGTCCGGCGGAACTCCACGTATGCGGGCCAACGTCCTCCCGCACTCCGTGCGGCCCGTCGGAAAGCCAGCGGCGCGGCACGCCCAGCCGCGGGATCGGAGCGGTGCTGAATTTCGAATCACCGTGAATCTGCGAAATCTTCTCTTCCAGCGTCAGGCGGCCGAGCAAGTCCTCGACCCGCTTTTCAACGGGCTGATCCGGGTCAAGATAGAGCGGGCGGTTCTCGGCGTGCAGGGTTCCGAAAACAGTTCCCAGTCCCAGAAGAACCAGGCTGAAGGCATTCAACGGACGATGTGGAAAGCGAGCAAGACAAGTCATAACTTATAATTGCGGGACAATTGAGCAAATCATGAAGGGGCTGGTCAATCGCAAACGGCACCATGCTTCGGCGAGCTTCGTCGGGGGCCAACCTCGATTCAACCTCTTATTTCCCTGGCAAGCGGGCGCGCGGAACGGTCCGAACCGCGTTCAGCGGTGCGACCGGAATTGCCGCGAAAGCGTTCGCCGTCAGTCGTTCCAACTTTCCTGACGGGCGCCCTATGCTGCGATTTCCACAAAGATTGGCTCTCTGATTCCGGACAACTGGTCGAAGTTCTGGATTTTTTCCAAGCTCATCTGGCTGATTTGGTGGCCGGCCGAGAGGACCAGAGTGCCCTCTTTGGTCAGCAGGTCCGAATACAAGACCATGCCGACATTCAAATCCGCCACGGTCACGGAAATATTCGGCTTGGCGGTGTCGGCCGCGTCGGTGGCGCCGCCAAAGCAGGCGCGAACCGCGGCGAGCAATTTGGGGTCGTACCAACCCTGGCGTTGCTGCATCTCGTTCAGCGCCTTCAACGGAGTGATTCCGACCGACTGGAGCTGCATCATGTCGAAAAAGATTTTCAAGAGCCGGGCGCCGACCGGAATGGCTTCACCCTGGACGGAATCGGGAGGAAACCCCATGCCATCGTAATGTTTTTCCTGGTAGCGGACGAGTTTGGCGACACCTTGCAAGCGCGGAATATTGGCCAGCAGGCGCGCGGCGGTTTCGGGCATGTTGGCGAGCAACTTTTCCTCGACCTTGGAGAGCGCCTGGCTCGCGCGCGCCTTGAGGACGATCTCGGGCGGCAGCGTCAAGTAACCAATGGGTGCAAGCATGGCGGCCAAATGAATTTCCCAGGCGTTTTCCAGCGGCACGCTGTGGTTTTGGATCACTTCGTTGATGAGGCCCCGCAGCTTTTCGGTGCGTCCAAAGGAACGGGCGTCCATCGTGGACAGAATTTCGGTGAGCAGCTTGACGCTCCCGCTGAGGGTTTTGTTGAGCAGCTCCTTTTCCGCGGTGGCCAGGTTGTAGAGCGCGCGCGCGTCCTCCAGCGCCTTGCCCAAAACATCCGGCGGACAGGGCTTGATCAGAAACCGGAAGATGTTTCCTTCATTGACGACCCGGACGGCGGCTTCCAAATCCACATTGCCGGACAACATGATCCGGACGGTATCGGGCGCGCGCTGGCGGACGGCGGCCAGGAACTGAATGCCATCCATGTTCGGCATCTGCCGGTCGGAGACCACGACCGCGTAGGGTCCCCTCTCGGCGATTTTTGCCAGGCCGGCTTCCCCGCCGGTGGCGGTATCGAGCTGAAATCGCTTCCTAAAATTCCGTTCGCACGAGGCGAGCAGATTGGGATCGTCGTCCACGAACAGGATTTTTTCACTCATAGGCTTTTAGGGTTGCAGCGGACAAGGCAATGTTGTTTGGATTCACAAGCGATCTTCAAAACAACGGCTTCGCCACATCTCGACCTTTCCGTCCAACCCCAGTTTGGTGAGGCAAGCCAAGTCCATTTGGTTGCCGGGCCATTCGGGGTGGGTGCCGGTTTGGTCGTGGACGAACACATTGGCCACGTGCACCGCGATGACCGGGGAGAACTTTCCAACGGTGGCGTCCGCAGGCCGATGGTGCAGGGCGACGGCTTCGATGACGGGGTTGGGCAGCCCCCACAGTGCCAGCAGGTAAGCCCCGACTTCGGCGTGCGTGGCGCCGAACTCCAATTTTTCCACTTCCCAGAGGGATTGTCCCTCCGTGCGCGCTCTTTCCAGCGTTCGGGCATACTGATCGGGCAGTCCCGTCGCCAGAATGAGTTGTCCCACGTCGTGCAGCAGTCCGGCCAGAAAGCACTGGTCGTCAAGTTTCGGGTCGCTATGTTCGATTTCGGCGATCCGGCGCGCCACCACGCCCGTCATCCAGCAATGCTGCGCCAAGGCGTCGATGGAGAAGCCCTGGATGGATTTCTGCTCGAATTGGGAGAATACCTGCAAGGACAGCACCAGCGCGCGAATGGTTGACAGACCGAGGTAGATCACCGCTTCGGACGGGCTGGTGACCTGCTGGGACAACCCAAAGAACGCGGAATTGACCAATTGAAGAATCTTGGTCGTCATGGCGATGTCTTTGGAAATGATGTCGCTCACATTTTCCATCGAGGGTTCCTCTTTGCGGAGCTCTTCGGCAAGTTGGGCGTGAAGCGCGGGGAGCGTGGGAAGGGATCGGGTGCGGTTGGCCAATTGTTTGAGTTGTTCGTTGCCGAGGAGATCCCGCAAGGCAAACGCGCGGCTGATCGCATTCCGCAACTCTTCCGCATCGCTCGGTTTGGACAAATACTGATGGGCCGGCCCGACCAGGCGCAACACCGATTCGCGGTCCGCTTGTCCGGAAAGCACGATGCGGATGGTGTTGGGATGGCGCCGCATCACCTCCGAGAGAAGTTGCGCGCCGTCCATTCCCGGCATCATCATATCCGTGACCACGACGTCCACCGGGGTTCCCGCCATGAACATCAGGGCTTTGTTGCCGTTCTCGACGAAGTTCATGCTCCATTCGGTGCGCATGCCGTGCAACTGGCGTTGCAGCCCCTGCAGGACTCGGGGTTCGTCATCGACAAAGAGCAGCGTTTTCATGGCCGATGGGGGAGCGCTTCCGCGGTGACAAGTTCCGGGCTCGGGGAGGTTTCCGCTCTGTGCTGTTCGGAATCGGCCGTTCGCGCCGTGAACGGCAGCCGCAGAACAAACGTGGTGCCCTTTCCGACTTCGGTTTCAAATGTCACGGTGCCGCCATGTTTTTTGACAATGCTGCCGTAGACAATGGAGAGCCCCTGTCCGGTCCCTTTGCCGACATCTTTGGTGGTGAAAAAGGGCGTAAAAATCTTCGGACGCACCGATTCAGGAATCCCGGTTCCGGTGTCGCTGACGCGCACTTCCACCCCGTCGCCGACCCGGCGGGTGCTGACGGTGATTTTGCCTTTGGTTCCCGGATTGAGTTTCACCACGTCACCGATGGCGTGGGCCGCATTGACGACCAGGTTAAGAATGACTTGGTTGAACTCGCCCAGGAAGCAAGGGACAAAAGGCAGCGTCGGATCGAGGTCCAGATCCAGGTCCGCCACGTACTTCCACTCGTTCCGCGCCACTGTCACGGTGGTTTCAATCGCTTTGTTTACATTGGCGGCGGACTTTTCCTTGGTGCCGGGATGGGAGAACTCCTTCATGGCCCGGACGATTTTGGCGACCCGTTCGACGCCTTCGAGTGTTTCGCTGATCGCGGCGGGGATTTGCTTAAAAAGATAATCCAGATCGCTTGTCTCAATCTGTTTTTCCATGCGGGCGACCAGTTCCGGAGATACCGCATTGCTTTTGGCAGCGAGGAGCAATTCTCCATAGGTGTGCAGCACTTGGGTCAGGCTGTCGAAAGAATCCTTCAGGAAACGCGTGTTGTCGCCCACATATTGAGTCGGGGTGTTGATTTCGTGGGCGATGCCGGCCGCCAGTTGGCCCATGGATTCGAGCTTCTGGGCCTGGCGCAACTGGATTTCCATCGCCTGCCGCTCCCGCTCGGCGTCTTTCAGCACGGTGATGTCCTTGGAGATGCCAAAGGTCCCGATCAGGTTTCCGTCCTTGTCGTACCAGGGCGTTTTGGTGGTCATCGCCCAGGTGACGCGGCCGTCCGGGTGGGTTTCCTTCTCTTGTTTCCCAATCATGGGCTGGCCCGTGCGGATGATCTCCTGCTCGTCCTCGAACGCGGGCCGCGCGTGTTCCTCGGTGAAAAAGTCGAAATCCGTCTTGCCGCGAAGGCTTTCGGCATTCGGCACGTTGAAGAGTTTCTCGAAAGCTTTGCTGAAGCTCACGAAGCGGGACTGCCGGTCCTTGAAGTAAATGCAGTCCGGACTGTGTTCCAGCAACGTCTGCAGCAGATCGCGTTCGTGCGCCAGCACCTGTTCAAACTGTTTGCGCTGCGAGATGTCTTGTTTGACGGCGACGAAATTCCGAACCTCGCCATTCGCGTCCAGCACGGGCGTGATGGTCATTTCTTCGCAGTAACAGTTCCCGTCCTTGCGGCGGTTGACAATCTCGCCGTGCCATGCGTTGCCGCCGAGGATGGTCTTCCACATCGCCTCGTAAAAAAACTTGTCCTGCTGGCCGGATTTCAGCAGCGCGGGCGTTCGTCCCACGGCTTCGGCTGAGGTATAACCCGTGAGGGAGGTGAAGGCGGAGTTGACCCAAAGAATCAATCCCGCGCGATCGGTAATCACAATGCCATTGGCGGCGGCTTCGAGCGCGGAAGTTTGGAGGAGCAATTTTTCTTCGACCGCCATGCGATCGGTGATATCGCGGGTCACTTTCGAAAAGCCGCGCAGGTTGCCGGCATCATCGCGCACGGCCGCGATGATGACGCTGGCCCAAAATCGCGAGCCGTCCTTGCGCAGGCGCCAGCCTTCCTCTTCCACGCGCCCTTCGGTTGCCGCCTGCTTCAACTCGAGCGCGGGTTTGCCTCGTTCCACCTCTTCGCGGGGATAAAACACCGAAAAATGCTGGCCGATGATTTCGTGGGCCTTGTAGCCATGGATCCGTTCGCCGCCCGTGTTCCAACTGGCGATCCGCCCCTCCGGATCCAACATGATGATCTCATAGTCCTTGACGCTCGCCACCAACAGGCGAATCCGCTCCTCGCTTTGCCGCAAGGCCTCTTCGGCCTTCTTGCGCTCGGTGATGTCGCGAAACACCGCGAACGAGCCGCGATACTTTCCCTCGCGGTCATACTGCGGCGTGCCGGTGACGAGAACTTGTCGCCGTTCGCCGCTGCCGGTGGTGATTTCGATCTCATAACTCGAGCGGACGCCGCCGGCGCGCAATTTGATTTGCTTTTGCAGGATCAGCCGGTCGGGTTCAGCCAGGAACTCATCGAGCTTCCGGCCCACCAGTTGGCCGGACCAGACGCCGAAGATCTTTTCGGCGGCGGGATTGACAAACGTGAAGCGGAGGCTGGTGTCCACCAGCAGGACCCCTTCGCCCTGTGTCTCGACCAGCTCGCGATACCGTTCCTCGCTCGCGCGCTTGGCCTCTTCCATTTGCTTGCGTTCGGTGACGTCGATCTGGCAGCCGATGATTTCAACCGGCGTTCCCTGGCCGTTCCGGATCACGCGGGCTTCATCCCGAATCCAGCGATAAGTGCCGTCCTCCTGACGGAAGCGGTATTCGATTGGATTGTTTCCCTCCTGCAAAAGTTTGGCGATGTGTCCGGGCATCAGCGCGGCGTCCTCCGGATGCAGGTGCTGCAACCAGAATTGCGGGTCGCGCAAAAGTTCCTCCGAATGACAGCCCAGGATGTTGCGGACATTTTCGCTGATGAACGTGGCGCGATCCATCCGGTTTGCTTCAATCTTTACGCAGTAAATGGCGGCGGGACTGGAGCGCAGCAGATGTTCCAGCCGCCGCTGGGTGGCCGCCAATTCCCCCGTGCGTTCCATCACGCGGTTTTCCAGGTCGGCCTGGGCCTGGCGCAATGTTCCCTCGGCCCGCTTTTGGTCTTCGATGTCGGCGCACGAGCCGATCCATTGGGTGATTTGTCCCCGCTCGTCCCGAATTGGAATGCCGCGCGCCAGATGCCACCGATAAGCGCCGTCGACGGCCCGTTTCAGCCGGTATTCTATCCGGTATTCCGTGCCGGTTTTGCAAGCTGCGGCCCAGCGCTCCAGGCATTCCGGCAGATCGTCCTGGTGGATGATTTCGTGCCATGCCGAGCCGGCCAGCGATTCGGCGCTTTTGCCGCTGAATTCTGCCAGCCGTTGGTTGGCATAATCCACAGTGCCGTCCGGCCGGGCTGTCCAGACGAGGGCTGGCATGGCGTCGGCCAGAAGATGGTAACGCTTTTCGCTCGCCTGCAAACAGCGCGTGTGGTCTTCGACTTGCCGCAGCAAACGCCACTTTTCCGTGAAGGCGTTCGCCAGTTGCAGGACTTCGACAACGTCAAAAGGCTTTTTCAGAACGACAAACCGGTCCGGCTGATGGAGCAGAGTCGACACCTCGTCCCAGGAGTAATCCGAATAGGCGGTGCAAATGACCACTTGCAAATGGTCGTCCACTTCCCAGATTTTGGCTGTCGTTTCGATTCCGTCCCAGCCCGGAGGCATGCGCACGTCGATAAACGCCAGCATATAGGGGCGCCCTTCATCCCGCGCCCGGCGAACCAACTCCAGCGCCTCCTGGCCCTGGCTGGCGAAGTCCAAGTCAAATGCAGGATGGGGTTCCGCGGCTGGCTCATCTCCAAACAGCGAGGTTTCTCTTGGGTCAAATGCCGGCTTGAGGCCGAGGCTCGGAGTGAGAATTTTGCGAAAGTCGGCGTGGATCGCGGGATTGTCATCCACAACGAGAATGCGGCGGCGCAACGTATCCTGATGCGTCATAGCCAGATTCCCGTCAAAGTTAAGCCCACTCGATGAGCGGCGTAATATTGAGTCTTCATTTCCCGGTCCAAGCAGCGCCCGCACGACCTTGATGGACTGTAGCTATATCGGTGCCGATATCGCATCACTAAAGTGTTCCGCAAGGCTTTTCTTGAGGCAAACAACGGAAGGAACTGGATCATGATTGAACGGGGTGACCGCGTCGGCACAGGAGATTGAGAGGACGCATTGTCGTCGTTGCGGCGCTCTCCCATCCCCGGCAAAGCCAGGCTGCAACGCAGGGCAATTTCCTCCGAGTCGAAGCCAAATTTGCCGGGTGAACGTCGCCCGAAGCGGCCCCGCCCCGGGTCAGCCGGCGCCGGAGGCGGATTTTCCCCTGAATTTCCGCGGGTTTCAAGCACCCGGCAAAGTTCGCCCCGTCATGGCATATCCACTGCTCAAGGGGCTTTGGCATGAAATGCGTCAATTCGACCGAGCCGGAATCTCTCGCGGCAACTGTTTGCTGCGATGTGCGGATGCCGATGGGCATGCTGGGTTTCGAGCAGATCAAGAATTATCTGCTCGTATCCAATCCGGCCGAAGAGCCCTTCCGTTGGTTGCGGGTGAAGGATAATCCTTCCTTGGCGTTCGTCGTCGTCGAGCCCTTTCTCGCCGCGCCGGATTACCATCCGGACATTCCCGCGCCGGATGTTGAGTTCCTGGGTCTCACGGGACCCGGAGACGCGTTGCTTTACAGCATCGTGACTTTACACGCGGGTTCGCGCGCCACGATCAATTTGAAAGGGCCCGTCGTGATCAACCGGAACACCGGTGTCGGCAAGCAGGTGATTCTCGCCAATGCCGCCAGCTATTCCGTTCAACACCCTTTGCCGGAAGCCGAAACCGCCGCATCATCCCCGCGCCCGTCATGTTAATTCTATCACGAAAAGCCGGGGAAAGCATCGTGATCGACGGACGCATTCACGTCAAAATCGTCCGTGTGGAGGGCGATGTGGTGAAAGTGGGGATTCTCGCCCCCGCGGATGTGCCGGTGCACCGGCTGGAAGTTTACGAAGAAATTCAACGCAGCAACCAGCAGGCGATCACCCGTCAAAATATTTCCTTGCCCAAACTGTTGTTGCCTAAAAAGGCCGAACCGGCGGCTCCGGCGGCCGGCGCCACGCCCGCCAAAACGTCGCGAACATGATAATCAATCCCAATCTTGCGGCGCAAGGATCAGGGGATTCTCTTCCCGCGAATGAGATTCTGTCGAAATCCATTTCGCGCCCGATTTCAGGCGACCCGGTTCCCGGCCCGGCAGCCATCTCCGCCGGCGCGGCGGCCGCCTCAATCCCGGACTCGAAAATGAGCGGCCTGGACGCGGCCCAAGACAGCGTCAGCGCCGCCCTCTCGTTCACCCAAACCCAGGATGCTTACCTCGGGGAGATAGCCGGCGCGCTCAACCGCATGAGCGATCTGGCCACCCTCGCACAAGATCCCCAACGGTCGGATGCCGGGCGCGCCCAGGATCAGGGCGAGTTTTCGAATTTAGCCGCGACGGTCGCCGACGCGGCGGGCAAGGATTTCAACGGTGTGAGTCTTTTTTCCGGAAACAGCCTCGCGGTGCCCATCGATGCCGACGGCGCTGCGGTGACGCTGCCGGGTGTTGATTTGAGCGGCGCCGCGAATGTCGGCGCGCTCCAAGCCAACCTGAATTCCACCTCCGATGCCCACGCTGCGCTCTCCAAGGTACAGCTATCCATCACACAGCTCTCACAAGACCGCGCTGGTATCGGAGCTTCTTTATCTCTACTGAACTCGGCGGCCGACCGGTTGGCGGTGAGCAAGGAAAACCTCGCTGCCGCCACCTCACGCGTCCCGGACGCGGACGTCGCCGCTGCGTCCGTTCAATTCGCCAAGCAGAGCATCCTGGAGCACTCCGGCTCCGCCATGCTCGCTCAGGCCAACGCAATGCCGCAGCGTGCGCTGCGGTTGTTGCCATAACAGTGTCCGGCGAATTTCGTCCGTCCAAAGGACGGGACCGCTGGCTCCTTCCTCGGGCGGGTCGATACGCTCGGCCCGCCCGATTATGAGGGCAAACGATGGAAGCAAACATGGACGTTTAGGCATATGAAAGTCGTCATTCTCTGCGGCGGTTTGGGCACGCGGTTGCGCGAAGAGACGGAATTCCGGCCCAAACCCATGGTGCCGGTGGGCAACCGCCCCATCCTCTGGCATATCATGAAAATCTACGCCCACCACGGGCACAAGGATTTCATTCTCTGCCTGGGTTACAAGGGAGAGGTCATCAAGGATTATTTCCGCAACTACCACTGGAACACCAGCGACGTCACCTTGCGGCTCGGGGCGAAACCCGAGGTGACCTATCACACGCATCACAACGAGGAGGATTGGAGCGTGACGTTGCTCGATACCGGCCAGGAAACGCAAACCGGCGGGCGCCTGCGCCGGGCGTTGCCCTACATCGATTCAGACACCTTCCTGGCCACTTACGGCGATGGCGTCACCAGCAGCGACATTAACGCTTCCATCGCCTATCATCGGCGGCACGGCGGTTTGGCCACGATCACCGCTGTGCGTCCCGCCGCCCGATTTGGCGATCTGGTTGTGGAGGACACGCGCGTCACGGCCTTCAAAGAAAAGCCCAAGGACCTCGGCCAGTTCATCAATGGCGGTTTTTTCGTCTTCAACCAGCGCATTGGAGAATATTTGGAAAACGACGCCACCGTTCTCGAACAGCAACCGCTCATGCGCATGGCGGCGGAAGGCCACGTGCACGCCTTTCAACACACCGGCTTCTGGCAATGCATGGACACCTATCGGGAGCAGCAGATGCTGGAGAAAATGTATCTGTCAGGCCAGGCACCCTGGAAAGTCTGGTGATGTACTGCAACGCCTTCACCAATAAAACCGTCTGGCTGTCCGGCCACACCGGCTTCAAAGGATCCTGGCTGGCGGAATGGCTGCTGACTCTGGGCGCCAAAGTGCATGGCTTCGCCCTGCCGCCCCCCACCTGCCCTTCCCTGTTCAACCAACTCGGCCTCGTTCGCCGCTTGGACAACGAATTCGGTGACGTTCGCGACCTGGACGCCGTGCGCCGTTCGATCCAGGCCACAAAACCTGACTTCGTATTCCATCTGGCCGCCCAACCCCTGGTGCGGGAAGCCTACGCTCATCCGGTCGAAACATACGCAACCAACGTGCAGGGAACGGTGCATGTCCTCGAATCCTTGCGCGAAACAAATCACCCCTGCGCCGCCGTCTTCATCACCACCGACAAATGTTACGAGAACCGGGAATGGATTTACGGCTACCGCGAAAACGATCCGCTGGGCGGATATGATCCCTACAGTTCCAGCAAGGCAGCGGCGGAGCTTGTGATCCAGGCTTATCACCGGTCTTTCTTCCGGAAACATCCGGTCTGCATCGCCAGCGCGCGCGCCGGAAACGTCATCGGCGGCGGCGACTGGGCCAGGGATCGCATCATTCCCGATTGCATTCGCTGGTTGAAACAAAATCGTGCCATTGCCGTGCGGAACCCCGACGCCACACGTCCCTGGCAGCATGTTCTGGAACCGCTTAGCGGTTATCTCTGGCTGGCCGCGGTTCTGGCCGGGCCCGGGAAAACCCGTTTGAACGGCAACCCGCCCGATTCCGCTTTCAACTTCGGCCCCGGACCGGAAGCCAACCGCTCCGTGTCGGAACTCGTCATCGAATTGCTGAAACACTGGCCCGGCCGGTGGGAGGATGCCCGGAATCCTCAGGCTGTTCACGAGGCCGGCCTGCTTCAGCTCTGCACCGACAAGGCCCGCGGCCAGCTCAAGTGGTCGCCGGTCTGGCCGTTCGCCGAGGCGGTGTCGCAAACCATCACCTGGTATCGCCGGGCGGAAAAGCTGGGCGATCCCGGAGCCGTGCGCGCCCTGACCGGCTCGCAAATCGACGCCTACTGCCGCCACGCCAGAAACCAAAACGCGATCTGGATGTTGGACGAACCCATGGCCGCGCCCGCTTTGACCGAAACACAAACGGGCGGCTGTTGTCCTTTGGAGGCAGCGGAAAAGCCCGTGCTTTGGACCACGGAATGAAAGGGCAAAGCCATGGACAAGGCATCCCAACTCAAGGCTGAAATCCTGCGCCTCACCCGCGAATACGCAATCCTGGCGCACTCGGCCCATCGCCCCGGCGACGATCCCCGGCGCGAGGCGGCAAACGCGTTCGATCCCGATCAGACCCAGGTTCCTTACGCCGGACGGGTGTTCGCGGAGGAGGAAGTCGAGGCCGCCGTGGGCGCAACGCTGGACTTCTGGCTGACCCTGGGACCGGAAGGCGAGGCATTCGAACGTGAACTCGCGAAATTTCTCGGGGTCAAGTCCTCCCTGCTGGTCAACTCCGGTTCGTCGGCCAACCTGCTGGCCGTCGCCGCCCTGACCAGCCCCCGCCTGGGCGAACGCCAACTCCGTCCCGGCGACGAAGTCATCACGGTGGCCGCGGGTTTCCCGACGACCGTGGCGCCCCTTCTGCAGCACGGGCTGGTGCCGGTGTTCATTGACAACGATCCGGTGACTTTGAACCTCCGCGTGGACGAGTTGGAAGCAGCCTTCGTGGAAGGCCGGACCAAAGCCGTGATGCTGGCGCACACGCTGGGGAACCCGTTCGACCTTTCGGCCGTCGGCGAGTTTTGCCGGCGGCATCAACTCTGGTTGATTGAAGACAACTGTGACGCGCTCGGCAGCCGATACGACCGGCAGTGGACCGGCACGTTTGGCGATCTGTCCACGCAGTCATTCTATCCGCCGCACCATCTGACGCTCGGCGAAGGCGGCGCCGTGAATGTGCCGCGCCAGCCGCTATTGCGAACGCTGGCCGAGAGTTTTCGGGACTGGGGCCGGGATTGCTGGTGCGCGAGCGGCAAAGACAACACCTGCCACAAGCGTTACGGCTGGAAGCTCGGCGAATTGCCCGAAGGCTACGACCACAAATACATCTACTCGCATTTCGGCTACAACCTGAAACCGCTCGACATTCAGGCCGCCATTGGCCGGCAACAGTTGAAAAGGCTGCCCGGCTTCATCCAGGCGCGCCAGCAGAACTGGCAGACCTTGCGCCTGCACCTCGCCGAACTGGAAGACTTCCTTGATTTCATGCTGCCCACCCATGCCACCGGCTGGAGTCCGGAAGGATTCACCTGGGACACCAGCGGCCATCGCGCGGAGTGTTCCTGGTTCGGTTTTATGATGCGGGTCAAACCCACGGCCCCGTTCACCCGGCGCGAGTTCGTCGCCTGCCTGGACAAAGCCAGGATCGGCAATCGCATGCTGTTCGGCGGAAATCTGGTGCGCCAGCCCGCCTTCACGGCGTTGCGCCGAAGCCGGCCCGGCGCGTTCCGGGTGGTGGGCGATCTGTCCGGCGCGGATCGGATCATGAACGAAGCCGTCTTTGTGGGCGTCTATCCCGGGCTGACCGAAACCATGCTGGAGTACATCGGCGAAACGATCCAGGCCTTCTGCAAACAACCTTGCGCGTGACCACCGATACCCAACTTGCCCCGCTCGCCGCCGATCTGGACCACATCCTGGCCCATACCGAAGGCCTGTGGGAACCGCTGCGCGGCCAGGCCGTGTTCATCACCGGCGGCACGGGATTCTTCGGCCGCTGGCTGCTGGAAAGTTTCGCCGAGGCCAATCGTCAACTCGAACTCGAAGCCCAGGCCGTGGTGCTGTCGCGGCATCCGGAAAATTTTCGCACCCAAGCCGAAAAACTTGCCTCCGACCCGGCCATCCGGCTGGTGCAAGGCGACGTGCGGACTTTAAATGCAAACGGCATTCGCGCCCAATTGGGTTCGTCCCATTCAAAGCCGTTCGCCGCGGTCATCCATGCCGCCGCGGAAACCAGCGTGCCGGCCAACCGGGACCATCCTTTGACCACGCTGGAAACCATGCTCAACGGAACCCGTCGCGCTTTGGCTTTTGCCGCGGAGACGGGCGCCCGAAATTTTCTCCTGACCAGCTCCGGCGCGGTCTATGGCGAACAGCCGGCCCAACTGAGCCACGTTCCGGAAAACTATCCCGGCGCGCCCGACGTCGCCTCGCCGCTTTCGGCGTACGGCGAAGGCAAGCGCGTTGCCGAGTTGCTTTGCAACCTTGATGCTCAAACTCACGGCCTGAACTGCAAGATCGCCCGCTGCTTCGCCTTCGTCGGACCCTATCTCCCGCTGGACGCACATTTCGCCATCGGCAATTTCATTCGGGACGCCCTGGCTGGAGAAACCATTCAGATCCAGGGCGACGGTACGCCGTTCCGCTCCTATTTGTACGCGGCCGACCTGGCAATCTGGTTGTGGACGCTGCTGCTGCATCCGCAGGCGGCCGGGACCTACAACGTGGGCTCTGCTGAGGCGTTTTCCATTCGCGAGATCGCCCAATGCGTCTCGCGCCAAAGCCCCCGCCAACCGCCCGTCAACGTGGCGCGGCAACCCGACCCCCGGCGCCCCGCTCAACGGTATGTTCCGGACGTCCATCGCGCCCGCCATGAGTTGGGGCTGGAGGCCTGGACCTCGCTCGATGAGTCCGTCCGGAAAACGCTGAACTTCCATCAATCAATACCAGGAATACACCAATGAAAACCGACGAAACAGCGCCGTTGTTCATCCTCGAGATGGCCAACAATCACATGGGCAGTGTGGAACACGGGATCCGGATCGTTCGCGAATGCGCGAATGTCACCCGTGACTTTCCGTTCCGATTCGCCGTCAAGCTGCAATACCGGGACATCGACACTTTCATTCATCCCTCCTATCAAAATCGGACGGACCTCAAGTTCGTCAAACGATTCTCCGAAACCCGACTGAGCTGGGACCAATACAAGACGCTCAAGGATGCGATCCAGGAGCACGGCTTCCTGACCATGTGCACGCCCTGGGATGAATTGTCCGTGGGCAAAATCGAAGGGCACGGTTTCGACATCATTAAGATCCCGAGCTGCTATTTCACCGATTGGCCCTTGCTGGA
This sequence comes from uncultured Verrucomicrobiota bacterium, assembly GCA_964520205.1. Taxonomy (GTDB): domain Bacteria; phylum Verrucomicrobiota; class Verrucomicrobiia; order Limisphaerales; family BOG-1460; genus CAZFOA01. The sequence continues at coordinate 13,726 of CAZFOA010000005.1, read as the reverse complement.
GCGCATCACAAAAACCGACAAACCGATCATCGCCTCCGCCGGCGGCATGAGCCTGGACGACGTGGACCAGGTCGTGAGCTTCTTCAAGCATCGCAACAAGAAGTTTTCCCTGATGCACTGCGTGGGCGAGTATCCCACGCCCGATGACAAGCTGCAGTTAAATCAGATCGATCTGTTCCGGCAACGTTACCCGGGAGTCGACATCGGTTTCAGCACCCACGAGCAGCCGGACAACGATGAGGCCGTCAAGATGGCCATCGCCAAAGGGGCCCGGCTGTTTGAAAAACACGTGGGCGTGCCGACCGATAAAATCAAGCTCAACGCGTATTCCGCAAATCCCGATCAGCTCCGTCGTTGGCTGGAGGCCGCGGTGCAGGCGTACCAGATGTGCGGCGTGGAAGGCGCGCGCCACCCGTTTTCGGCCGCCGAACTCGGCACCCTGCGCGATCTGCAGCGCGGCGCGTTTGCGAAAGAGAAAATTGCCAAGGGACAACCCATCAAGGCAGCGCAAGTGTTTCTCGCGATTCCCAACCTGCCAACGCAGATCGTGGCGAACGACTTGTCGAAATACACCGAGTTTTACGCGACCGCCGACATTGAGAGCAACGCGCCGATCCTCCGCGAAAGCACCCGGCGCGTCGAGAAGCGCGAACTCGTGCTGCAAGCCATCCACCAGGTGAAAGATCTGCTGCACACGGGCCGCGTGATTGTGCCCAGCCAAGTCGAACTCGAGGTCTCCCACCACTACGGCCTGGAGAATTTCGACCGCTACGGATCGACGGTCATCACGGTGGTCAATCGCGAATACTGCAAGCGGCTGATCGTTTTGATCCCGGGCCAGACGCACCCGGAACAATGGCACAGGTTGAAGGACGAGACTTATCATATCCTGCACGGCGAGATCGACCTGGCCCTCGACGGCGTCCAGCAGCGACGCGGCGCCAACGAGGTGGTGATCATTCCCCGCGGCGTCAAGCACGGGTTCACCACCAAAACCGGCGTGATCATCGAGGAGATCTCCACCTTCTACACGCAGGGCGATTCCTATTACACCGATCCGGAGATCGAGAAGAACGCACAGCGGAAAACCTTCGTGACGCATTGGATGGGTTGAACTTCAACGCCGCCGCACCGAGCTTATGAATCTGATTTTGAGGGATATCGACGATGTGCGGACCGACCTGATGCGGGTCTGGTTCGAGCAGCATTGGCGGCCGCGCCATCCGGATTGTCCGCTGCGATTCGACCAAATGCGCGAAAATCTCCCGCACCGGGTGTTGGGCATCAGGGAAAGCGAATAGGATGAAGCTCTCTGATTATGTCATTGGGTTCGTGGCCGACCTGGGCGTGAAACATCTGTTTCTCCTGCCCGGCGGCGGGTGCATGCATCTCGTGGACTCCGCCGGACAGAATCATCGCCTGCAGACGATCTCCTGTTTGCACGAACAGGCGTGTGCCTTCGCCGCCGAAGGCTATGCGGAGTACACCAACGATTTGGGCGTCGCCCTGGTCACCACCGGTCCTGGTGGCACCAATGCCCTCACCGGCGTCGCCGCCGCCTGGGTCGAGTCGGCTGCCTGTCTCATCCTCTCCGGACAGGCCAAGCGCTCGGATCTCATCGGCGACCGCGGCGTCCGGTCCATGGGACAGCAGGAAGTGGATGTGGTTTCCATGGCTCGCCCGATCACCAAGTATGCCGTGACGGTATTGGATCCGGGTTCCATCCGTTACCACCTGGAAAAGGCGGTTTATCTTGCGCGGCAAGGCCGGCGCGGACCCGTCTGGATCGACCTGCCGCTCGATGTGCAGGCCGCGACCATCGATGAAAATGCGCTGCCAGGTTTTGACCCGGCCGAACTCAAGCCCGCGGTTGGAACATCCCCCGCGACCAGGGCGGCCAAACAAACCATGGATTTGATCAACCACGCCGAACGCCCGGTGATCCTGGTTGGCAATGGTGTCAAAACCTCCGGCGCGGCCAAGGCGTTCCATCAGTTGATCGAAACGCTGCAGGTTCCCGTGCTGACGACCTGGAAGGCGGCGGATCTGCTGCCGGACAACCATCCGCTCTATGCGGGCCGCCCCGGTTCCATTGGCCAGCGCGGCGCCAACTTCGTCCAGCAAAACGCCGATGCCTTGCTGGTGATCGGCGCGCGCCTGGACCTGCCCCAAACTGCTTTCAACCACGCCCACTTCGCGCCCGGCGCCAAAAAGGTCGTGGTCGATATTGATCCGGCCGAAATCCGGAAGCTGCAAATGCCCATTGAAGTCCCGGTCGTTGCCGACGCCGGCGCCTTCATCAAAGCCCTCCTGAAATTGACGGGGCCGAACGGCCACAAAGACCGCTCGGAGTGGCTCCGGCAATGTCAGACCTGGAAGAAGCAATACCCCATCGTTCTGCCGGAACACTGGAATGAACCCAAAGGCTGCGTCAGCACCTACGCCCTGATGGACGCGCTCTCCGAGGAAACGACCGCCGAGGATGTGCTGGTGCCAGGGAGTTCCGGTCCGTGCAGCGACATTTTCATGCAAGCCTTCCGCGTCCGTGACGGTCAACGCGTCTGCAATGCGCCCGGCCTGGGCGCCATGGGAACCGGCCTGCCGGAAGCCATCGGCGTCTGCCTGGCCAGCGACCGCAAGCGAACCATTTGCGTGAACGGCGACGGCGGCTTTCAACTCAATATCCAGGAATTGGAGACCGTTCGCCGTCTCAACCTGCCCATTAAATTCTTCGTGCTGGATAATGGCGGCTACGCGTCCATCCAGGCCATGCAACGCAGCCACTTCGACGGCCGCCTCGTCGGCAGCGATCCGGCCAGCGGCCTGACTCTGCCGGACGTCGGCCGAATCGCGGAAGCCTACGGACTGCAGACGAATCGCATCACCGATCAAACCGATCTGCGCCACCAGTTGCGGGCCGTCCTGCAGCGGGATGGCCCCGTCGTTTGCCTGGTCAAGACTTCGCCGGCGGAAAGAACGATGCCGCGAGTCACTTCCGTCCTGCAGCCGGACGGCACCCTGGTTTCCAAACCCATGGAAGACATGTGGCCATTTCTGGACCGGGAGGAGTTGCGCGCCAACATGGTCAACGCCGCAGTCGCCCCAATCCTCCAAAAACTATGACATCCAAACTCCAGAACCACCCAAACCGGTTGAGCACCCTGGCTTTGCCCGGCCAGACGGACGCAGGATCGCGCCGCTCGTCGGCGGATGATGACGGGACCCGGTTGTTGGCCTCGCCGCAAACCGGGCGCTTGAGAGTTCCCGACCTGGCTCATCCCTTGCGCGCCTGCCCAATCTGCCGAGGGGTTCAACGGGAAGTGCTGTACCGGCAGCGCTTCGCTGAATTTTCCGAAGAGGGCCTCCTCGCCGGTTATGATGTGGTGGCTTGCCGGCATTGCGGATTCTGTTTCGGCGATCACATTCCCGGTCAGGATGCCTTCGACCGCTATTACCACGTCATGTCAAAATACGAATCGAACCGGCGGGCGCCGGATCCCGCCGATCCGGATCGGCAGCGGTTCGTGGCCATGGCCCCCATCATTGAACGGGCGGCGCGGCCGGAGGAGCGGATCCTGGAAATCGGCTGCGCTTCCGGCCAACTGCTGCACGTGCTCAAGGAACGCGGGTTCTCACGGCTTCGCGGCATCGATCCGTCTCCAACCTGCGGCAAAATCGCCCGCGAAGGCTACGGCATTGCGGTGGACTGCGCCACGTTCTCAAATCTAAAGACGTCCGAACCGTTGGCAGACCTCGTGATTCTGGTCGGGGTGCTGGAACACATTTGCGACCTCGACCAGGCGATGGCCGTTCTGAAAACCCTCGTCCCCGCAGGCGGCCGGTTGTTCGTCACCGTGCCCGACGCCAGCCGCTACTCCACCGGCGTGGATGCGCCATTCCAGGAATTCAGCGTCGAACACATCAACTACTTCGGTCCGCTCTCCCTGGCCAATCTCATGGACGCCCACGGCTTCGACCCGCTCTTCTGCGACCGCGACATGATCCAGGCCAACGTGCGCACCATCACTCCGGTAATCCACGGAGCTTTCACAAAGCGCGCCGGTTCGCCGGCGGTGTCCAACTGGAAACCGTCGCGTCCGGACCCGGATACGGAGCCCGGCCTGCGCAAATACCTTGCGAAATCCCAGCGCGAGCACGAAGCGGTGCTGCCGGTTCTGGAAGAACTCGCCCGTTCGCCCCGGCCGGTGCTGGTCTGGGGAGCCGGCGCGCACACGCTGCGCCTGCTGGCTGCCAGTCCGCTCGCGCAGGCCAACCTCGCGGGGATTATCGACTCCAACCCTCGTTACCAGGGCAAATACATTGCCGGGTTGCCCGTTCTCAGCCCGGAGCCGTGTCCGGATGAAAACGCGGTCGTGCTGGTCTCGTCCCGGGTTTACCAGGAGGAGATCTGCCGCCAGATCCGCGACCGCCTCGGTTGGAAAAACAAAATCATCACCCTGTACTGAACCACCGGTATCTTTTATGTCGCACTCCGTGCCAGGCACCGTCGTCATTTATGGTCCGGTCTACCAGCGTTCCGGCTTCGGGATGCTGGCCCGCGTTTGGACCATCGCCTTTCACGCCGGCGGGCTCCGGGTGAAAGTGGTGCCGGTGGATTGCAACGACCAGACCCAGGCCGGCAGCCTGGATGACTGCGACATGCGCTTGTTGCGGTCGTTGGAATACACGCCCCTGGTGCCGCCGGTGACTGCGATCTTCGCCTACCAGCCCACGTATGTCTGGCCGAGGCTGTGGCTGGAGGATCCGAAGGTCCGCATCATGCTGACCACTTTCGACAGCAGCGCCGCCGCCGCCAGCCCGCCATACCGCCAAATCTATATCTGCAATCAGATGGATCAAACCTGGCTGGCCAATTCCACCGAGGCCGCCGCCTGGGTGCAGGCCGGGCTCGATCCGGAACGCGCCAAAGCCTTCAACTGGCCGCACGATTGGATTGAAAACCCGCGCCTCGGACCGCCCCAACCGCCGGCCCGCGCGGCCCACCGCCGCTTCCGCTTCCTCCACGTCTCGTGCTACCTTCCGCGCCGCCGCCTGGAGGTGCTGCTGCGCGCCTTTTTCCAGGAGTATCCGGACGACCGCGCCGCCGAACTTTATCTCAAGATGAGTTTCCCGGGCTGGCATCCGACCCCGGGAAAACCCCGCCGCGATTTCTTCGCCCTGCTCGAGAATGTGCGCCGGGAAACCGGTTCCCGCGCACCCGTCATTGTGGACGAATCGCTGGGCACCCGACTGGAGCTGGCCCGGTTGATGGACAGCTGCGATGCCTATGTTTCCCCGGATACAACGATGACCGCGCCGGTGGCCGAGGCGTTGATCCGGCGGCGCTTGGCCATCATCACCAGCGGTTGGGGCGTGGACCTGCCAGTGAAGCAATTGGTGGTCGTTCCCAACTCCGACCGGACCATTCCGTTGACTCCGGAGATGGCGGACTACATGCCGCATCAGCGTGGCAAAGCCTTTCAGGCGCTCGAGATTCCCGAGATGCGGCGCGCCCTGCGGACTCTTTTTTCCATGCCGCCGGAGGAAATGCTGGCGCGAACGCAGGCTGCGTATGAATTCATGCGTTCGACTTACTCCTGTGAAGCCACGCTGCCGCCTGCGGTCGCCGCCCTGACCGAAGTCTGGGAGCGGAAACGCAAGGAACCGGTGAACCCGGTGGCGATTGAAACCGGCGCAAAAGGTCCCGCCGCCCGCTCCACGCCGAACCGGCCCGCACGCTCGATCTGTTGGGGCGGCCTGCAGCTTTTCCACGGCAAAGTCCCAACCGCCAACCGGGAAATCTGCCTCGAGTTGCTGGCGCGCGGACATCGCCTGTCCATCGTTCCCGGCAACGGCCCGTTTCAAATCGAGGAACTGGAGCTGAAAAGCAATCCGGACTTCGAACGATTGGCGGACCGGTTTTACGTGCCGCTCATGGAGGGGGCCGAATTCGGGATTTCGAGCCGCTGGCATCCGGGTTTCCAGGAAGGGCGTGCCGAACGCTACGTGCTTTACAACACCTGGTGGTCGGGCGCGATTCCCGCCGAATGGCGGCGCCCTGTCGACGAGTTGGTCGATGAAGTGTGGGTGCCCAGCGAGCATGTGCGGCAGAATTTCGTGCTGGGCGGCGTTGCCCCCGAGCGCGTTCAGGTCATTCCGTTCGGCGTCAACCCGCTCGTTTTCCAGCGGCAGCTCCCGCCATTCCCACTCAAGACCCGGAAAGGATTCAAGTTCCTGTTCGTCGGTGAAGCCAGCCAGCGCAAGGGGTTCGATTCGGTGCTGCTAGCCTACGCCAAGGCATTCACGGCCAAGGACGACGTCTGTCTCGTCGTCAAAGACCTGCGTTGCGAAGACTACTACGGAAAGTCGGCGGGACGCGAACTGGCCGCTGAGTTTGCCAGGAACCCGGGCTTGCCACAAATCGAGTATCTGGACGGGATGTTCGACGCGCCAACTCTGGCGCGGCTTTACGCTTCCTGTCACTGCTTCGTTCAGCCCTTCCGCGCCGCCAGCAACGGCCAAAGCATCCTGGAAGCCATGGCCTGTGAGCTGCCGGTGATCGCCACCCGCTACGGCGGTCCGCTCGAATTCTGCAACGACGAAACTGCGCTGCTGCTCGATGCGAAGGAAATTCTCCAGCGCCCAACCCACGTCGGGCACTGGCGCGTCGAGGGTCCGCAGCGCTACGCGGAAATTCAACTGCCCGATCTGACGGAATTGATGCGGCAGGTCTATCACGGCTCCACCCGCGCCGCCGAATGCGCCCGACGCGCAGCCGCTTTTGTGAAGTCGCACGCCACCTGGGCGCAAACGGTGGATAAAATCGAAGAGCGTCTCAAGGCTCTGACCCAGGCGCCGCCCCGCGCTGTGCGCTCGCCGGCTGCGACCCGGGCCCCCGGCACCTCCAACCCGGCCCCCGATCGGGCCGCTCTGAATCGTCCTTTGCTGTCCCCCGCCGCCACACCGGGCACCCTCCTCTTGATTGCCCCGTTCCATAACCGCAGCGGCTACGGCGTCGCCGCCCGCGCTCTCGCCACCACCCTTCATGGCGCCGGCGTGCGCTTGAAATGCGTCCCGGTTGATTCCGAGGAACCGGGGATCGACGACTGCGACCTGACGCTGTTGCGGCAACTCGAAAACACCCCGCTCACCGCTCCGGTCAACGCGGTGTTTTTTCACGTCGCTTCACCGCAATGGCTGAAAATCGAATTGCCGCCCGGCTCCAAGCGCGTCCTCTACACCACGTTCGACAGCAGCGCCCAGGGCAACGCGCCCCCGCCCGACTGGATCCGAATCTGCAATGCCATGGATCAAGTCTGGCTCATGACCGCCAGAGAGGCTGAGGTCTTCATCAAGGGAGGCGTCGAGGCCGCGAAAGTCCGCGTGCTGGCGTGCCCGCATCCCTGGATTTCGAATCCGCTGCTGCCGCTCCCGCAACCGGTGACGCCGGTTTGCGCCGCCAGCGGCCGCTTCCGGTTCCTGTCGGTGGCCATGTTCCTGCCGCGGCGGCGGTGGGACACCCTCCTCGAGGCTTTCCTCGCCGAGTTCGCCGGCGGTGAACCGGTCGAGCTATATCTCAAAGTCAATTTCCCCTCCTGGCACCCGGTGCCGGGCCAGCCGAAACGCGACCTGCTCGAGCTGATTGAACGGCTTCGCGCCAAAACCGGCTCCCCGGCCCGCATCGTGGTGGACGACGACCTCGGCACACGCCGCCACATTTGCGAATTGCTGGATTCCAGCCAGCTCTATGTCTCCACGGATACGTCGATCACCGCGCCCGTCGGCGAAGCGTTCGTGCGGACGCGCGCCGTCGTCCTGCCCGACGGTCTTGGGGCGAAGCTTCCCTTGTGCGAAGGAGCGTTTGTCATTCCGGTCGATCCGGCTTTGCAACGACCCGTCACCGAGGCCGAACTTCAGTACCAGCCGCATCACCGCGGCCGGACCATGCCGCTGCTCGTGCTGGAGGATCTTCGGCGAACCCTCCGCGCGGGTTATGAAGCGCCGCGCGACAAGCTCCAGGCCATGGGAACAACCGCCGCCCTGATCATGGAGTGCACCTACGGGGGCGCCGTCGTCGCTCCGGGTTTCATCAAGGCGCTGCGCGAGTTGTCGACGAGCGTTGCCAGCCAGTCGCCCGCGCCGCCGGTTTCCCCGGCGCCGGCCGCTTGCACCCCGCAACCGGTGCTGACGGTGAGCTGGCAGGGGTCGTTTCTGGATTTTGGCAGCCTTTCACACGTCAACCGTGAATTGACCGAACAACTGACCCACCAGCCGTGTCTCCGCCTGACGCTGGGTCCAAAGGCTCCGCTCCCGGACTTGGCGCAGCCCTTGGCCGGGTTTCAGGCACTGGCCGATCGGCTTCAATCCGATCCGGCGGCGGACACGATGATCACCGTCCGCCACGCCTGGCCGCCGGATTGGCGCAGCCCGCGCTCGGGCAAACTGGTCGTCATCCAACCCTGGGAATTCGGCGCGCTGCCCCAGGAATGGGTGCGGCAGTCGGAGCAGGTCACCGAGTTTTGGGTGCCGTCCGAATACGTCCGCCGTTGTTATCTCGATTCCGGCATTCCCGCCGACAAGGTTCAAGTCGTGCCCAATGGCATCGATCCGGCAAAGTTCCATCCTGGCGCCGTGCCCATGAAACTGGCGACTGCCAAGTCGTTCAAATTCCTGTTCGTCGGCGGCACCATCGGCCGCAAGGGCGTGGACATACTGATCGAGACGTATTTGCGGAGTTTCACGGCGAAGGATGACGTCTGCCTCGTCATCAAAGATTTTGGCGGCCAAAGTGTTTACGCGGGCCAAACCCTCGAAGCCCAAATCAAAGCCGCCATGGCGCGGCCGGATTCGCCCGAAATTTTATATCTGAATGATGAACTCGCGCCGGAAGCGTTGCCCGGCCTTTACACCGCGTGCGATTGTCTCGTGCATCCGTATCGCGGCGAAGGCTTCGGCCTGCCGGTCTTGGAAGCCATGGCCTGCGGCCTGCCGGCGATTATCACCGGCGGCGGCGCGGCGGACGATTTCGCCGGTGACGATTTCGCTTATCGGATCCCGGCAAAGCGCATTTCCATCGGCGACACCGTCAGCGGCATGAGGCTGTCGGGCACGGGCTGGTTGTTGGAGCCGGACGGAGAAGCCCTGGGGGATCGGATGAAATGGGTCATCGCGAATCGCGACGCAGCCCGGGCTAAAGGCGCCCGCGCCAGTGAATATGCGCGCCGCAATTGGACCTGGGAACTCGCCGCGCGAGCAGCGCAGCAGCGTCTGCAAGCACTGGCGGCGCAACCCATGCCCGTCGCTGCAAAAAACAAACATCCAACGGCCAGAAAATCAGTCCCCGCCGCGCTGCCGCCCTGCGCGCGAATCGGCAATCTGGATGAAGCCAGATCTCTGTTGGGCCGGCGAGACTTTGCCCGGGCCTGGGAAACCACCCGGGTCGCCATCCAGGCGCGACCGTTCCATCCCGAAGCGTTCCTGCTGCTGGCCGAGATCGCTCTCGCCGCCGGAGATTCCGCCGGCGCCCGTCAATGCGCCCAACACGCCCGCGGCCTCGCACCCGGTTGGAAAGCCCCGAAACAATTTCTCCAAAAACCCCTCAAGGGCAATAACCGTCCCGACTGGTTGAAGCTTCCTTGTGGCGACGACTCTGATCACGCTCCACGCCTTTCCGTCTGTGTCATCGCCAAAAACGAGGAACAATTCCTCGCTCAATGCCTCCGGTCGGTCAAAGACGCGGCCGCCCAAATCATCGTGGTGGACACCGGGTCCACCGACCGCACCGTCGAAATCGCCAAAGCGCACGGCGCGGAGGTGCATTCCTTCGCATGGTGCGACGACTTCAGCGCGGCGCGCAACGCAGCTCTGGAACGGGCTACCGGTGATTGGATCCTGATTCTTGACGCCGACGAGGAATTGCCGCCGGATCAACACGCGGCGCTGCAGGCCGGCCTGAACGATCCGGAAGTCATCGCTTGCCGTTTGCCTCTGACAAACCGCGGCCAGGAAGCCGAAGGCCGGAGTTGCGTGCCCCGTTTGTTCCGCAACGCGCCCGGAGCGTTCTATCACGGCCGCATTCATGAACAGGTTTTCCAAAGCCTGATCGCGCTGTCCAAAGGTTGGGGATTGAAAACCGGTTTCGGCGCCGCGCAACTGGTGCATCACGGATATGCGAAAGAACTCGTCAAAGACCGGAACAAAATCGAGCGCAACCTCAATCTGCTCCTCCTGGCCGTCAACGAGAATCCCGACGACGCGAACCTGGTGATGAACCTGGGGCTGGAGCGGGTCCGCTCCGGTGATCTCGCGGCCGGTTTGACGCATTACCGCGAGGCGTTTCAACTCATGTCCGCGCTCCCGCCGGCGGAAGTGGTCCCGGAATTGCGCGAAGCCCTGCTGACCCAGTTCACCTGTCATCTCTATAAAATCCGCGCCCACGACGAAGTGGCGGCTGTGCTGACATCGTCGCTGGCGAAAGCGGGCGGACTCACAGCGTCGCTGCACTTCGCGCTGGGTCTGGCGCAATTTGAACTGGCACATTACCCGGCGGCGGCGGATCAGATGCGGCAATGCCTGGCCCAACGCAAACAACCGGGCCTGTCGCCCATCAACACCGATATTCTAACCGCCGCGCCGCATCATTGCCTGGCGATGAGCCTCGTGAAATCCGGCGATGCCGCCGGCGCCGAAAAAGCCTTTCAGGACGGACTTTCCGGGAAGGGGCGGACCGGGGAATTGGCCCTGGACTACGCCCGCTTTCTCGCCGACCAAAACCGCCCCGTGGAAGCGCTGCAACGCTTGCATGAAATCGTGGCCCAGAATGCCACCGGCGCCGGCGCGTGGCGGCTCGGCGGCGAAATCGCCCTGGGCCGGCCGGATTTTCTCGAATTCGCGCGCGACTGGACCGGTGAAGCCGTTCGCTGCCTGCCGGACGACCCGGTGATCGCGGCCCAGCGCGCCGAGGTGCTGTTGTTGGGCGGGCAGGCCGCCAACGCGCAACCGCTGTGGGAACGCGCCTGCAACGGCGCCCGCCCGCCGCGAGCGCTGGCAGCATGGATCCTTTGCTCGGCCGCCGGATCCGGGACGGTGCCGTCCACGCGCAATGCCGCGGAAGAAACCGCGGTCAGCCGCGCGTTCATCGAATGGTACCAGCGGCTGGTGTCCGCCGGCGCGCGGGAGACGATCCTGCGCTTGAACTCGCGCGTGGATGCGTTCCGCGAATCCCTGCCCACCGCCGCGCGGCTCCTGGATTCCGCCCTGGCCGAAGCCGAAAAACAGCCGGCCTGACCGCGCCGTGAGGTCCGGCGGGAATCCTCCGCGGAGGACGTCTTGACGTGGATCGGATTTGTGTTACTTAGCAGGCGAGGCGAACGCTTGGAAGGGGTTCGGTTGTTCAGATGGCAGTTAACCCGGGGCAGTCACAAATTAAATGGAGGAGAGTATGCCGCGCAAAATTCAACGTTACGGCTGGATTCCCGATTTGCCGGACCATCGCGACCAGGTTTATTCCGCACCCGTCACCGCGCTGCAGAACCTGCTCCCGCAATTGGACCTCACGCCCCAGTGCCCGCCGGTTTACGACCAGGGACAACTGGGCAGTTGCACCGCCAACGCCATCGGAGCGGCGGTCGAGTTCGAACAGATGAAACAAAAGCTGGCGGATGTGTTCGTGCCGTCGCGCCTCTTCATTTATTTCAACGAACGCTCGATGGAAGGCACGGTGGATTCGGATAGCGGAGCGCAAATTCGTGACGGCATAAAATCCGTGGCCAAACAAGGGGTGTGCCCGGAAACCCAGTGGCCGTACTTGATCGCAAAATTCAAAACCAAACCGCCCAAAAAATGCTGCGTCGAAGCGCTCAAACATCGCGTGGTGCTTTACCAGCGGCTGGTGCCCACGCTCAATCAGCTCCGGGGATGCCTGGCTTCGGGCTATCCGTTCGTGTTCGGTTTCACGGTCTATGACAGTTTTGAGTCGCCCGCCGTCGCGAAAACAGGCCACGCGCCCATGCCGGCGCCCAGCGAAACATCCATCGGCGGCCACGCCGTCATGGGCGTCGGCTACGACGACGCGAAACAATGGTTTATCATCCGCAATTCGTGGGGGCCGAAATGGGGTTTGGCGGGCTACTTCACTTTGCCCTACACCTACGTGACCGATTCGCAACTGGCAGAGGATTTCTGGACCATCCGGCTGGTTTAGCAGCCCGTTCAAAAAGCAGGAGACGACGTGAGTCTCTGAATTTCACCCTCAAAGCCGAATGAATCAGAGACTCGTTACCTCGTCTCCTACGGGAGAAAACGATTTTTGACGGGCTGTCAGGGGGCTCCGGCGCTGACGTGGAACGAAAAGGTCCGCGCCGCGGAAACCTTGGATTCCCACGAACGGCAATAGGCCATTTCGATGCTCGCCGCGCCTTCGCTGACAACCTTGAATCGCCACACATGAACTCCAGGCTGGCCGGGCTTTCCGCCGTCCGGTGCGAACGCCTCGTGGAGCAACGAACAAACCGGCTTCCCGGGTTGATCGATTCGCCACCGGAATCCGGTGGAGGGATTTTCCCGCAGTTGGACATCGATCTCCTGGCCGACGCTGGATTCAATGTCGCGGCGGTGATCTTGCTCGTTCAACTCGAGCGCGGGAGCGGGCGCCTTCATCGGCGCACTATCCCAGAATGGCCAGGAAACTCAAATCGCGCGTTCGAGGGGCAGCCTCGCCCCACCGGGAAGCAGACCGAGTCACTGCGGTTCGAGCCGGGGTTTCAACCTCAGCCCGGGGTTGGCAGGCCGAGGGAACGAACCAGCGAACGGATCGCCAGGCGGATTCGCCGGGTTGCCAGCGCGCGCCCGAATCGCGCCGGATGTTTCAACCAGGGCAACACATGCACCCGCCGCCGGCCCAGTTTTTCGGCCAGAATTCGAGGATTGCTCCGGCTTGCAGCGCCGGTTCGCGCCGGCGACACCAACGCCACCTGCGCCCGCCGTGAAAGGCCGGGCGGCAGCGCCGCCAGGACGAGCAGGACTTGGTTGATGGCGCCCAGGCGGTTCGGGCATACCACGATGGGCGTGGCCTCCAGTGCCCGGATCAAATCCCGCGCGCAGAAATCCTCGCCCAACGGACTCAGCAGTCCGCCGGCGCCTTCCACCAGTACCAGTTGAAACCGCTTTCGCATCCCGCGCACGTGCGCCAAAACCCGGCCCGGTCTTAATAGCCGCTTTGCCTGTCTTGCCCCAACCAGCGGTGCCAGCGCCGCGCGGAAATGCCAGGGATTGATTTCATCCAGCGTCAAAGCCTGGTTTGCCGCCGCGCGCAGCCGTCGCGCGTCCGCGCGTCCCCCAGAGCAAATCGGCTTCAGCGCCACGGCCCGGAACCCGGTGTTGCGCAAATAGCGCGTCAACAAACCGGTGAGCATGGTTTTGCCCACGCCCGTGTCCGTGCCGGTGACAAAAAAAATGGAATAATTCACTGAGGTCATCCAACAGAAACCAGAGGCGGGAAGCGACAATAAAAAACGCGCCGGCGTGAGAAAATGAGGAGGATATTTTGCGTTGATTGGGGCCGGCGGTAAATTGACCCAGCTTCACCGATTGATTGAGGAGCCAACTTGTTGATCCTGTCAACCACGGCCCTTTGGAATTGTTTCATTTCCGCGCGGCTCGCCGGTTCGAAAGCTCGAAAGCGTCAGGCTTGACGCAAATCGTCCGCTTACCTAATGTTTCCAACTCG
>CAZFOA010000004.1:0-38739 GCA_964520205.1 uncultured Verrucomicrobiota bacterium | reverse complement strand
AGGAGATGATGCCGTTGGCGCTGATGACAGCGCCGGCCGGCGGACTGGTCAGTTGATAGCCCAGCGGATTGACGGGGATATCAGCGTCGGAGGCGGTGTTGGTGACCGTGAGGCTTTGGGTGCCGACGAGCGTGCGGTTGCTCTGCCCCGGCAAGATCGGCGCGGTGTTCACTTCATTGACAATCACGGTAAAGCTGTTGGTGGAGCTGAGAGGCGGCACGCCGTTATCGGTGACGACCGTCGTGATCGTATTGGTGCCCGGCCCCTGTGCCTCGGTGGGCGTCCAGGAAATGACGCCGTTGGTATCGATCCCTGCGCCTGCAGGCGGGTTGATGAGTTGATAGGTCAAGGCGTTGGCATCGGTGGCGGTGTTGGTCACCAACAGGGTTGTCAATTCATTGACGACACGATTCGTTTGCGGGGGCAGCGCCGGAGCGGTGTTGGTGGCGAGGACGACATCGACCCAATAGTTGGCGGCGCTAAAGATGTTGGTTGGGAAGACACTGCCGGCGCCATAAGTATAGACGCCGTTGGCTCCGGCCACGCCATTGGCCAGCGCGTGGAGTGGGGGATTATCGAATCCGCTGGTGGAGAAATAATTCGTATCTTCACTGTAATGGCCGTTGTCGGCGTGGTAGGAAGCCACATAGACAGTGTTGGCCGTGATGGCCACGGGCGTGGTGAGATTGACTTGCTGCCAGCCGGAGGCGGATTCGCCGGTAAAGGTGGCCGAGGACAGGAGCGAGCCGTTGGTGGTCCAGAGATCGCCGACATGGGTGCCGGTGTTGGCGGCGGCTTTGTAGAAGCGAATGCCTGTGATAATGCCGGCAATGTCGGAGCGGAATTTGACTCCCAGCTCCACGGCGACGTCCGGGCCTTGGTCGGGGAGTGTGGGCACGGCGGAGCTTGGCCAGATGGAGATCAAGTTCGATAGGGGCGAGACGGTGATGCTCAGGAAATTGGTGGCTGTTTTGACGGGAATGCTGCTGTCGCTGACCTTGGCCGCGAAGTTGAACGTGCCCGGGTTGGTGGGGTTGCCGGAGATGGCTCCGCTGGCGGAGTTAAGGCTCAAGCCCGGAGGCAGCCCACCGCCGGGGATCGACCAGGTATATGGGTTGGTGCCCCCGCTCGCTGCCAGGGCCGCCGAATAAGCGGAATTGACCACTCCGTTGGGCAGCGAGGTCGTGTTGATGACGAGTTGCGATGGGTTGGTCGCAAACACGACATCGACCCAGAAATTGCCGGCATTAAAAGTGTTGGTTGGGAATACGCTGGTGGCGTTGTAAGCGAACACCCCGTTGCCGGCGGCCGCGGAGTCGGACGGCGCATGCAGCGGGGGATTGTCCACGCCGCTTGGCAGGAAATAGTCGTCGTCTTCGCTGTAGTGGCCCGTGTTGACGTGATAGGACGCAACATAGATTTTGTTGTTCGTGATGGCTACGGGTGTGGTGAAATTGACCTGTTGCCAGCCGGAGGCGGATTCACCGGTGAAGTTGGCCGAGGCCAGGAGCGTGCCGCTGCTGGTCCACAGGTTGCCGACGTGGGGGCCGGTATTCGCGCTGGCCTTGTAAAAGCGGATGCCGGTGATGAAGCCCACCACGTCGGAGCGGAATTTCACCCCCAGTTCCACCGGCGAATCCGTGCCGGAGTCCGCGACGTTGGGGACCGCCGCGCTCGGCCACAGAGTTCCCGGGCTTCCCAGTACAGTGAAACTCAGGCTGGAACCGGGGGTTTCCAAATTGCCGCTGTCATCGACCGCGCGGCTCATAACGGTCGCCGGTCCCGCCTGCTGCGACAACCAGGTGTAACTCCAGTTGGTCAGGCCGGTGGCCGCATGCCAGGTCGTTCCGCCATCAGTCGAAACCTCCACACCGGCAACTTCACCGCCCGCGTCGCTGGCTGTGCCGGTGATCAGCACGGGCGTTCCCAATGAAATCGTCCCGCCCGATGAGGGCGTCTGAATCGTGGACGACGGCGGCGTGTGGTCGGTCGAGGCGGTTGCCGGTGTCAATCCCGCCAGCAGAGTGGCGGGCTGGATTCCCATGTCCGCAAAAAGATTGACCGTGGCCTGTTGCATCGCGGGATTGGCGGGGGGATTGCCGTTGTCGTGATTGGTATCCAGGCCCCAGGACCATTGCACGGTGCCGGCTCCGAATACCAGGGCGCCACTCGTGTCGCGGTAGAGGGTCAGATTATGGGTTGCAGTCCCGGTTTCGTAGTCCAATCCGTCCCCTTGCAGCACCGGCACGCCGCTCACGGTTGTCGAGGACAAATCCACAAGACCCGGCGGCCGAAAGCCATTGTCGGGCGAAATATCCCATTCGTAACCGAGTGTCTGGCTGCCCAGATTGCCAGTGCCTCCCGGCGGGAGCGAGGCCATGGCCGTATTTCGCCAGAATCGATGGGCGCCAAGTTCGGCAGGGACCTGCATCGTGTAGGATTGACCGTTGTCGTTGACCACCGACAGCGTTCCGGTGAGCCGGTTCTCCGGCCGGCCGCCGTCGGCCGGCGGGCTGAACCGCGGATCGCGCCAGTAACCCGTCCACGCCGGGGTGGGATCAATCTTGGCGTTCGCGAGCGATTCCTTGTAGCAAACGAGAGTGCGGTACGGGGTGTTCGATCCATCGATGGAGGGTTCCCATCGCGTTTTCCAGGAATTTTCGTTGCCGCTGAAGAAGGCGAGATTCACGCCCGCGGCGCGAGCGGTCTCGACGTTGGTGCGCTGTCCGGCCGACCAGTATTCATCGTGGCCGAGGGCGATGAAAGCGTGATGTTGAAGGATCAAATTGCCGCGGCGATCGCCATCCAGACCGGAGGTATAGGACACGTTATAGCCATTGGCTTCGAGCCAGCGGATCATCGGATACTCCGCTTGGAACAGAAAGTCGTGGGAAGAGTCGCCGCGCGTGTTGAACGGCCGGTTGTAACTGACCTTGTAGGCGCGCCCGGCGGGGGAACCGACATAAAGACTGTTGCCGCCGTAATCGTTGTAAGCCTCCCAGGTCATGTCCGTGCTCTGGAACAGAATGTCGGATGAACTGGAGTCGTCGCGAACCACAAAGACGATGTGACTCGCGCCTCCCGTGTCGGTGCGCACCAGTTTTGCGACATAGATGCCTGAAGTCGCGCTGGCCGGCACCTGCCAGGAGGCGGACTCGGCCCAGGTTCCGTAGTCGATCAAACCGGTCGTGCTGTCCGTGGCGGGAGCAGGTTGGGTTTGGGGGAGATGCGCCGATGGTGTGACGGTGGCGATCAGCCTGGCGCCGTTGCCCTGGTAATAACCCAGGCGATAGATTTTGATCTGGTAAGCGCTGGCTGTGGTCTTGATCTTGAAATGGACGGTGTCGCCCCGATTGGCGCTGATATCCGTGGCAAATCCCTGGATGGTCGAGTCGCCGGCGCCGGTGATGTCCCACTGGCTCGAAGGATTTCCGGGCAGGGCATTCTCGACGACAATCGGATTCGTGGCTTGCGCCAGAAGCGGGGCTGACGAGATCAGGAATGGGAGAAGGCGCAAGACGGCGGCGGAAAGGACGCGTCCCATACGACCTGATTTCAAATAATAAACGGATGTTTCTGTGTTCACTTCAAACCTCCTGCGAATTGTCAATCGATGTGTCAGCTTACCTGCGCGGGGCCGCGTTGGTTCCGCGTGCCGAACGCAGCATCCTGCGGAGAGAATCGCCGGGCCGTCCCAGCGCCAGGAGCAGCCTTTTGGCGGCTAATTTTGCCATCCACGGATTGTTCTCGTGGCTGCGCCGATAAAATTCCCTCGCCAGATTGGAGTCTCCGAGCGAGCCGTAGGCATCGCCCAGGTCCATGAAGACCCAAGCCCGGATCCAGGCCCGGTCCGCTTCCTGGGTCGTGTTACGCTGGAGCGATTCCTCGAACTTCTCCAAGGTCATATGCGAAGGCGCCCAGTCGAACAGCTTGCATTTGGCAAAGCGGGCATAATCTTTGGCGACAGCTTCGAGGCAGGCTCGGGCCATTCGCCGGAATCCGGCTGCCTCGGCCTTATGCCCCACGCGCCAGCGCACGGCCAGGTCTTCCTCCAGCCGGCTTTCAACAAACTGCTGCAGTTGGGTGGTCATGCTCAGTTCATGCTCACGGTAACAAATCATGGGTTCGGCCAGGTATCCCACATCCCAAAACAGCGCGAAGACACTCCAAAGATACCAGTCGCCGGCCCAGGGCATGTCCAAAGGGAAAAGGCTGATCTTTTCGTAGCATTCCCGGCGAGCCAGTCCGGAGGCGGCCAGCACGATGTTATGGTCGAGAAGTTTTTCCACGAATGCATGGCCATGAACGACCTGATCGCGATCGCCGTAGGTCGCATACGCCAGGGTTTCGGTTTCGCGCCCGTTCCGGACGCCGACACCGGAACAAAAGGTGTAGCCGACGCGCGGATGACTTTCCAGGAGCTCCACCGACCGCTGCAACACATAGGGGCGGCGCAAATAGTCATCCGCGGAAATCAGCCAGACATACTTGCCGCGGGCGAGGCCGATGCCTTTGTTGTAATTGCGGAGGGATCCCAGGTTGGGGTCGTTGCGAATGTGGGTCACGCGCGGATCCTTGAACGACCGGGCCACTTCCGCCGTGTTGTCCGGCGAGCAGTCGTCCAGGATAAGAATCTCAAAGTCGCGGCAGGTCTGGGAAAGGATCGAGTTGACGCATTCCGGAAGCAGATGCGCGAGCTTGAAGCAGGGAACGACAAAGCTGACCAAAGGATCGCTCATAGCACGGCCGCCTCCTGCCCGCAGTTCAGCGTCCAATGATTTTGCAGGAGGAAACTGCCCTGGGTTGGAATCACTCCAGTACCGTAGAAATCCGATTGGATCACCGTGAGGCGCGTGGCGTCCTCGACGCAATCCGCCTCCCGAAGGGCGATGTCCAGGCCGACGCGGATTTTGTATTCGCCGGGAACCAGGGGAAGGCTGGGGATTTGGCAGACAAACACCTGCCGGCCCTCCAGCCGTTCATGGGTGGAGTTCGGCTCATAAGCGGAGTGCGCGGTGCAGAGGCGCTGGCCGCTGAGGCTGAAGAATGCCAGCTCGGCGTCCACGTTTGCGGAAGGAGTTTCCAGCTCGATATGGATCAGCGCCTTCAGGCCTCCCCCGGCGGGCAGATTGCCGCCCAGCGGTTGATGATTGCCGTCGAACAACTCCAGTTTTTTCAATTGAGGCCGATACTTGGGCGGCCGGCCCGCCGCTGCGCCGAGGTCAATCACATCCGAATGGGACTCGGTCTGGTTGTCGCGCAACCCCTGGAGATAAAACTGAATGGCGTCTTTGCAGGGACCGTTGAAGACGACCTGTCCTTGCTGCATCACGATTCCCCGGCTGCAAAAGCTCTCGATGGCGGCCAGGTTGTGCGAGACAAACAACACCGTCCGCGAACGGGCGCGAGCTTCCTCCATTTTTCCGAGGCATTTGTTCTGGAAGGTCACGTCGCCCACCGCCAGAACTTCATCCACAATCAGAATTTCCGGGTCCAGATGGGCGGCGACGGAAAAGGCCAGCCGGACATACATGCCGCTTGAATAATGCTTCACCGGCGTATCCAGGAATTTCTCGATCTCCGAGAACGCAACGATTTCGTCAAACTTCCTTTTGATCTCCTCCCGGCTCATGCCGAGAATGGCGCCGTTCAGGAAGATGTTCTCGCGCCCGGTCAATTCCTGGTGAAATCCCGTCCCCACCTCGAGCAGGCTCGCCACCCGCCCGCGCAGATGAATCTTTCCGGTGGTCGGTTCGGTGATCCGGCTTAAAACCTTCAGCAGCGTGCTTTTGCCGGCGCCGTTGCGGCCGATCAGTCCGACGACTTCGCCCTCGCACACCTCGAACGAAACATTTTGCAACGCCCAGAATTCCTCCTTCTGCCGCTGCTTCTCTTCGTGCCGGGAACGAAACCATTTGAACGGAGCGCGCAGCGCCGCCTCGATGACGTGGCGAAAGCCGTCGCTGCGGGCGCGCTGGTGTCCGATGAGGTAACGCTTGCTGAGGTTCTCGACGGTAATGACGGGTTGGCTCATGGCAATAAGGGAAGGGGATGGTGAGGCGAAAATGCTTTTGCGGGCTCTCAAATGACGTCGGCAAAGGTGCGCTCGGTGCGGCGGAAATACCAGATTCCAGAAAACGTGAGCACCACCACCCAGCCCACCGCCAGCGCCAGCGCCGGCCAATACAGGGCTTGTTCTCCGCCCAGGATGCACCAGCGGAACCCGTCGATGACCCCCACCATGGGATTCATGGAATAGAGCCATTGGTACCGCGCGTACCGCTCGGCCACCAAGCTGCTTAGAAAGCCCACCGGCGAGATATACATCCCGATCTGCACGACGAAGGGGACAATGAATCGAAAGTCGCGGTACTCGACCATCAAGGCGGCGATCCACAACCCCACTCCGAAAGAGGCGCCGAAGGCCAGAATCACGAATAGTGGCAGAAACACGGCGTTGGTCGAAGGTATGAACCGGTACCAGAACAACAAGATCACCAGGATCAACGCGGAGATGAGGAAGTCCACCAGGCTGACAATCACGCTGCTCGCCGGCACGACCAATCTTGGGAAATAGATTTTTGAAATCAGGTTGGAATTGCTGACCAGGCTGTTGCCGCATTCCGTGAGCGCCGTGGAGAAGAACAGCCACGGAAGCATGCCGCTGAAAACGAGGAGCGGGTAGGGGACGCCGCCGGACGGCAGCTTGCCGATCTTGCCGAACACGACCGTCAGCACAATCAGCATCAGCAGCGGGCGGATGACCGACCACGCCACGCCGACCACGGTCTGTTTGTAACGCACGAGCATGTCGCGCCAGGCCAGAAAGTAGAAAAGCTCGCGGTATTTCCAGAGATCGCGCCAGTATTGGCGTTCCGTTTTGCCGGCTTCAATGGTCAGTTCATTCATAGTTTGGACAATCGCGTTTCCGAGGGTCAGCGGGTGGAATGGCCTTCGCTTGCGGCCGCCATCAATTTTTGCGCGAAATCGGCGGCCGGATCGGCCGGCACCAGTTCGCGGATGGCTTTGGCGGCAGCTTTGCCCATGGTTTCCCAGTTGTGCCGTTGTTCCCAGGCCCGCTCCAACGCGGCATCGAGATGGCGTTCGGTGGCGGCCTCCGCAATGAATCCCGTGACACCATCCTGGACGATCTCGCTGTTCCCGGCAACGTCGGTCACGATGACCGGCCGGCCGCAATGCATCGCTTCGACTGTGGTGATCGGGAGCCCCTCGAATCGCGAAGGGAGCACCAGGGCATGGTGCGTGGCCCACACGCTTTCAATGTCGTTGATGTGTCCGCAGAATTGCACGCGGCCATCCAGTTTCAGCCTGCTGGCCAGTCGGCGCAGGCCTTCCTCGCTTTCCCCCTTGCCAAAGAACGAAACCGTCAAGGACCGCGATCGCCACGGCTCCCGGGCCAGCACGCGCAGGAGGAGGTCCTGCCCTTTTGCCATGGGTTCAAGGCGGCCGACACAAGCCAGCCGCACCGGATCCGGCGCGGCAGGCCAGGGCGGCGCGGCGTCCCGGCGCACATTGAATGGATTGCGAACCACTTCGGCGTTCGTGAACTCAATGCCGAGCTGCGTTTCCAAAAGCACCCGGTTCCCTTCCGACACGAAATAAACGCGCCGGGCATTGCCATAAAGGTCGACAAATTCCTGGCCGCGCAGGTCATTCGGCCACATCCAATCCGCATTGGCATGGACGAGGACGACGTAGGGGTAACCGCTTCGCGAACACTCTTTGATCAAGGACAGGTCCTCGGCAACGCTGCCGTGGGAAATGCAGATGACATCCGGCCGTTGACCGCTGATCCAGCGGGTGAACG
Source organism: uncultured Verrucomicrobiota bacterium (assembly GCA_964520205.1). Taxonomy (GTDB): domain Bacteria; phylum Verrucomicrobiota; class Verrucomicrobiia; order Limisphaerales; family BOG-1460; genus CAZFOA01. The sequence goes on along the minus strand of CAZFOA010000004.1, from coordinate 30,911 downwards.
CGGCTCGCGACGCGCGACGAATCACGGGCGTGAGGATGCCTCGAAACAATCGGGGACGGATTTGAACCGTGGGGAACCAGCGCTCGTTGAGCTGCATTCCTTCCTGGATCAGCCGGGAGAGTTGCGGCGCGCGTTCCCGCCACCGGCAGACACTGGCGGAGACTGCCTGGCCGGACTTCAGCAGGCGCGAGGCGGCATCGCTCCAGAGGACTTCGGAGCCACCCCAGGAAGCCATGTTCATGGTGCTGACGAATACGATCTTTCGTTGGGTGTCGCGGTTCATCTGGTGAAGCGGTCTCGCGGTCTTCCGGTCAATTTCTCAAGGGCGGTTGTCGCCGGCCAAATCCAACAGTTTTCGGGCGAAATCGCCGGCCGGGTCGGCCGGCATAAGTTCGCGGATCGCCCGGGCGGCGGCCTGGCCCATGGCTTCCCACTGGTGACGCTGGTTCCAGGCGCGTTCCATCGCCGAATTCAAGTGTTCCACCGTGGGCGCTTCCGCGAGAAAACCCGTGACATCGGCCTGCACGACTTCATTGTTGCCGGCCACATTTGTGACGATGACGGGCCGGCCGCAAAGCATCGCCTCGACCACGGTGAGCGGAAGCCCTTCATAGCGCGATGGCAGGACGAGGGCATGGTGGGTCGCCCAGATGCTTTCCACATCATCCGATTGTCCGCAAAACCGCACGCGCTCGCCCAAGCCCAGCCGATCAGCCAGCCGGCGCAGTCCTTCCTCACAATCGCCTTTGCCGAAGAATGAGACGGAGACAGGGCGCGAGCGCCAGGGTTCGGAGGCGAGTACCTGCAACAGGAGGTCCTGACCCTTGGCCTCCGGTTCGAGCCTGCCGACACACGCGAGCCGCACCGATCCGTTTTCCGCAGGCCACGCTGGCGAAGCATTCCGGCGCACATTGCATGGGTTCCGAACCACCTCGGCGTGCGCCAGTTCAATGCCTAATTGAGTTTCCAGCAGCCGGCGGTTGCGTTCCGACACAAAAAAGACGCGCCGCGCCGACCGGTAAATATCGATGAGCAGCGGAGCGTGCTTGTCCGGCGGCCACCATTGCTCGGCGTTGGCGTGGACGATCACAGCGTAGGGTCTGCCCGAGCGCAAACACAGATTCATCAGGCCCAGATCGTCAATGATCCACCCGCTGGAGATACAGGTGAGATCGGCCTTCTGCCGGGCCACCCACCGGGTGAACGCGCGCTGCGAGGCGATGCGAAGCAGGGGTTGAAAAAGAGCTCGTGCCGCCCGGGAACGCAGCCGAATCCGCGTGAACAAACGCTCGTCGATTTCCACGCCGGCCCGGCTCAACGCGGACCATTGTTTGGGGCGCGGGGACCAGCCCTGCACGCTGGCGGCGACGGCGTGCCCTTCCTGCGCCAGCCGCAACGCGGTTTCACTCCACAAAACTTCGCATCCGCCCCACGGGCAGCCGCTCATGGTGCTGACGAACGCGATCTTTTTGTGATGACCAATCATGTTTCCAGGATTTCGCCGCGCGCGGGAGGATTCAGAATTCGATTTGAGGAATCAAAGATCATCGGACGGGTCCTTCGAACCCTGGCCGTGCGAAAGGCAGCCGGCCTCCTGGCACGCGCGGCGTGATTCACGAGGGCGACAGGATTTTCCCGGGCAATGGTTCCGCCGAAGGAGCGGTCTTTTCCCATCCGGCGGAAGTGCCTCGCCGGAAAAAGCCCAGGACGAACACGGGCTCGGTTTTTAGTGATTGCAGCAGATGGATGAGGCTTGAGGCAATCCGGCCTGAGCGCCAATAGAGTCGTGCCAGCCGCCAATGGGCGATGGCCAGGTAGCAGCGCATGACTCGCCGATGGGACGGCCCAAGGTTTGAAAAGCGAGACATCAAACCCGCCCAAAGCAGGCATTCGAGTTTCCAAAAGCCCTCGGAACGGGTGTCCATGATTCCGGTCAGCCGATTTTCCTGCCGCGCATCCGAAGTCTGCACACAGCCGACGGTGTTCACCGCGCAGATGGGGCCGCCGATCCCCAGCCGGTAGAATAAATCCCGATCCTCCGAAACGCGGAAGCGAACGTCAAAACCACCCGAGGCCAGCAGTGTTTCCGTGTTGAATACGCTGCATTGGACCGAACAGGGTTCACGCTGCAGGAGCATCCAATCCGTCCCGTCTTCCGCCAGTCGGAACGGGGCCTCAAGCTTGAACCCGGTCCTGGCCCATAGCGTGTAGTCCGCCGCCCCGTTTGAAATCTGCATGTCTGCAAAATAAAAGCGAGCCCGGCCGGAGGTGCTCTTGATGGCGGCGGCGATCTTTTCCAGATGCGTCGGGACCCAGTAATCGTCGGAATCCAGGAAGGCCGTCCAGGGATGGCGCGCCAGTCGGGCGCCGTGGTTCCTCGCGGCGGCGACGCCTGCATTCGGCTGAAACACATACTGGATGGCTTCCCCGTGCTTCCGGCAGACTTCCGCGGTGTCGTCGCTCGAGCCGTCGTCAACGACGATCACCTGGCCGGGTCGCAAGGATTGACCGAGCGCACTTGCGATGGCGCGATCGAGCAGCCGGCTCCGGTTGTAAGTCGGGATGACGACGGTAAATTGGCACATAGATCGTGCGGCTGAAGGATCCGCCAATCGGCGGCAAGTTTTTGGCTGGCGGTTGGAGGCGGTTTGCGCTCCAAGACTATTTCCGCGGCGCGACCGTCAGGGTTCGGTTATTCGCCTGAAATGAAACGCGTTAAACCGCAGGCTTGGTTAGCAGAGCTAAATTGGAACCGACTGTCAGTTTCCGGGATGAAACCCGGACACTTTAAATTCGCATGGATTCCTGGGACGGCTATGGTCCCTACGGGGAATTCGTAGTCGCAACAAAATGAAATCCCGAAACCGGCGGCGGCGGCGTCCCTCCCGTTCCGGAGGGATCAACGCCATAAATGAAGCGATAGCCGGCCGGCAGGTTTGCGAGGCCTGTCGCCGTCGGCTTGGTCACATCATAAGGAGGCCACGTCAGACTGCCGAACCAGGCAGGCTTGGAGGTCAGATAATAGGAATTGGGAATGGAATGATCGGAGATGGTGCTGTCCCAAACGATCGATTTATTGACCGTGTCGTAGTTTCCGTGGCGGATGATGGTCGTGCCGACCGCCAGGTCGCGCCATTGATTATCGCCGGGACTCGACCCCGGATTGTTCCAGGCATTCGGGGGAGCCGATCCATTGTAACCGATATTTCCAATATTGGGATACCCCAGTTGATAGATCGACTGCCCGGCCTGTCCGCTCGCGGTGAGTTCGTAAACGGACGCGACGCCATTGGTGCCGAGGATATTGCCGACCACATTGTAATTTCGGGACCAGCGCTTCAGGCTGATGCAAGAAGGGCTGTCGTGGTATTCCGGACCGACTCCGGTCACCACGTTGCGGAAGAGTGTGTTCATCGCAGTGGACCCGAAGTAACCATCGTCTTCGATCACGCCGATGTAATTGCCTTCAACCAGATTCATCACGTTGTGGGGCGTATGGTTCATATCCAGATCCATGTCTTGAACCCCGTTGATCCACGAATCGTAGAGGAAATTATACGCAATGACGTTGTAGGAAGATCCGTTGTTGATTTCAATGGACGGACCAATCCGGTAGATGATGTTGTTTTCAATCAGGCAGCCCCCGCAGTTTTGCTGCAATCCCACTCCGTAATGGTTGGAGGCGTGGCTGGGCGAGTCGAACAGGTAGCAATGCGATACGGTGCAGGCGCAGCAACAAATGAGTTCCAGATCATAATTGGCCATGTTGTGCATGCCGACATTGTAAGCCCAACAACCGTAGCCGTTATTTATTGAAAATCCGATGGCGCTTCCATCGCCTTGCATCTGCAGATTTTCCACACCGTCGCCGGTGATCTGCATGCCGCCCTGCGCTTTAATGCGGGCATCAAGGCTCGTGCTGAAGGTGGTGACGAGCGGCGGCCAGATGGTGACGACGTTGCCGCTGATGCTTTGGATGTGCACGCACTGCGCCAACGCACGCGGATGATTTCCGTCCGCATCAAAGACCGCGGTGGTGTCGTTCTTCTCGTCAATCAACGCCAGCCAGCCCACGCCGAGGGTGGAAGTGGACGAGACCGTGAGATTGGAACTGCCTTGGGTCAGACCCGCCGTGATGGTGGTTCCGGAGTCCCAGAAGGGAGGGCTGTTTCCCGAGTACCAACCGCCCGAACCCATGGTGATCGTTCCGGTCAGCACCGTGTTGGTGCCGCTGCCGCGCAGCGTAACATTGTTCTTGAGTCCAAAATTGATGCCGCCCGAGTAGGTTCCCGGTCCGAGCAAAACCACCTGTCCGGACGGGCAATTGGCAATCGCCGTGTTGATCTGGCTGGAACTGGCGCCGGAATTCAGCGTCTGGTAAATCGTTGTCCGATTGGGAATGCCACCCGGCACGCCCACTGTACTATAGGACCAGGCCACCGTCCGAGCCGGTGGAATGATGACGCCCGACGCAGGATCGGTGTGAATCAACAGTATGAGAGAGGCCAGAAACACACCCAAACGCTGCGCAAAAAGGTAAGTATGTTTCATGGGGGGTATAAACATGTTGGAACGATAGTTCCGTTAAGGACATCCGTCAAATTCCACCGCATAGCGGATCCGTAAAAAAGCACGCTGCGTGCCGGTGTGGCTGTCGGGTTTTTGGCGGGCGCAACGCGTCGCAATCGGCTGCTGGAAATCCCGGAACTGCCCGGCAAACTCCATCGTTCGCGATAAAGACGTGAATCTGTTTCTGAATTCTGTTTCTGCGCGGCGCCAGCCTGTCCAGATTTAATCGTGACCAGCCTAAAATGCGACAAGATCATCAGGCGGCAAAATCGAAGTTAACACGAACCCAGAGATCGGCGACGCCAGCACGCCCGAGGAGGGGATGCTCAGTGTGGGAGTGGTCTTTTTTCATGCTCCGCTCCGGAATTTCTGAGCGCCGTGGTCGGGTTGTAGCCGGCCAGGCGCGAGGCGAAATCCGCGGAAAACAGGGCGGCGCCATCCGCGTTGAGATGCTGGGAATTGTGGAACAGTTGCTCTTGCCGGCACAGGGGCGAAGCGCTGTAATCCCAAAAGGGCACGTCAAATCGTTTCGAGATTTCCTGAAACATGCCGATAATCTTTTCCCGGTTCAGCTCCAACTTTTGCATCTCATAATACTCCGGCGAGTAAACCAGGATCACTTGAATGCCTTTCTCGCGACAGGTTCGAATCAGCGCTTCCAATGCGCGGACGCCCTCCGGTTCGACCGGGAAGTTGACGCCGTCGGGATTGCTGGCCCGGAAATTCTCAAAATCCCGGCTCCACTTTTCGTTCCGGGGATTGAATCCGAGAAAGTAATCTTCGCGGCCGGAGATACCCAGGCACCCGAGCAAGCCGGAAATGGAGGTGTATCGCATGTCCGCCACCGCGTAACCGTAAAGGGGAATGTGTTTCCATTTCCATACCTCCGAATCAATCCGCACCAGAGCCTCGTAGAGCTCCGCTTCATACAGGTAAGGCAAAAAGTGGCCGGGATCGTAAATCTCGCCTTTTCGCGTGGTAACGAAAGTAAACAAATCGAGATTTTGGATCACGAGCTTGGGGGCGGCATTGTGCTTCAGGTAGGTTTTCAGCACCGCCAGTTGAACGTCGATCTGCGAGGAGTTCATCCCCAGGTTGAAGGCGCTTTGTCCGGTCATCTTCTGGAGGGTCCGCGGATCATAGTGGCACAACGCCCGGGACGAGCCGCTGATGACGATGTCGGCGTTGACGCGGCCCGACATGACCTGGTTGAAGGCGCCGAACTTTGACGTCTTGATGCTGCGCAGTCCGTGGTTGATGGCGAGATTCAAGGCAAAGGCCAGCAGGGCCACGATGAAGAAGAAGAGCGCAATCTTGAAAGCCCCTTGAAAGGGAGCCCGGCCTGGGTTTTCGGAGGCACCAGCGCATTGCATGTTCACCGGTGAAGGTGAACCGGCTGGAACCGGCGCGTTCTCCGCGACGGTCGCAGATTGCAATAATTCAGCGGGTTTTATAGATGTCGCCAACTCGCTCATGAACAGATCAGAACTGGAAATAGATGAACTGCGTCGCTTGATACACGCCGAACAGGATGACGGTGAAAACAAACGCGAGATAGGTCGCCCACCGGATGGCGATGGGCATATTCGACAGACGAAACGCGTCCGGTATCCTCGGCCTGAAGAGCTGAATCATCTCGAGCACCACAATCGCCGCGACGGCGGCGGGAAAGTGCTTCATCTGAAAATGTGGGGTCTCGAGTGCGCCGAACTCCCAGCCCTTTGCAAAATGGGTGATCACATAACAGGCGTCCCCAAAGCTCCGGGCGCGAAAGAATACCCAGGCCACCAGCGTCAGCCCGAAAGTGGTTGCGACTTTTGTCAGGCGCCGCGTCGGGCCGGTTGCGGCAATGCCGATCCAGCCGAACAGGCGGTCGCGCGTTCCTTCCGTGGCTCTTCCGGCGATGAGGTAGAATCCGTTTAGCAGCCCCCAGAAGACGTACGTCCAATTCGCCCCGTGCCACAAGCCGCTGATGCCAAATGTCACGAGCAGGTTGAAAACGTGGCGCGCTTCACCGACCCGATTGCCTCCCAGGGGAATGTAAAGATAGTCCCGGAACCAGGTTGACAGCGAGATGTGCCAGCGCTTCCAGAATTCGGATACCGATGAGGAATAATAGGGCGTGTTGAAGTTTTCCACGAGCCGGTATCCAAGCACTTGCGCCGCGCCGATCGCAATATCGGAATAGCCGGAAAAATCGCAATAGATCTGATAGGCAAAGAAAACCGTGGCCACGGACAACTGCAGGCCGTTGTACTGCTGCGGGACGGCGTAAACGTCGTTGACATAGAGCGCCAGGCGATCCGCCACCACCAGTTTCTTGAAGAATCCCCAGGCCATGCGCTTGAGACCGCTGGTGATTCTCGCATAATCGAAGGGATGCTCCTCGCGGAATTGATGCAACAGGTTTTGGGGGCGTTCAATCGGTCCCGCCACCAATTGGGGGAAGAACATGACGTAGGTGGAGTAGACGATGAAGTTCTTTTCCGCCTTTTGTTTGCCGCGATAGACTTCCACCACATAACTCAGGCTCTGGAAGGTATGAAACGAAAGACCGATGGGCAGGATGAAATGCAAGGTCGGCAGCGGCAAATGCCACCCCACCAACGAGGCCAATCCGACAAAATTGCCGGTGAGAAACCCGAAATACTTGAAGACGAAAAGCACGCAGCACGTGGAGATGATGCTGACCCAAAGCAAAGCAATCCTCGCCCTGCCTTGAACCCGCTCGAGATAAATCCCGGCAACATAATCGATCAGGATCGTGATAAGCAGGATCAGGATGTAAATCGGGATGAACGCCATGTAGAACACACAGCTCGCGGCCAATAACAGCCCCACCCGAACCCGGTTCGGTGCCGCAAAGTAAAGGCAGCAAACGAGCGGGAAAAACACCGCAAACTTTAGAGAGTTAAAAAGCATGACTCACCCGAAAACCGCTTTGTAGGCCAGATTCACGGTCCCCGATTTGGTTCTGGCATAGTCCACCGCTTCGATGGCTGCCAGCATGAGCAGCGAAGTCGCGATCAAAGCCACCGGCAGCCGGCCGGCGCTCCAATCGAGGTGACGCATAACCCGAAGCAGTCCCTGCAGCGCTCCGATCTGGACGATATAGGCGAGCAACGAGTATTTGCCGAGCAGGATAATCTGGCGCTGAAACAACCCCGTTTCTCCCGACTGAACCCCCACTCCGTAGAAAAGCGCCAGCGTCAGGCAGATGCCCAGGATGTTCAGGGCGTAAGTCGGATACCAGATGCTGATGACCACCAGATAGGCCAGGTAAGCCAGTCCCAATGCGGCCAGATGGCTGGTGAAACGGTCAATCCGCGGCCGGGGAACGAACCCGGCCACAATGCCCAGCAACCCCATGCTTAACAAATCCAGGTTGGCAGGCAATCGACCCTGCCAGGCCAGAATCAGGCATCCGATCACCGTGACGGCCGCCACAGCCTGCAGAAAATTCGGAATCAACCGGTACCCCTTCAGCAGGACTCCCATGAGCAACAGCAAATAGCTGATGGGCAGCAGCACCTCGAACACCGCCGCCCGGCTGCCGCCCGTGAGGAAGACCGTTTCCCATTGCGTTACAAAAGATGCCAACCCAAGCTGCCGTTGGTCGTAGTTCGAGCGGAAAAGCAGGTTTACGGCGAGGTTCAAGCCGACAAAAATCGCCAGCAGCTTGAGGCCTCGAACAAAAAGCCGCCCATGCAGACGCGCGTCGCCGGGGTCATACTTCGCCAGATAAATTCCGGTAATCATAAAACCGGTGATGAAAATGAATGACGGGGGCAGGAAGTGCAGATACTTCAGGACGTTCTGATCGCGGTAGAAATAGTTGAAGCAATGGTAAACCACCATGCAAAGCACCAGCGCTCCCTTGGTAAAGTCCAAAGCCCCGTTGCGCGGGTTCGAAAGAGCCGGCGCCGGCAACCGGGGATCGGACGGCGTTCGCTGCCCGGAGAAACCGGCGCCGGTCGTTGCCGCTTCGTGCACTTCCGCATTCATGGCTGCTTCCCGGCGCGCGCCCGGATGACCTCCCAGGCCCGGAATACCGGCAGGATTTCCGCGCCCGACTCCACTGCATGCCGGACGATGTCTTCAAAAAAACCGGGTGTGCAACCGTAACGGGTCGGCCGCTCGCAAACGTCGTGCGTGGCGAAGATGAGCCAGCCGCCGGCCCGGCGATTGTGCTCGATGAGCGCCTTGACCTCCCCGGGTTGGTCCCGGCTTTGCTCCAAAAAAAAGGCCGAGAGATAGTTCAAGTCCATCCGGCCCGCATTGAAAGTCTGGCCGCCGCCCCGGCAGCAGGCGAAATGCGTGGCTGCCCGCCGCTTGGTGTCCGGGCGCGGATAACTGATCGGATAAGAAAGGGTGTGACACTCCGTTCCGGGCGCAAGCCGGTGCAAAGCCTCCCGGTTCTTGTTGATGGAAGCTTCGAAAATTGAAGGCTCCGTTTCCCAGGCGGGACAATGATCGAACGTGTGGCAACCGAGTTCGTGCCCGCGGTTGAGCAGCGGTTTCACGTCGTCCGGAAGAAACGCTTCGCCGGTGGGCGTGGTTTGCGCCATCAATCCGAACGAGGCGTAATAAGTGCCTGCCAGGCCAAACCGTTCCAGGATGTTTCCCCCGTTGGACAACGCCGACCTCGGGAAGTCGTCAAAGCTGAACGAAACCAGAGCCCGGCCTTCCGGCAGGGTAAACGAGCGGCGCCCGCACCATTTCGCCATGCGACGCTGGAGGGCTTGCCGCGCTCGGGCCCAGGGACGCGTGAGCTTCATTGCGGTTGCGCCACCGGGATCGTGCGCGTCTTTCCCTGTTTGCGGCTTTCCACCATCAACTGCTTCTGGACCCGGGCCTCCCACAGGCACGCCAGGCGGCGCCAGAGGAAATTCCCCCGTTCCCGCCAGGAGCCGTGCATCAAATGAACGCCGAAATCGCCGAATTGATGCCAGTTCCGCGGATCGCAAACGTCGTCCGGAAACAGGATGGTGACGCCCTGAGCCAGCCGCGCATTTTCCGCAAAGGTTCGGGTGACCAGGCCGGGGCCGGTCGTGTTCAGGACCTGGAACTCGGATCGGAAAAAGAATGGCACGCCTTTCAACATGGGCAAAACCCATTGGGGATCTCGTTGCGCTTTGACGCAATTCTCGATCACCGCCTTCAAAAACGGGTGTCGCGGCGCGGCGCCAAAGGCATAGTTCCCCATTTCCCAGTCCATGCCATGGTGCGAACGCAGGTGCCGGTTCAACGTCAGTTCTTCGAACGGAAACACGCACTCGCGGGACAGGAGCCGCTCCAGGCTGGTTGCCAGAAAAACGTCCAGATCAAAGTAGAAACCGCCGAAGTGATAGACGGCGAGATAGCGGAAAAAATCATATTTCTGGATGCGAAAGCGGAAGTGGTCGAAAACCTCGCGATATTGCGGGTATTCCTTCTGCACGAAAGCATCCACTTCCGCATCATCAAAGAAGAGATATTCAAATCCCGGGTTCAGGCATTTCAGGTTGGCCACCGCCGCCCGGGCGAGGAGCGGCAAATCGCGGCTCTTCCCCGTCTGGATGATCCGTGCCGGGATTGTTTCGGGGGCGCTCATCGCGATGGCTGCGAGCAAACAGCGGGTTCATCCGCCTCGCCGCCGCCGGAAGGTCCCGTCGGCTTGCGGGCAGCGGAGGCTCCGGCCGGCTGCCGGGCCCGCTCCGGTCCGGCCTGGCCGATGGCCGCCAGCAGGAAAAGAAAGCCTACGGGCGTCATGACGGCGATATTGGATTCGGAAATGTTGGCGATGAGAGTCACCACAAACACGGCAAAACGCATGACGGCGAAATCGCCGCCCCGGGCCAGCGATCGGTTGATGCGAACGCCGGTCGCGCCCAGCATAACCGCCAGGAGGCACAAGCCCACGAGTCCGCCGCCGAGGTAGATTTCCAGGTAGCCATTGTGCGCGGAGAAGGCGACCCAATAGGGCAGTTTGGATTGGAACGACGGGTCGTCCCAAAAACTGCAGAATCCGGTTCCGATCAACGGGTCGGTTCCCACTTTCAACAGCACCTGCCAGACGTCCGTTCTGCCGGTGAACGTCATGTCCCGCCCGAGGCTTTGCACCACCATTTCCTTGATGCCAAACATTTGATCCAGGATGAAAAACCCAGCGATCCCGGCCACCGCCAGGCCGGAGAGGGCAGCCAGGCGCTTGCGCAACAGCGGCAACCGGGTGGCGGTGAGAATGCCGGCGCTCATCATCAGGCAAACGATCGAGGTTTTGCTGTCACAAAGATGAAGCAGATAAACGGCGATGGCCAGCAAGGCCAAGCGGACGCCGGAATCCAGTCGCCGCTTCTTTCCGCCTTGCTGGTGGCGAGTCCGCTGCAGTTCAAACCAATCCCAAAGGATCACCAGGCTGCAGACCAGCACCATCGCCCCGAGCGAGTTCTTCTGAAAGGTCACACCGATGGCTTCCAGTTCGCCGGAATGGACGTTGTAGCGCCGGCCCCAATCCGGAAAATAGCGAATGAACACCAGCGACAGCGGGATCAGCAGATAGCCGCAGCGGACGAACACCGCCCGGAGCGCCTGCTCGGGATTGACCTCGGTCAGGATGACCAGGCCCACGAGAATGTTGCCGAATTCCTTGAACCAACGCTTCGAAGAGACAAAGGGGTTGTTGGCCCACACCACGCTCACCAGCAAATACCCGTAAAACAGAAATACGGGCCAGTTCCGGTTGATCAGTACGCCCCAATTCAACCGCCGCCGGTTCAGAACCACCGCCGCTGCCACAATCAGGCTCAAATATCCGAGCATGTCGATGGGACTTCCCGCCGTCGCGGATTCGAGGTCCTCCCGCACGCCGCCGAACCCGAGCCAGGTCGAAAGCGGTCTCGACGCCAGGATTCCCACCCATAAAGTCGGAATCCAAATCGCCCTGGAAAGTCCCTGGCGCCAAGCGATGTCGCGCTTGATCAGCCACCAAAACATCGCGAGGCACGCGAATAATATCAGCCGGGAAGTCATGTCAGCGGATCGAGGAGAAGCAGGGGTACCAAAGGGATGGCGTCCGAGACGTGCGGGCGCCGGATGCCGGCTACATGCGCCGTTCCCGAACCGGGTTCAATCCCACGGACGCGAGCAGGCGGCCGGTATGATCGGCCAGTTTGACGAGGTATCTCATGAAATGGTGCTGCCCCGCGACGAGCAGAACCGGCAGAGCCAGCGTATAAGCCGGTATGGCGACCGCCGATTTCAGCAGGTTGCGACCGCGGTTGCGGCGGTGCCGGAGCGAGTTCCTGCCGCGCAGCAGCGCCCGGCTCACCATGAACCGCCGGCTCCAGCGGGAGGGCGGCACGACCTCGAAAGCGATGGCTTCGTCGCACCACACGAACCGATGCCCTTTGTCAATCATGCGCCGGAAGAAGTCCTGATCCTCGCCGCCGGTCCCGAATTCACGGCGAAAAGGCGGTTCGGCCGGGTCGAAAATATTCCGCCGCAACAGGACATTGCCCGTGCGGCATTCCTGCCACGGCATGACGAATCCGGTGGGATGGGTTGGCCGGTCATAAAAGCCGCCCTTGATGATCCAGCGGGGAGGAGTCTGTTCGAAATGCGGCATGACCGGCGCCAGCACCCCGGCAACCTGGCGCGCTTCACAGGTGCGGAACAGGTTCAAAAGCCAATCCGGCACCGGGAATTCATCATCATCGATGAAGACCAGGAAATCGCCGGTGGCATTGGCTACCGCGGTGTTGCGGACCAGCGCAATATTCCGCTCGGGCTCGACGACATACGTGAGCGCCAGCGGACATTCGCGGGCGCAGGCCTCGGCAATCGCGCGCGCGGATTGCGCCGCGTCGTTGTCGGCCACCACCACCGAAAAAGTGAACTCGCCACGCGTGTCCTGGCGCGCGATGTCGCGCAGCAATCGTTCGAGCAGGCGCGGCCGGCCGCAGGTGCAGATGCAAATGCAAAGGTGCGGCAGGCTCATGAAGGATCGAGGAGCAGGCGGTGGATCAATTCCAGCGTGAGCAGCTTGTGGATTTCCACGGTGCAATTCCGGGTGCCGCGAATATGACCGGCAACCATCGGTTCAAGCGCGGATCCGTTCAGGTAGGAGCGGGTGCGCGAACGCGGATCCAGCAGAACTTCTTTGACGAAACCGGCGAGCGGGCGGCGATACCAACTTCGGAAATGGCAGAACTTCTGGCGGCCCAGGAACCATCGTTCCAATCGCAGCGGAGTCAGGCATCGGTCCGCTCGTGCCAGCCAGCCGGGCATGCCGTAATCGCAGGCATACTCGGCCTTCGCCAGAAATTCCGCCACGGAACGGTGCAGGCGATTGGCCGCCCCGCCGGCCGGGTAAGTCACGCCACGGTCGGTGGGAATGAGGCCGAGCCGGGGATTGCCATCGGCGATCAGGCGCAACGTGGGTTCCAGGCTGGCCGCCGACTCAAGCGGAGCCTGGAACGCCAGGGCCACAAGATCATTGTCCAGGAACGGCGAGCGGACGGCCAGTTCCGACCGCTCGACGGCGAAGCGTGAAAAATGGTGCCACGGAACCTGCTTGAAGGCGATGAACGCGAGACGATTGCCGGCGGCTTCCTGGGCGTAGGTCCGGGCGGCGGTCTGAATGAGCTGCCCACAATCAGGCGAGAAAAGTTCACCGGGCAGCGCGCGCGGCCTGAAAGCGACATGGCGGCGCAGAATTTCCGAGCCATAATTTCCCGTGAGCCGGATCGGGGCGATCTGCCGAGCCAGGCGGTTGAGATACAACTCGGCGGCTCCGGTCACGTCCATGGCTCCGTCGCTGGCCAGAATCGCTTTCCCGGCAAGTTGCGGGAATTCGGTGAAAAATGGATCGTCGAGCGTGAGGGTTTGATGCGTCTGCCCGCAGGCCTGCGCCACCCGGCGCGCAAGCTTCACATCCGCGCAGTCGCGGACCGGGCCATTGAAGGTGTAACAGGGCAATTCGCCCGGGCCGAACGGAGACCAGGCCATGATCATCCGCCCATCCAGCCCGCCGGTCAGCGACATGGCAATTTTCTTCGGTCCATCGCCATACCGTTTCAGGATTCGGGGGAATGTTTCCAGAAGGCGCTCGTAGTACTCGGTGGGCGAAAGCGGCGGTTGGGACTCCCAGGTCTCTGGACTGAAGTAACGGTCCTTTTGCAGACTGCCATCCGCCGAAAAAGTCCAGGCCGAACCCGGGGGCAGCAGCGCTATGCCGGAGAACAAGGTGCGGTCCTGCAGCACGCAACCGCAACTCAGCCATTCCGCCAATCCCCGTTCATCCAGACTTCGGGTCCGAGTCAGCGCCGCGAGGAGCGACTTGGCTTCGGAAGAAAAAAAGAAGGCCTCGGAGTTTTGGTGATAATAAATGCGACCGAGGCCGTAGCGGTCATTGAAGAGCACCGCCTTCTTCACGCGAAAATCAATCAATAGACCGCTGAACCAGCCGTTGATCCCGGCCAGGAAATCGAGTCCCAGCTCCTCATACCGTCGGACCAGATAAGCGGTTCCGTCTCCGTCCCACCGATGTCCTTCCGTCGTGCGCCCGGGCATTTTTTCCGGGTCGATAAAATGTTCACCCGAGAAATGCAGGCACACGTCCCGGCGTTCATTCCATGCCGTTCGCCAGACTACGGGGGAATTTTCCCGGCACAACCATCGGATTCCGAAGCCCATTTGCAGATCGGTCAGGCCTCCGGAAACTTGCGCCGGCTCCTGGCCGGTCCGAGGCTCAGGGCTTTGATTTCGTGTGTTTATGGCGGCGGCGGGCATGGAACTTTTCCCCAAAGAAACCAGGCTATGAGCTGAAGACTTCAGGGTTGGATAAAACGGACAAAATGGAGCCGGCGGGAGGAATTGAACACTCCATCTGCTGATTACAGATCAGCCGCTCTAACGTTGAGCTACACCGGCGTAAAAAGAGGCTGCCGATCCGGCAGCCGGGGACACGTTCTTATCCAAAGATACGGATCAGGGCAAACCTAAAGAATCTGCGGGTCATTCCTTCAGGTGCCTGAGGATTTGAGTTCAGGCGTCTGGAGGCCCCCCGGCTTCGGGCGGAACCGCACGTGTTCGTAATACCAAAGGCGCGCGTTGAGCAGCGATGAAACCAGCCACTCGGGCAACCGATCTTTTGCGCCACGATGCAGCCGGAGCGCGATCGCCGCCCGGCCTTTGGCGGTCAATGGCACATAATACCGCGGAAGCAATAACTGCTGGAAGCCGTTCCTGCGTTTGAACACGGTCACCGGGCTGTTGCTTTTGGAGCCGTAGATATATTGGCCGTAGATCAGATGCGACGCACCCTTCCGGGAACAAGCCTCGACGGCCTTGGCCAGCAACGCATTCGTCGGACGTTTGTCAACATGCCCCTCCTTCGACAGGATTTGCATGATGCGGGCCGTTGCGCCGACATACACCATTTTGATGAACCCAATCAAATCATCCTGATGGTAGGCGCCAATAAACTGGCTGCGCTCCACGTAACTCGAATTCTCCCGCCTGACCGTTTCGAAATCCTTTTTGTAATGCCAGAAGAGGCGCCCCTGCCGGAGGGGTGTCTCGTCGTAAATGCCCTTGATGCCCCGAACCAGTTCGTCGTCGAAATCCACCAGCTTCACCACCACGCCGCGCCGTTCCGCGCGCCGGACGTTCTTCCTCGATTCCTGGGGAAGTCCTTCCCACCAGGCCGCGAAATTCGTCGTGGCGGCAATCGCCCAATTATCCCATTCCAACGGATACGAATATTTCGGTTCGGTTTCCGGCAGCGCCTGGCTGAATGTGAAAAGGTCGGCCTTCAAACCGGAATGTTCCAAAGCCGGCAGAAAGGCGCCCGGATTTTCGACCGGCTGGCCTTCGAGCCAGAGTTCATCATGTATCCGCGCCACCTTGAGCCAGCGGCCCCCGCAGTCAAGCCTGCGGCCTTCGACGCTGAGGACCCGGGCTTGGGCCGATTTGCCTTGGTCGCTCACTTCTGCAGTTTTGTTTTCCATGATGAATCGGGGGGAGACTCTCCGTGACGGCGCGGCTTTCAGCGCTTTCCGGACTCCGGCTGGGCCGCCGCCGAATTGCGCGGAACGTTTCCGGTCGTTCGGGTCAGCCCATCGTCCGGGGTGTTTTCGCGGCGCCCTCCGGTGAACGAGCGTTTCAAGCGTGCCATTTGCTCGGCGCGGTGAAACGCGATGAGCTCGGCGGAAATAGGCCGCGGCATCCGCGTGAGCGCGGCCCACAAAAAGCCGCCAAGGAAATAACCGCCCCCTACAATGAACGGCTTCTGCCTCATCTGGAATATGCCTCTCAGGCACTCCCACAACGGGTGTCCGCCGACGTAATAAGCTTTTTGACCATAACGGAAGCGCACCATGAGCTTGCTGTCCGTTCCGGTTCCCAGCTTGCGGTGGTGCAAACAGGTCTTCTCAAGAAAAGTCCGCGTCCGCCAGCCTTTCATCCGTGCCGTGGTCACGGCAATCCAATCGATGGCGCCACCTTTGATCGGGACGTAACCTCCCACCGCTTGAAAGCATTCACGCCGGAATAACTGGCAGGCCCCGGAAACGTGTTCGAGCTGGGCGAAACGATGCGCGTAAGTGTGTTGGCCGGCCTGATCCGCTTCCTCGACGAACGGTGTGCCGGCCACCCCCAGTTTCGGCATCGCCTCGAATTGCGCCAAGAGAAATTCACAATAGTCCGGAGCGAACGTGATGTCGGCATCGAGATTGCCGATGATGTCGTAGTCGCTGCCCTGGAGGCGGGCGTAACCGGCGTTGAAACAGTGGGCTTTGGCGGCGAACTGCCGATCGCGATGTTCGGGCATGCGCAGCAGTTCGATCCAGTCATGCTGCGCGGCATAAGCCTTCGCCAGGTCATCCGTGCGGTCCGTCGAGCCGTCGCTGACGATCACCCATTTGGACGGGCGGACAGTCTGGGCAATCACGGAGCGGATGGTGGCTTCGAGGTAGGCTTCCTCGTTTCGCGCCGGGGTGATCAAGGCGTATTTCAGGGTTGGCTTTTGCATCGGACAAGAAAGAATTAAGAGGCCGCCGCCATCTGCTGAACTGCTTTCTCCGGACCGGCTGTCGCCAGCTTGCTCACGAGATGAGCCAGCGCCTTGAACATCGTTGCCTGCCCCCAGTGCAGCATGGGTGTCCGCGTTTTCGTCCATCCCAGATCCCGATAATAAAAATGGCCGTCGCTTGACTGCATATTGTCAATCGTCCATTCCGCGACCCTGCAGGCCAAGGGGAGCGCCTCCGGGTCCTCGTCTGAAAAGTAAGCCAGGGTATCTATCGCCTGTGCGGCGCACTGGATGTCGATCGGAAACAACTCGTTGTGGTAGTACTTCGGGCGGCCGTTCGGCTCGAAAAAGTTGGCTTTGAAATAGGCAAAGCCGCGCTTGAGTTGGCCGGTGAACTCCGGGTCGCCCGTGCTTTGGAGGTAACGCTTGAGGGAGTCCAGATTGTAACCGGTGTGAAAATTGTCGATCCAGTGGTACTTGGGAGCCTCCCCATAGAACCACGCGCCGTCCGGATTCTGCCGGGAACAGCTGTAGCGCATGGCGTCCCGGGCGGTTTCCCGAGCCTCGCTCCGAGCCGTCAGCGCGCCGACCCGGGCCAGCAACGCGGCGCCAAGCATGTTTGAATTGTGAATGGAAACCGGTTTATAGGCAACGTAACTCAGGCACAGGCCCGACTTCGTTGTTTCGCGGGGAACTTTGAGAATCCAATCACAGACGCTCGAGGCCACTTCCAGGTACCGCGCGGTTCCCAGCGCTTCGTAGGCGTCCACAAAGGCCTGGCCAACCAGACTGCTCCAGACAATCGTGGGTTCCTGGCGCGGTATCCTCCCGGCGCGAGTCGTAAAGGTAAAATCATTGCCCCAGCAGAATTGAGGATAATGGGGCGCACGATGCTCGATCAACCATGCCAGGCACGTGGTGGCGAGCTGGGCGAAACGCTCGTCACCCGTCAGCTTGTATCTCCGGAGATAGCCCCACGCCATGTACCCCATGCCTTTGGTGGAGGTATGAGGACGGATTCCGAGCAGGGGGCGGATGTTGAAAGGGGACCGAAGCACTCCGGCGGTCAGGATTCTTTCCAGGAAAACGCTGCCAAAGGTCAGCGCGCTCAGGAACGACATCTGGCCGTCGCCAGGGTCGTAAGCCTTATAGGCGTGGTTTTCGACCCACCCGGAAACGCGGTTCAAACTGCTTTCGATCTTCTCGTTCATGCCGGGCTGCTATGCGGGATGGAATCGCGCCCCTTGAGCGCCGGGACCTTGCGGGCGGCGAGTGCGTCAACCAACTGCAGGTAATCCGCCCTGCGGCTCGCCCAACTGTTGACGGCGACGTAATCGGATGCTCTCGATACCAGACCGCGCCGCAACTCGCCGTTGTTCAATATCTCGAACATCGCCTCCGCCAGTGCATCGTCGTTGCCCGACTCAAAAAACCGCACGAGCGAGTCATTGAAATAATACCGGTCAACCCGGGTGTTCGACACCGCCACCGGAACGCCCACCGACATGAACTCCATGATCTTGGTGCTGTAAGCCTCGTTCCCGAACGAGTCCGCGCGCTTGGGCACCACCCCGAGGTCCGCGTTGGCCATCACCTTGGCAATTTCAGGAAGAGGCAGAGATTTGAAGAATCGAACCCGCCCGTTCAGGCCCAGTTCTTCGGTCAAGGCGATCAATTGCGGTTTCATGCTGCCTTCGCCGTAAATGTGCAATTCCGCCTCCGGTATCCGGCGATGCAATTTGGGAAGCGCCCGGATTGCAATGTCCAGTCCCTGATGCCATTGAAGTCCGCCCGGAAACAGAATCACCGGCTTCCCGCCGGTTCTGGTGCGCAAACCCGGCCGGAAAATGCGCGAGTCAACATTGTTGATGAACACGGAGCACTTCTTCGGCGACGCCGAGCGGGCGGTGTATTTGTCGAGCCACAGATGGTTGGCCAGGATGACATGGCTGGCAAACCCGGCCGAAAGTTTCTCGGTCAGCTTCAATCCCCAAACAAGCGCCGAGCGATTTCCCGAGCCGAACTTGCTGGCGAAGAACTCGGGAACAATGTCATGGATGTCGAGAATGATCCGCGTGCCCGTCAGTTTGGGATACCATGCCGCAAAGACCATGAAGTCGGGGAGATTATGAACGTGAACCAGATCGAAGCGTTGGCGGGCGTGCCGCCGCGTCATCCAGCGCGATCCCACCCACAGGAAACGCAAAAGCGGCCAGAGAAACGATGACTTGGATTTTTCGGTTTTGTCGAAGCGATCCTGGATTCTGAAGAGCCTTACGCCATCGATGAGTTCCTCCCTGGGCAGCTCCGGCCGGCTTCGCAGCGCGGCGACTTCGACCACGTCCCCGCGTTCCGCGAGTGTCTCGGCGTAGCGGCGCACGCGATTGTCGCTCTCGTAAACCGAGTGCGTCATCATGCACACCCGCCGCGCGCCGGAACGCGGCTTGATCTCCGGCACGGGCGCGGCCGGGGCGGGATTGGCGGCGTTGCCGCGGGAAGGGGATGGGATCATCACTTCAATTGCCTGGAATGACAGTCGAGGGTGGAGCCGAAACTCTTAGAGCAATTTAATTAAAACTGTGGCCACGATTGGAGCGCGGGCTTCAGCCCGCTTCAACGTGATTTTGCATGGCGGCATTGAAGCGGCGTAAACGCCGCGCTCCGAAGAAACGGCTACAGAGTTTTTCAATCCGCTCTAGCCCGGACATTTCATACGCCGATGTAGAACCGGCGACACCGCGCCGCGTGAGGGCACGCGGCCTACGGTGACAAAGTGGCTGGCTTGCAGGCCGGGTTCACTGACCCGGCGCTCGGGGGCGAAATACTGAGGTTAAGACCTTTCCGGAGCGGTTCCACAGGCGGGAGCGCGCGGCGTCAGGTCAAGGTTCGTTCAGAAAATCCTGATGCAACCACGAAGGAATGTAGCTGCGTGTCCGGTTGAGCACCGCATTTGCGCTCACTTTGGATTCCTCGAGCCAAACGGCGGTCTGCTTGACGACCTCCAGGCCGGTCTTTTCCGCTTCGATCACGAGCAGCACCATGTCCATGATCCGGGCCGCGCGCAGGGTCATGCTCGTCTGGCTGACCGGAGGCATGTCGAAAATGATATAGTCATAGTCGCTCGCCTTGAGCTTGGGCATCAGGCTGGCGAACCTGCCGGGCAGAACGCGGGGGAGCTTGTCGCTCCCGGAACTCTCTGAAGCGACGTAGAGGTTTGCGTGGACGAGCGCGCTTTTCATCGTTTCACTGTCCAAAGCATCGTCGAGTCTGCAGGCGGGCTGTCCCCGATAAAACTGCTGCGAAGCTCCCTGCTCGCTGTTCATATCCACCAGGAGCACATTGCCGTCTCCGGTCTCTGAAAGGGATGCCGCCAGCCCGGCCGCGATGCTGGTCACTCCGACTCCTGCGCCGCAACTGGTCACCGCCACCAACTTCGGTTTCTGCGTCATGTTCGCCACTTCAAAATGAACGATCAACCGGTCCCGCAATCCTTCATAAAAGCGGCGCAGCGGATGGGCGCGGTCCCAGATGGCGATCGGCATTCCGAGGCTCTGTTCCGGTGCTCCTTCGCCGGCGGCCGGCTCCCCATCTCCACTCTTCAAACGCATTGATTCCTTCACCGTTGTGGTGAATTGGCGCCTGTGGTTTCCGTTCCAGGTGAGGTCGGGAATGGAAATGAGCAACGGCAACCGCAATTTCGCAGTCACGTCGCCGGGCCGCTTCACGGAGCGATCCAGAACCAACTCCAGCAGGAATGCCAGGGCAATGCCGCCCAGGCAGCCGCCCACGGCGACCATTTGAACTTTTTTCTTGAAGGGTTTGGACCAC
The DNA here is from genome assembly GCA_964520205.1 of uncultured Verrucomicrobiota bacterium. Taxonomy (GTDB): domain Bacteria; phylum Verrucomicrobiota; class Verrucomicrobiia; order Limisphaerales; family BOG-1460; genus CAZFOA01. The sequence goes on along the minus strand of CAZFOA010000004.1, from coordinate 10,501 downwards.
CCTTTGGAGGGAGACGATGGCCCCTGAAGAATGCCGATGTTGGGCGCCTTGTCGGATCCCATGGCCCCTTCGATGCGGGAACGTTCCTGGCTCGTCGCGAAGTACTTAATGTCCGCCTCCATCAGATCCTTGTTCCGCTGGAGTTCCTCGATGACCGGTTCCATGTCGTCAACCTTCGCGAGGTTGCGCTGAATCAGGCTCAGTTGCGAGTTCAGGACATCAATCGTCATATTGAGCGCTCGCACCTGGATGGCTTCCGCCGTCGGATCAAACGATCCCCCCCCCGATTGCCCGGATGCCATCCGCGAAGAAATGCCCGAGGTCGTCAATTTCGGGTATTGTTCCTCCAGGTTCTTCTTAAGCGCCGCGGTGTCGTCGATCTGCTGCCGGTTTTCGAGCACCAACGTGCTGTTGGTTGTGAATTCGTTCTGAAGCTCGAACGCCCGTTTGGTGAAGTAATCAAGCCGCGCGCAAATCATCCCATAATCGTTGATCCGTTCCGGCGGAACACCGGGCTCGGCGTTGGTCGGCTCGGAATGGACGGGAGCGGGCTTGGGCAGTTCGTCCATCGCGGCCTGGTGCCGGACCAGGTCCACCTGGGCGGCGAGGATCTCCCCGCGAATCCTGGTGATTTGCTGCGCGTCGTCCCGCTTTGCATCCTCAATCGAAGTCACGCCGGCTTTGGCTTTTGCCGCCCGGAGCTGCCCCTCCGTCTCAGCCAGTTTGGTGCGCAATCGCTCCGTCTCCTGATTCATGAAATCACCAAACATCCCGACCGGTTGATGCATCTCCTTGTGTTTCCTGATGTAGGCGGTGATGATCTGGTCCAGCACCTCTTGCGCGACCTCGGGATCCGGATGCTGAAAAATGATGGAAACCACGCTGCTATTGGCGGGCAGGTAGACTTCCATATAGCTGGAAACGACACCAACGGCCCGATCGAAATCCGAGGTGTTTCCTCCCATCTTGGCCAGGATCTTTGCCGGGCCCATGTTGGAAACCACTTGTCGCGCCACGTCCTCGCTCTGCAAGATTTCCAGTTCGGCGCTGAGAATGCTGGTCTCCTGTTCGTTGAGGGGCCGCGAGTTGGAATGATCTCCGGGTGGACTCAGCGATTTGCCTTCCTCCACGTAGCGAATGAACAACTTCGCTTCAGAGCGATACCGCGGCGGCTTCAGTGAAAACAGCGTCGCAGCCCCCAGGAAGCCCAGCGCGGCACAAATGAGGATGATCCACTTCCGCCGAAACAGGACGAAGTAAATCGAGTCCAGGCTCATTCCTTCGGCTGGTTTTTCTTGTGGTGTGCCGTCGTTCATATCGCTGCGTCCGCTCTGCTTCACCCAAATAGACTTTAGCGGCGTTTGCCGTGTTCAAAAAGGAGAAAAATGCCGCCGGGGGCGCGCGCTGACTTCCGTGACCGCTGCCCGGGATCGGGTCAGGCTTCCAGCGCTGGTCCGATTTTTCGCTCCGCTCAGCCCTTGGGCGCCAGCGATTTGACAACCCGCGCCGGATTGCCAACCACCACGGCCCAGTCCGGCACGTCCCTGGTCACCACGCTGCCGGCTCCGATCAAGGCGTTTTCACCCACGGTGATCCCGCAGAGGAGCGTGGCGCCGGACCCGATTGAAGCGCCTCGTTTGACCCGTGTGGGCACGCACTGCCAGTCCGCTTCCGTTTGCAAGCCACCGCCGCTGTTCGTCGCCCGCGGATAGAGGTCGTTTGTAAACATGACCCCATGCCCGACGAACACCTCGTCTTCCAGCGTGACCCCTTCACAAATGAAGGTATGGCTGGAAATCTTGCAGCGATTCCCGATCTTCGCCCCTTTTTGAACTTCGACGAACGTCCCGATTTTGACTTCATCGCCGATTTCACATCCATAAAGATTGACGAAGCCAAAAATCCGCACCCCCTGGCCCAGTTTGACATCCGGTGCGATGAGTTGAAGCGGCTGTGTTGGGTTGCTCACATGAATGGGTTGATTCATGCGCGCAGGACGCTTTCCTGCGGATCATTGATCAAGGCAGCGCCGACAGGCTTCGCGCCGGCCAGTTTTGCACCGTTCTTGGCGATCCCCGACTGCAACGTCACGGGGCCGCCGCCCAGTTTGAGCGATTGGGATGAAGCTTCAAGAATCTTGACCAGCTCCAGCCCCCGCCGGCCATCGGTGAGCGGACTGATGCCTTCCTTGATGCAATCCAGGAAATGCTGGCATTCGGACTTCAAAGGTTCCTCCTGTTTCAGGTAAGGGACGTACATGTCGCCGTAATGATAAGCGTAATGAAACTCTCCGAACGTATCGTAATGCGGCGGCCGCTCCACACGGACGTCGTAAATCTTGATCTTCTCGATCAGCGTCACGTCGTCATAAACAATCATCCGTTTGCTGCCGACGATCGTCATCTCGCGGGTCTTCCGGGGGTCGAGCCAACTGCTCTGAATGATGGCCGAGCGGTTGTTGCGGAAGTTCAGGCACATGGTGGTGACGTCTTCCACGCCGGGCGTCAAGTGGGCGCTTCCCCGGCAATTGACGCTCAAGGGCAATTCCTCCATCACATGGAGAATGATGGAGATGTCGTGAGGAGCGAGGTCCCAGGCCACGTTGATGTCTTTCTGGTATAGCCCGAGGTTGAGGCGGCGGGCGCAGATGTAGCGGATTTCGCCGAGATCGCCCCATTCGACCAGTTCTTTGATCTTCCGAACGGCGGGCGAATAGAGAAAGGTGTGCCCGACCATAAGCACCAGTCCTTTGTTCTCCGCAATGTCCACCAGTTCTTCGCATTCCTGGGCGGAGGCCGCCATGGGTTTTTCAATGAAGGTATGTTTGCCGGCCAGCAGGCTCGCTTTGGCCATGGTGTAATGATGTTTGACCGAGGTGGCGATGATGACCCCATCCAGGCCGCCGCTGTTCAACATCCCGTTGAAATCCGTCACCCCTTCCACTTCCGGGTACAGGGACTTCAGATGCAACAGACGCGCTTCGCTCAAATCGCACATCATTTTCAAGCTGCAATCGGGGAGAGCCCGGAAGTTGCGAATCAGGTTGGGCCCCCAATAACCGCACCCGACGACACCGATTTTGATTTGTTTTGTCATATGTATTTATTTCTGCTGAAGGATTGAGTTTTAAGGCGTGAAATTGGCTTCCGCCGATTTTGACGGCGGCATGACCGTGGCGGCGGCGCGGCGGGAAGCCCCGGCCGGTTTCGGCTGGTGGATCTCCCGGCTTTGAGAAATAATCGCCGGAATGGTTTTGAAGATGATCTTCAAATCCAGCCACAGGGTTTTGTTCCAGGCATAGTAAACGTCCAAATCAATCATTTCCTCAAAGGTCGTCCGGTTCTTGCCGCTCACTTGCCACAAGCCGGTCAAGCCCGGGACCGCTTCGAAGCGTTCGCGGTGGTGCGGGGTGTAATTCTGGTATTCGTAGGGCACACACGGACGCGGACCCACCAGGCTCATCTCGCCGCGGAGGACATTGAAAATCTGCGGCAACTCGTCGAGGCCCAAAGAACGCAGCAACTTTCCGCAGGGAATCAGGCGGGGATCCCCGGTGGAATCGAGCTTCCGCATCGGCACGTTGGTGTCCATGATCTGGTTCAGATGCCCCTGGTGCAACTGCGTATCCGCGTTCACCACCATCGTCCGGAACTTCAAGCAGGTGAACTGCCGGCCCAGGTATCCAATTCGCTCCTGCCGAAACAGGGCGGGTCCTGGAGAAACCGCCTTGATGATTAATGCCATGAGGAACATCACGGGAAGGAGCAACGGCGCCATCAGCAAAATTAGCGCGAGATCGAGCAGGCGTTTCCAAAGAGGAAGGCCCGGCGGCGTCGTCGAGCCCGCCGCATCCTTGCGGCCTGGCTCTCTCGAATGGATCGAATTCATCACGATTCTGATTTCAAAATCTCAAGGCACCTTGCGAACGAACGGCGGAGGTCTTCCGCCAAAATCAAGTCCGCAACCGGTGCAAGGCTCCGCACTTGCTGGCCGCGACGGTTCTGCCGGCCAACTTGCTTCCGCTCCACCCTCAATCCGTTGTTTGACATCCTCAGATGCGGCCCTCTACGGCCGCTCTGGATGAACTACGCCGCCACTGCCAGGGACGGCATCAAATCCGCCAGGACCCGGTTCTCTACAAAGACTGACTGCCGGTCCACTTCCACCAACGTGGATCGCCCCAGAATATCCAACAAAATCTGCACGCGCCGTTTGGCCGGCAGCATCCTCAACACGATGGCCTCAAAGCCGCGAAACGCGCCGTCGGCAATCGACACCTCGGCGCCGGGGACAAGCCGGTCTTCCACTTCCAATGGCGATTCCGCCTCGAAACATTCCTTCAATTCTTCGATCGCTGAATCCGGCACCGGGGCCACCCTCTCTCCAAAATGCACCAGGCTGCTGACGCCCGTTACAAAACGGATGTCATTCCAGGCGCTGCTGAAGCACTGCACGAAGAGGTAACAGGGAAACAGCGGTTCCACGGAGCGCACCACCCCACGGCGCGTGACCCGCTCGACGCGCAGGCGCGGATTGAACACTTCCAGCCCGAGATTCTTGCTCAGGTTCGCCGCGGCAATGTGCTCGTGCTTCGGCTTTGTCCGCGCACAATACCAGGCCAGCCCTAAATCTGCATTGATACTCATTTAAAATCCCGTTTGACCCTGGCGTGAAGGATCTCTTCTCGCCGAATTAACTTTGCCTTCTGTCGTGCGCGCATTGTTGTTGTTGTCAGCGCGCCGCTTTTATCGGGGTCAACCTGGGCAAAAGAATTGCACAGATCGCCGGGCTTGTCTGTCCTGTGGGGGCATGATTCTGTTGTCCTGAATCCCGTTACAAGGCATCAACACAACCATGACAGGGTGTAGTGGAAAGCATTACAGGAGGGGAAAGCCATGCGATCCGGGGGCTTGGCGCAACGATCTTGAAAGCGAAAAAGGCCGCCCTGGCGGCGGCTTGAATCCGGCATTAAAACCAGGAGAATCTCTCGGGGACGTAAATGATGTCGGAAGGCTTCAATTTGAAAGGTTCGACATCGGCTCCCTTAAGTACGCGCTTCAAATCCAGTTTGTAATGGTCCACGTGGTCCTTGTTGTTCCGAATCACCTGCACCGCCTTCAAATTGGCCTTGGTATAGTCCGGGCCACCCGCTTCCATGATGGCTTCCAGCGCCGTGAGTTGGCGGTTCGTGATGACTTTTCCGGGTCTCAAAACAGCACCCGTCACATAAATCTCGTAGGTTGAAGATTCAATAGTGACGGTGACATCCTTGGTCACAAGCTGGGAGGCATAGAGCTCCTTGAGGTCCTTTTCCAGCTCGGGGCGCGTCTTCCCCGCGGCAGCCACATCGCCAACCAGAGAGAGAGTAATCTTCCCGTCCCGGCGGACTTGCTGCGTGGCATTAAGGTTGGGAGTGCCGGGGAAAGTTACCCTCAAAACGTCGCCTTCACGCACAACAATCGGGTCCGGCTTTTGATCGAGGTCGGGCTCTCTATACTGCGGCGTGCTGCAACCGGCCATCCCGCAGAACAGACCCATCACGGATAATACCAGCAACCGCTCCCTGCCTGTTCGGCTGGCGATCGGCTGCAACATCGCGGAGATGAAAGAGCGTCCCATTTTTACGTTGGCATGTGATTGTGGCTCCCGGCGCCGGAGCATCCAGCTCCGAGCGGGCTTACGAACGGGATCTGAAGAAAATGTGGATTAATGATAAGCTCTTGCCAGGCACCAGCGGATGGCTGTTTGCAACAGTTCAGAACCGCTCTTAAGATTCAGTTTGTCTTTGATCCGCGAACGGTAAGTTTCCACCGTGCTTATGTCGATGTGAAGCGAATCCGCGATTTCGTTGGTGCTTTTCCCAAGCCCGACTTGCTCAAAAACCTGCAATTCACGCTCCGAGAGGTTGTCGATCGTGGAACAATTGGCCGCCCCGGAAGGTGAGGCAAACTTTGAGGCGACTTGCGCCGCCGCCTTCTCGCTCCAGTAAATTTCGCCGCCTAAAACCTTGCGGACGGCTTCTATGATCTTGCACGGAGCCTCCCGCTTGGAGATATAGCCGCGCGCTCCGGCACGAACCGCACGCTCGGCAGTCATGGATTCGTCCTGCATGGACAGCACCAGGCTAAGGACTTTGGGGTGCTGATCCCGAAGATCCCGAACCAGCTCCAGCCCATCCGAATCCCGGAGACGCAGATCGACAATCGCCAGATCCGGTTCCGCGTCTGCAATGCCTTTCAATGCTTCATCCCGGTCATCCGCCTCGCCACAAACCTCCATATCGCGCTCGTGACGCATGGCAAGCTTGAGAGCCTGGCGAACGAGCGGGTGATCGTCCACCAGAAATACACGGATGCTTTTGACACCGTTAGTTGACTTCTTCATATAACTCCTGATCCGACGTAAGATTAGATGTCGTCCTGTATTATAATGCAAGCCTTAATAAATTCGCCTGAAATCGCCTCGGGATTGATCCCTCCGGACGATTCCGTATCTCGCCAGAATGCTCTGAATTGATTGAATGTATTACGCGAAGTCATCAGCAAAATCAGTGCCGCTCGGAGACGCAATTCAATCAAATCAGGCGAACCGATTCCTGCGGTCAGGCGCCAGCCGGCTGCTTCGAATTCAAAGCACGCATTCAACTCCAGCTTAAGAAGATACGGACACGGGACCGGACCGGGCGGACAGCTGCCGCCGAATGCTTCAAGAGCCCGTTCAGCGGATACTTCTTGAGAGTTGGGAGACGCTGCAAAATATTTTTGGTCGAGCTGTTCAGATTGAGTCACCGGGCGCCTTGGCACTCCGGCTTCCGATCCGTAGTTGTTACGACGAGAATCTGTTCCGTGTGGATACGGATACTCGCCAAACGCGGATTGGGTTCCGGGTATTGTGGGAAGGCTGGTGATCCTGATCTATTCCCGAGCTTTTGAGTCGATAATGATTGTCACGGGTCCCTCGTTCACCAGGCTGACGGTCATAGGCGCGCCGAATTCACCGGTTTGAACGGGTTTGCCCAGGTCCTGGGTCAGCCGCGCGATGAATTGTTCATAGCGCGGGATCGCGATATCCGGGTGCGCCGAGCGACTGTATGAAGGCCGGTTGCCTTTTCTGGTGCTGGCAAACAGAGTGAACTGGCTGATGAGCAGAATTTCGCCGTTCACCTCCAGCACCGACCGGTTCATCACCCCGCTTTCATCATCAAAAACCCGGAGCCGGACCAATTTTCCGCTCAGCCATCCAATATCTTCGGCGCCGTCCGATGCTTCAACGGCTAGAAGCACGACCAATCCATTTTGAATGCGGCTCTTGAGGATTCCATTGAGGGCGACACTCGCCGCGGAAACACGTTGAACGACGGCGCGCATCAAGGCGATTTCGTCGGAGGCAGACAACCGATTTTTGCGAAGGCGACGACGTAGGCCAGCAGACTGACGCCGAGCAACCAGAAGTTGCCCTTGACCGCCAGTAAAATGCCCCAGCCAAGGACCCAGGCGATAAAGAGATAAGCCAGGACTGTCGCAAGGAATTTCATGCCGCGAAGATACCCCGTCGCCAGGACGTTTCAAGCCCGGTGTCGGTTCTGGTGCGGTTGGACCCGGACGCGGACCTAAGGCGTGCCCTTTTTGACCGGGCTTAACTTGAGCAAAATCACATCGTGCGTGGGGATATCGGCGACAAAATCGGTGGCGGTGTTGCCCAGATTCTTTCCCTGCCACAAATCCCTGATTTCATAGGTGCCATTGAGGAACGAAAGGTAAGGCCAATGCACCCGCATTTGTGTTTTGCTGTCGCTGGTGTTAAAGAAACATACAGCCCATCCGCCGCCGGATAATTCCCTGACCCATATTTCCTTTGCCGGATGCTCCATGAACTGGTAACCCTGCTTGCCCAAAGGATCCTGGTCCACCGCAATCACTTCCTTCCGGGTCAGAATGTCGTGAACCTCAGCGGTCATGGCTCGGACATCGTTGCCGGCGATCAATGGAGCCGCCACGATGCACCACAAGCTGAAATGCGCCCTTGACTCCGCCGGCGAAAGTTTGCCGTTGCCCACTTCGAGCATGTCGGGATCGTTCCAATGATCCGGCCCGGCATATTTCTCCAGGCCAACCTGGCCTTTCAGGATATACTTCCACCCCATCGCATAAATGTCCTGGCAGTCGTAGCAGTCGGTGATGTCGCCGGTGGTCCGCCAAAGGTGCCCAACATCCTGACCCCAAAGCCAGGGCTTGTTGTTGCCCCACTCGCAAATGCTGAAAACCATCGGCCGGCCCGCCGCATACAAGCCGTCGCGCATCGTCTTATAGGTCTCCTCCGCGTTGGCCGTGCCATGCTCGCACCAGTCGTATTTCAAATAATCCACGCCCCACGAAGCGTAGGTTCTGGCGTCCTGAAATTCATGTCCGCGCCCGCCGGGAAACCCCGCGCATGTCTTGGCCCCCGCACAGTTGTGGATGCCGAATTTGAATCCTTTCGAGTGGAGATACTCCCCCAGCGCCTTCATCCCGCCCGGAAAACGTTTCGGATCCGGAACAATATCGCCCCGGTCGTTCCGCGCGTCGGCTTCCCATCCGTCATCGATCACGATATAATTGTATCCCGCTGCCTGCATGCCGGAGGACACCAGGGCGTCGGCTGTCTCGTGGATCAGCTTTTCATCGATATGCGTGCCAAACGTATTCCAGCTGTTCCATCCCATCGGCGGCGTCGGCGCGAGCCCCTGGAATTTCTGGGCGGAAGCCATGGCAGGCAAACACAAAATCAATAGCAGAGCCAGTCGTTTCATTTTGTCGGTTCCTCGAAGGTGTTGCGGAGGTTCATTCGATCTGCACGCGCAAAGCATGCCCCCTTTCTATCGGTCGCGGAGTCCCAGGTCAATGGTTGTCTCCCGTCATTGGGATCAAACCAGATGCCGCGCCTGCCGTTTCGGCAATCCGGTTTGGCTCTTTCGGGAAGGAGGGAACGTTTCTTCCGAGGCCAGCAGGCTCTTCAGAAACTGCGGCTTGTCGTGCCGCCCGCCGCGCCGGTAGTCGCGCCACATCGTTTCCGCGACGCGCGGCGCGTCCAGCCCGAGTTCGCCCGTCAGAAATTCAAAGAGCAACTCCATCAAACGCAGCAGGGCAATTCCGTCGGTGCGGCCCCCGCGCGCCTGCAGCCAGGCGCTCCAGCGCGCAAAGGCGTGGAAGGGGGAGGACGCGGAACTCCAGATCAGCGGCGTGGTGTCGATGAAATTGCCGCTGTTGCCGACCAGATCCCAGTATCGCGCGAAGCGCCGCAGGTTCTGCATGGAGCTGAAATCGATCAATTTATTCTGCAAAATTTCGTAAGGCGGGTTCGCATGATAAACCATCTGCCACTCGGCGTCGTGCCGGACGATGGGCGTGCCGCGGAGTCGTTTTAATATGCCGACCTGGATTTCATGCGGGCGGAGCGACACCAGCCGGTCGAACCCGGCCGCAAAACTCTCCAACGTTTCGCCCGGCAGGCCCGCAATCAAATCCGCGTGAAGATGGACGCCGGTTTCATTCCGCAGGAAACGAAGGTTGTCTTCCAGGCGCCCATAGTCTTGCCGCCGCTGGATGCGGTGGCTCACGGCTTCGTTGAAGGTCTGGACGCCGACTTCAAATTGCAGCGCGCCCGGCGGGAATTGGGCGATGACGGCGCGCAGCGCCTCGGGCAGACGGTCCGGAATCATTTCGAAGTGAACGAAAAGGCCGGCCCGATAACGCTGCAGAAAGAATTCCAGGATCGCGGCGCTGAGGCGAAGGTTCAGATTGAAGGTGCGGTCCACAAACTTGAACTGTTTCACGCCGCGATCGAGCAGCCGCTGCAGGTGCCCGAGCAAAGCGGGCAGGGGAGCTTCCCGCACGGGAATGTCGAGCGACGACAGGCAAAATTCGCACCTGAACGGACACCCGCGCGACGCTTCGACGTAGATAATCCGGTGGGCGATGTCTTCGTCCGTGTAAAGATCGTAGGGGAGCGCCAGTTGGGAAAATTCGGGCAATGCGGCGGCGATGATTTTCGGCAGTTGCGGTTGCGGACCCCCGGGCGGGCAGCCTTCGAGAAGAATCCGGCACAATTCCGCGAATTTCAAATCCGCTTCGCCCGTGATGACGTAATCGGCCAATCGAACAATCGGCTGATCCTCGACTTCATGGCTTACCTCCGGCCCGCCGAGAACGATGGTGAGGTCCGGGCGAAGGCGCTTGATCGCGGCGATGAGTTCCGTGGTGGGGCCGACGTTCCAGATGTAAACCCCCAGGCCGATGATTCTCGGGTGTTGCGCCAACAGCGCTTCCGCGAGGTCCAGCGGACGCTGATGAATGTCGAACTCGATCAGCTTCGCGCGGGTCTGCAACGGCCCCAGATTGGCCAACAGATAACGCAGCCCAAACGACGCGTGAAGGTACTTGGCGTTGAGCGTGGCCAGGACGATATCTGCCATGATGACGTCAGTTTAGCAGCGCCCGGGATTCGGCGCAATGGCCGCGCAGGG
>CAZFOA010000003.1:0-42130 GCA_964520205.1 uncultured Verrucomicrobiota bacterium | reverse complement strand
CGCAGGAGCATGGCGCGGACGGCGTGACGCGCCCTGCCTTGGGTTCGTGCAAAGTCCCGACACACCCAATAGAGCTGCATCCGGAGAAATCCGGACAATTCCATTTCGTTTTCCGCATTTGAATAAACGCGGGAATTGTGGCATCTAATAGGGTATAATACGGTAACTCTATGAGAATTGGCACATACGCAATCGGGGGCACGATCTGGCTGGCGGCGTGTGTGGTCGCGCTGTCCGAAACCAGCGCCGAGCCGCCGTTGCCTTCCATTGAAACGGTGATCCAGCGCGCGGTGGACGCAGCCCAGGGGGGAAGCGACAACGACCGGGCTTTCAACCAGCGCTACTTTTATGCGCGCGCCAAAGTGACGGAGTTTCGCAACGGCGACGGCGAGCTGAAAAAGCAGGAGAAGAAGCAGAACGTGAACGACCCGGCCCGCCAGGCGGCGCGTCCGGTGGTGCCGCAACCGGCGCCGCAAGCGAATGCCGTCACTCCGTCCGGAGCGGGCCAGGCGCCCACGGCCAATGTGCGCGGCCGCGCGTTCGACAAAAAGGATTTCCTGGCGAATCCCGATTTGCTGGACCGTTTCGTCCTGGTCTTGAAAGGGCGCGAATCCGTCAACGGCCGGGATGCGTTGGTGATCGATTTCAAGCCGAAGGCCGGGAAGCTGCCAGAGCGCAATCTTAAGGAACGATTCATCAACCGCGCCGCCGGCCGGATCTGGTTGGACGAAGAAGAATCGCAACTGGTGAAAGCCGACCTGCATTTGACCGAGAAAGTCGATGTGCTCGGCGGGCTGGTCGGGTCCGTCTGGAAATTCAATTGCTCCATCGACCGCGAGCGCACCGATGACGGCCTGTGGTTCACCCGGGCGACAAGCTGGCATCTTGAGGGACGCGAGGTGGTTCTGCGGCGCACGGTCGATTACCACGAGCAAACCACGGATCTGCGCAGAATGCGTTGACGCCGGCGGGTTTGGCGAATAGATTTTGCCCATCCAACCATGATTGCGCCACGCGTCCCATCCCAACCGGCACCGCCCAGTTTTCGAGTCGGCGACGAGCGGTTGATCAAGGTCACACCCAGCGCCGCCAAGCGTGTCGGCACCTTGCTGAACAAGCAAGGGCGGCCCCAGGGCGTCCTGCGCGTGTCGGTCATCGGCGGCGGATGCTCGGGGCTGCAATATAAAATGGATTTGCAGGACGGTCCGGCGAACCGTGATTTCCTCGTTGAAACCGGGGGCGTGCGGGTGGTGGTTGATCCCAAAAGCGCGCTCTATGTCACCGGCAGCGAATTGGACTACCTGGATGAATTGGACGGCGGCTTCAAGGTGAAGAATCCGAATGCCGCGACCAGTTGTTCCTGCGGCGAAAGTTTCAGCGCCTGACCCCGCTTCAAGATTTCAAGTTCCGGATTTGAAATCCACGATCCGTGTGTTCCGCCGTCATGATTGATTACTTTGCGCTGTTTGATGAACCCCGCCGCCCCTGGCTGGATTCGGAGAGGTTAAAGCAGAAATTTCTCGCGGTTTCCGGCCAGATTCACCCCGATCGCGTTCATCACCAGGGCGGATCCGAACTCCAAGCAGCGCACGACCGCTATATTGAGATGAATGCCGCCTACCAGTGCCTGCGCGAACCGCAGCTTCGGCTGCGGCATTTGTTGGAGTTGGAACGAGGCGCGGTTCCGGAAGACGTCCAGAGGATTCCCCCGAAGCTGACGGATTTGTTCATGGAAATCGGCCAGGCCTGCCACCATGCCGACCGGTTGTTGAGTGAAAAGGCCGCCACCACTTCGCCCTTGCTGAAAGTTCAGCAGTTCCAGCTCGGCCAGGAGTGGACCGAAAAACTTCGGAATCTGCAGCGGAAATTGGGAGCGCTGACGGATCAATTGACGGAAGAATTGAAACGCCTCGACGCAGAGTGGGAATCGGGAACCCCAACGGCGATCGAAAGGGCTGTCCTGAGCGGCCGGCTTGAGGAACTTTGCCGACTTTTCAGCTTTTTTGGGCGCTGGCAGAAACAGTTGCAGGAACGCATCGTGCCGCTCTCGCTTTGAGGCGCGGCCGTTCCGGCGGCGAGTTGTGGCGGCGTCTCGCCGCCAGGACGAACCCCCGGCGGGACGCCCGGTGGACTCGGGGGCAAGGACGCCTGCGCTACACTCGTCAGGCGGTTCCCGTGTCCCGAATGGCCGCCAACCGTCCAGTCACAATTCCGGACAGTGCCGGTCCGAAACGAGACACTGAAATTCCAGTGGCCGGGCAACCGGACGGCGGGACCCTGATCCGCTTTATCGACATCGGATTTCGGATGCCAAGGATCTTTCGGCACAAAGAGGGGATTGCGAGGCTCCATCGCGCTTCAGACACCGGGGTCACCGAGCGCAAATTCTCAAGGCGCAGGGTATGTGGGTTTGGTATATCCCGTGCTCAATCGAAAGCATGCAAATACAGATATCCAAAATCGTTATTCTGTATTCCCTCTCGCCTTCACCCTCTTGGCGAAGGCAAAAAAGGCCTTCCTTAATCTGCCAGGGCGCGGCCGGCTCTTGAGTCGGTAGCGTACTTCTGAATTGGGTTTGGTTCCCGGCGGTCCGCGAAAGCGGATCGCCGGTTTTTTTTCGATTTGATGGCCCGAGGAGCCGGCGCCGAAACCGGATCAGGACACTATCGTTCCGGCTGGAGAGCGATTGCGCCCAACGGTGGAAGGGTCAATTCCGCCGAGCAGGGTTGGCCGTGCCAGGTCAGGTCTTTGGACACGACGCCGCCCTGGTTCCCCACGTTGCTGCCGCCGAAAACGGCCGCATCGCTGTTCAACGCCTCGCGCCATCTGCCGGGGCGCGGCAGTCCGACACGGTAATGGTAGCGCGGCACGGGAGTCAGATTCAGAACGACGATCAATTCGCTGGTCCGATCCGTGTTCTGGCGCGCGAAAGAGAAGATACAGCTTTCGTGGTCCGAACAATCGATCCAATAAAACCCGCCGGCGTCGTAATCCGACTGCCACAAACCGGGCACAGCCAGGTAGAGTTTATTCAAATCCTGGACGAAGCGTTGCAGGCCGCGATGATAGGGGCCGGCGTCAAGCAGCCACCATTCCAGTTCCCCATTTGCGTTCCATTCGTCGCTCTGGCCGAATTCCCCGCCCATGAACAGCAGTTTTTTTCCGGGGAATAGCCATTGGTACGCCAGCAACGCGCGCAGGTTGGCGAACCGTTGCCAGTCGTCGCCGGGCATCCGCCGCGCCAGGGAGCCTTTGCCATGCACCACTTCATCATGCGACAGAGGCAGGATGAAATTTTCATGGTGATGGTAGAGCATGGCGAAGGTGAGATCGTTGTAATGATATTTTCGGTGAACGGGGTCACGGCTGAAATAGCCGAGGGTGTCATGCATCCAGCCCATGTTCCATTTGAAAGAGAAACCGAGTCCGCCGAGGTAGGGCGGGCGGGTGACGAGCGGCCAGGCCGTGGATTCCTCCGCAATGGTCGTTACGCCGGGGAACTCGACGTGGGTGAGGTGGTTGAATTTCCGGAGGAAATCGATGGCTTCCAGATTCTCGCGGCCGCCGTATTGGTTGGCAATCCATTGACCTTCCTTGCGGGAATAGTCGAGATAGAGCATCGAGGCAACGGCATCCACGCGCAGCCCATCCACGTGGAACCGCTCGCACCAGAACAGCGCGTTGGCGGTGAGGAAATTGCTGACTTCGTGACGGCCGTAATTGAAAATGAGAGTGCCCCAATCCTGGTGCTCGCCTTTGCGCGGGTCCTGATGCTCGTAAAGGGCGGTGCCGTCGAAATTCGCGAGTGCCCAATCGTCGCGCGGAAAATGCGCCGGCACCCAATCAATCAGCACGCCAATCTCCGCCTGGTGCAGCGCGTTGACGAGGAATTGGAAATCCGCCGGCGTGCCATAACGGCCGGTGGGCGCGTAAAAGCCGGTGACCTGATAACCCCAGGACGGATAAAAGGCGTGTTCCGCCACCGGCATGAACTCGACATGGGTGAAGCCCATTTGCTTCACGTATTGGATCAGGGGTTCCGCCAGCTCGCGGTAGTTCGGTGATTCGCCCACGGATTTTTTGCGCCAGGATCCGAGGTGAACCTCGTAGATGCTCATGGGCGAACGCAGGGGATTGCGGTCCCGGCGCCGCTGCAGCCAAAGGTCGTCCGTCCACCGGAATTTCCGGGTGTCCCAGACGATGGAAGCGGTCTTGGGCGGAGTTTCAAAGAAAAAGCCGTAGGGGTCCGTTTTCAGAACCAGTTGATCGTGGCAATTCTTGATCTCGAACTTGTAATGCGCGCCTTCGCCGGCTCCCGGGACAAAGATTTCCCAAACCCCGGACGCGCCGAGCGAACGCATCGGATGCCGGCGCCCGTCCCAGTCGTTGAAATCACCCACCACGCTGACCCGCCGCGCATTGGGCGCCCAGACCGCGAAGCTTACACCCGGGACACCGTCGATCGTGCGCAACTGGGCCCCCAGCTTCTCGTAAATCCGGCGCTCATCTCCTTTGCCGAACAGGAACAGATCCGATTCGCCGAGCGTCGGCAGAAAGGAATAGGGATCGCGGGTGCGGCGCGTGTGGTTCTGGGAATCCGTGATGACGAGATCGTAGGCGTAAACCCGGTCGGCCGCCCGGGTCAAGCCTTCGAACAAACCCGCTTCATGCACGCGCTCGAGTTTAATGGCCGGTTTGTTTTTCTCATGCACGGGCTGGATTTCGACCTTGGCCGCGCGCGGAACGAAGGCGCGGACGACGAGGCCCTTGCCGTCGCCCAATGGATGCATGCCGAGCAGTTCGTGCGGTGAACGGTGCTGGACTTCAACCAAACTACGAATTTCTTCCTGGGTCAGTACCATGCTGAAAGCACCTTAACAAAGCCGCCTGGAAACAACACAACAAAAGAGAGGCGCAAGCCGCATTGGGACGGCGGGACGTCCCGGACCACACCGGCCCGGCTGACAGGTTGGCGACAGGGGTTTGAAAAATGTCGGGTGCCTGGCGCACAGCGCATGCGCTGCGGACGGGGACCTTCCGCGCTCCTGGAGCAGCGCCAGGCGCCCCACAACCGCTCTCACCCCAGTATGCGCTCCAATTGCTGGCCGAGCACTTCCAGGCCGCCCTCCGTCCAGACCACGAAATCCGCCGCGCCGGATTTTTTTTCGACCGGCCACTGCGCGGCAAGGCGTTGTTGAATCTGCTCCGCCGTCCAGCCGCGATCCGCCAGTCTCCGCCGCTGGGTGTTGGCCGAGCAAGCCGCGCAAATCGTGGCATCCATCTCCGTCTGGGCGCCGGTTTCGAACAGGAGCGGAATGACCACCATGGCGACCGGATGTCGCTCGGCCCGCCAAACGCTGATCTGCATCATCCACAACTCGCGAATGCGCGGATGGGTGATGCCTTCGAGCTTTTGACGCGCGGCCGGATCGGAGAAAACAATCCGGGCAAGTTCCTTGCGGCGCAGCCGCCCGTCGGGGCCGACGATTTCACCGCCAAAGGCCTGCTGAATTTCCCGGAGGGCGGGCTGGCCCGGTTCAACAATCTGGCGGGCGAGCACATCCGTATCCACCGTCGGCAGGCCACGGTCTCGCAGCAATAGTCCGGCGGTGGATTTGCCCATGCCGATCCCGCCGGTTAATCCGAAGACTTTCATGGATCAATTCAAGCCGGAACAATTCATTCAAACCGCAGATGGACACAGATAAACGCAGATCAAACAAAAGGAATCACGCGAAAAATGAAGGCTGGAAACGGTCACGCCTTGGTGACTGGGTTGGCTTGGCTGGAATGTTCACTTTGTCCGCATCCTCTGCGTCCATCTGTGTCCATCTGCGGTTTCTCTGCTGAACAGTTACAGTTACGGGCTGAAGGAGACATGCCCGCTCTGGTTTGTGCCGAGGAAATAACCCGACCCGGTGAGCTGTTTCTGCAAAAGGGCGCCGGTGAAACTGACGGACTTGCCGGTGTTCGCATTGAGCACGCTGCCTTTGAACAAACCCTGCGACGGCGTCAGAGTCAGCGTCAGTTTGCTCCCGCTGACATTGATCACTTTGTTCTTGGCGGTAACCGTCACCGTATTGGCAATCGGTCCGGCCAGGTTTCCGCCGGTTAACAGCACATTGGCGTTGGTAAAGCCGGTGACCGGAACCAGCTGCGGATTGTAAGCCGAACCGACCGAGGTGTTCTCAAAGCTGAAGCCATTGGGGTAGAGCTTGGCGGCGGTGTTGGTCTGCTTGATCCAACTGAACAGCCCGCTGATATCCTGGTCAACCGTGATCGCGAAAGTTTGCCAGCTCAACAACTGGCCCTTGCCGCTGTAGAGCGGAACATAAAGCGGCCACAAGCCGTCTCCGGAAAGCGTTGCGGTCTGTGAAATCTTGGTGCCGTCGGCGAGCGTCCCGCTTAACGCGACCTGGCCGGA
The DNA here is from genome assembly GCA_964520205.1 of uncultured Verrucomicrobiota bacterium. Taxonomy (GTDB): domain Bacteria; phylum Verrucomicrobiota; class Verrucomicrobiia; order Limisphaerales; family BOG-1460; genus CAZFOA01. The sequence goes on along the minus strand of CAZFOA010000003.1, from coordinate 35,706 downwards.
GGTGTTCACCGTCACGGTGCCGAAGCCATCCCCTTGCGGATTGTTCGTATCGGCCGGGTCACTGGATCCCGGGAAGATGAGGGTGTACCTGCCGGCGAACGCAGTTGCCTTGTTCGTCCGGGAATTGAAGACCGCGCGGTCGGCCTGGAGGCTGGCGGTCCAGAGCGCGTTGCTGACCGTGCCGAGGATCTGGTCGTTACCCGCCTGCAATTGCAGCACGAGACCTCCGCTGTTGGGCACCGGCCGGGTATCCGTGCCGCTGCTGTTAAACAGCCCGCTGAACGGATAGCGTTTGGCGCCGATTTGCAGGTTGCCGGTGTAATTACCCGCCTTGGTCGTGGTCAGGGTGACGGCCCCCGACTTCAGGAACTCGATTCCGTTCGTCTCATAAAACAGCCCGCTGAAGGAGGCGGCGGCGGGAGCGAACGTAAACGTGGCGACGATAGTTAAATTGCTTTGCATCACGAACGTCAACTGAGGCGAAGTCGTGTTCGAGGAACCGATCGTCCAGCCAATGAACTTTGATCCGGATGCCGGCGAGGCGATCATTCCGTATGTTTGGCCGAGCAGCAGCGATTTGCCGTTGTTGTTGGGAGTAATGGTTCCACTTCCGCTTATTGTGACGACCAGCGGAGCCGTTTGCAGGTTGGTCGTAATATGGCTGCCCGCCAGCGCGCGATTCACTGTGTTGGTCTGGCCGCCAATCACCACATTCGTCGAGCTGCCCGGACCGGCGAAGGACGAAACCCACCGCAGATGGCCGCCCAATTGGCCGTTCAGAAACTCTTCCGGCTGTTGTGGCAGCCCGAAACTGTTCGTCGGCGGCGTAAAATTGACTTTTGCGGCGGCGAAATAGATCACCAGGTTGGGGTTGATCTGAAGTTGATTGGTAGAATTCAGCCCGCTGAGATCGAGCACATCCACGTAAAGACCGTTGGTCCTGCCCGGAGCCGTCGCCGTGCCGGCAAAGGAAAATACCGAGTTGGCGTTGAAGGCATTAAAGGTGAGCGTGCCGACGGCTGCGTTGTTGTAGTAACCGGCCGGGTTCGCCCCGCGGTCTTCACCCGCCCACGTGTGGGTGACGGTCTTGCCAATAACAGTGCTGGGCGCAATGCTCAGCAACGTGCTGCCCAGCAAATCTCCGGTTTGCGGCTTCGTCAGGAGATTAATCCCATTCATCGCCTGGAAGAGGTTGGACGACCCGCCGTCGGTGAACCGGTTGGTGACGCTGAAACTCAGGGAGTCGCCGGCGAGAACGGCGCTGTTGCTGAATTGCAGGCTGCCGGCGGTGAACTTGGCGAAATTACCGGAAGTATTCGTACTGTTCTGCAGTTTGCCTGAACCGCAATTGATGATCAACGTCCCCGGCTGCGCAATCAAATTGCCGTCGTTCTCGAAGTAGGTGCTGTTCACCTTGATGCCGGAGGCTATAATATTTCCAGAGTTGACCAAGACAGCGTAAGGCAGCGGGCGGTCATCTCCGAAATGCGCCTCGTTATAGATGAAAAACGCGCCGTTATTCGTAAACAACGCGAGTGTCGGCGCGTTGGTGCCCGTCCAATTCTGGAGCGGAACACCCGGAAATAACACGTTATTAATCGGGTCCGCCGGCGGGAAAAACCCTGGAATCGTGATGCCTCCGTTGAGCGTGAAGGTCTGGCCATCGATCAACAGCGACTGGATCACGGTCAAGTCGTCGTTCACAGTAATATGGGTGCTGTGCAGGATCAGATTATAGAGGGATACCTGCAGAGCATTGAGCAGCCCCGAGGCGTCGAGGATCAAGGCGTAGCATCCCATCGACACCCCGTTCGTCAGCGGAACTGGGATGCCATTGGTGTCGAGATTGATTGGAATCACCACATTCGCCGCATTGGTCCAAGTGGCGCTCCAGGCGCGTATCTCCCCACGAAGCCGTCCCGCCTTGATGCTGGCCAGATTTTGCACCACCAAGTTACCGGAGCTGGAACCGAGTTCATAACTGAGATTTTCACAATCAATCGAGGCGTTGGTGCTCGAAATCAAATTCTCCGCCGTGATCGAAACCTGCCCCTCGGCGCGCAGTTTGGCACCGGTCATATCCAGGTTCACCGCGGCAATTCGTATGCTGCCCGGCAGATTCGTGATGGTGCCGCCGGCGACGGGCGGGGGCCGGGAAGCCACGTTGTCGAGAAAAGCGGCATAAGCGGCAAAGGCACCCGCGCTCACCACGGTGCTCGGCTGAACCGTGTCGGAGCTCACGACATTGGACGGCGTAACGAAAGAGATATTGCCGGATTCGAGGAAAAAGTTGGGTTCCGGAACTCCCTTGCCGCTAAAACCCGACGGGGGATTGGTGATAAGAATACCATTCCTGCTCGTCACTGTGGGCACGAAAATCGTGGCATGAGGCAGTCGGTCCACCAGGTAATTGGTGGGACGGAATGTGTCGGGTGTAAGACTGTTAGGCACCAAGCCTACCGCAGCCTGGTTCGCCAGCAGATCCTGAAAGTAAATGTAGTTGGTGCCAATCACCCGGTTGATCGAGTTGGTCAACGGCATGGACAGCAACACATTGATGTCATTGAAATTGCTTATGCCGAGGTGTGAAAACCGTGATGTCACGGTAACGAAAGCCGGGGCGGACACAAACACCGCCTCCTTGGTCATGTTGGTGACCAGAGTGACCGTCATCGGGTTGTTATTGGGAACGTTGGTGACCGAGATGGCCGCAGTGGTGACGTAATTACTCCAGGAATCGGCGTAGGTCGGGACGAATGAAAACCCTAAAATGGGAATGGGAGGCGGCCCTGCGGGCGGACTGGAGATGGACGGCGCAGTGGCGTTGGTGCCATCCCAGATCGCCGCGGTATCCAACACGAGTGGTGGCGGCAAGGGTGTAAAATTGGCTGCAGCCCAGTAGACGTCATAGACGGACGTGTCCGGGGAGAATTGGTTCGTAGCGGTCAGAATCACGCTGCCCACCCCGGCAAGCGCGGTCACATCAAATACACCCTGTTTAAGATCGACGTTGTCACCCGTCATCTGAATCACTCCTCCCGCCCCAACGTTGAACGTTCCGTAGTTGACGATATTAGTTGCCCAGATCTGGAGATAACTGCTCTGCATGTTGACAGAAAAACCAGTAACTAATATTCCAAAATCAGCGAAACTGGTTGCCGTAACCACGCCGTTATTGTCGTTGAAGAAATTCGCCGACCATTGGCGCTGGCCGGTACGCGACGGAGAATCATCGAACCAAAAACCGGGAATGCCGTTCATGGTGCCGGTGCCCTTATTGGTGAAGTTAAGCGTATCGAACGTTTCGTAGGGTTGGAGACTAATGGCGCTAAAGGTGCCGGAATTGATGAACGTCACCGCATCAATCGGAACCGCATCAATCGCGAAGCTAACGGAGCCGGAATTGATATAGACGTTCGTCGACTGCGCCAACAGCGCGGCGAACGGAGACAGCGCCAGACTCAGGACACCTGAAAGTAACAATCGCTTCATAATTCTCTTCACGAAATTCGCTCCTAGAGTCCGCCGCCGTTCAAGATGCTGTTCTGCAAATCTTGTATGGAAGCGCCGTTGGGAAAAATGAACGGCGGATTCGCCGAGCCGTCAAACGCAGCCCAACCGCCAAAAGAGGAAGCAGGGTTGAATTGATTCATAAACCCGGGAAAACTATTCGCTAAGTAAGGCCCGACATTGGAAAATCCGATAATAATCGTTGGCTGGACGACGCCCGGACCATCGACTTCGCCGACCGCCGGCGTGTTGTCTTGGATATTGCTGTTATTGGCCCAGGCTGCGGCAGGCGTCCTGGAGGTCAGGAAAGGTATGCCTCCATTGCCATCCACGCCGAAGTCCCCGGCGGTAAAAACGATGTCCGGCTGGAGGATCTGGACGTCCTGGACTCGTTGGGAAAAAGAGTGGCCGTTGACCACATAAACGTCCGTGTAAACGTTGGTAAACCCGGGGAAAAATCCGTAGTATTTCAATTGCTTGAAAGCGATTTTGTCAACCCCCGGGCGCATGGCGATTCTGACGATGGTGTTTGTTGCCAATACACCGACCGGCATCCAGGGCGAGGACGCTCCGCCGATGATGTTGGTGGGCAGGTTTTCAACATTGAGCAGCTTCTTGCTCAAAAGGTAGCGCAGTCCTCCCACGTCGTCACGCGTCAGGCCGGTGTAATACACGCCGGGGAAGTATCCAGCAGGGATGTTGATATTACCGTTGAGGTCAATGTGCGATGCTGTATTGAACCCCAGCGCCAAAGGATCGACCGTGGATTCAACCGCGTCGGTAAATCGCACTACCGGTCCGAACTCCCCGATGGTATAAGTGTATAACACTCCGTTGACGTATGGCGATGGATTCCAGGTGACCGGATCGAAGTTCCGCATGACCACCACATAATTGGTGGCACCAGCCGGGGTTGCGCGACTCCGCAGCGTCCACACGTAACGCGTCGAATCGGCAACGCCGAGCTGATTGATCAACAATCCCAAGGCCTCCGTCTTTAGATCAAACAACCCCAAAGAAAATGCCTGCATATTGATACCTCTAGTGTCCTGGGGAAACTCCGAGAGAGTCTGGCTCATCCTTGAGACCGGCGGGAGGCCATTGAGGATGGCAAAAGCTTTATTGACCTCGTCAATCCCTCTTTGTCCGAAGTAATCCTGGAAGGACTTGGTGAATCCGTAGGTCATCGTCTTGACATTCCACCGGTATCCCTCGCCGAGATTCATCGGCCCGCCGATATCAAAACCTACTCCTCCAGGGCTATAGCCGAGCGCCGCGGTTTCCCAAGTAGCGAATGGACCCGTCAGGGAGAAAGCCGATGCGGAATGAACCATCCCGGCCATCGCCAGGGCCAGGAACGTTCGTTGAAACAGTCGCAGCATAAATCATTGACCTCCGGATTGCGAATATTGTTGGGCAAAAAGGTCGAAATTGAAAATGGGGGCGGTGACCAAAGACGACCACACCACGAGGAAGCGGCTGGCGCCATCGGAAACGACGACTGGCTGGACTTGTCGTCCGAGGGTGGTGGTGTTCACGTGCAAATCATTCGCCGAAGCCAGGACGCCGCCGGCGGTGATGAACTGGCCAAAAACACCTTCGGAGTGGTCGACGACACCGGTATTGGGATCGGGCTGGCTGAGGCTGGTCCAGACCGCCATGTAATTGGATCCCAGCGCGCTGATCTTCGGTCCAAACTGGTCTCCGTAGGTATATTGATTCATTCGGAACGGAGCGGTCGTATTGGAGCCGGTGGCGTCATAGAACGCCGCGAACACATCCCAACCGTTCGTGGACGGCGAAGTCGAGGCAATTGCGGTCGAAGGAATTGTTATACCGGATGAATTATAGGCGGAAGGGATCGGAGCCGTGGGCACCACCGCATTGTCGTTCTGGCTCCAGGCCACCGCGAAGCCACCCTGGGGCGAAGCCGCCAGCGAGGGGTTGGCGCAAATGTTGATGATGCTGGTATTGACAGGGAACTCGCCGGTAACAGCGGCGCCCAAGCCGTTAAAAATACGCGCGTAAACGTCCACGCTGCCCACGCTGCCGCCGCTGCGCTGCAATTCGGAAATCCAGGCGACCACGAAGTTCCCATTGGCCAGCGCGGCCAGCGCGGGGGTGCGTTGGTTGTAGAGACTCGTCTGGTTGACCTGGAACTCGAGGCCCAGAGGCTTGCCTGCCGCGGAAAACTGCCGGGCGAAAACCCCAAGCATGCTGCCGTCCTGTCCGTCACTCGACCACACGATGACCACGCTGCCATCGGTCAGGGTCGCCACCTGGGGGTAGCTTTGGCTGTTTTTGGTATGGGTGCTGACCCGGAGATCCGTTTTTGCAAGGAAAGCGCCGTTGGCTCCGAGAAAGCGCGCATAAATCTGCTGCAGGCCGGGTTTGCCTCCCTGCCAGACAATGACCGCGCCCCCGTTTTGCAGCAAGGCCACCTGTGGCTTTTCCTGGTTGCCGGTGGTTTTCACCTTGGCGACGGCGCTGACAACGATGTTGGAAAGGGTGGTGAAATTGCTGTTCAACCGCGCCGCCTGGATTCGCAGTCCGTTGGTATTGACCGAATTATCCTGCCAGACGAGGTAGCCGCCGTTCGCGTCGATGGCAGCGCCAGGATGAACCTGGTCGCCCGGCAGGCTGCCAACGATGGAATATTCGCCGGCGAACGGAGTGAAATCAGTTTGACCGAATACAACCGCGGGACTTGCCAACCCGAGACACCAGCAAATCACCGTCTTCCGGGCGAATGACGACAATAACATAATTCGTTTTCTAATGTTAACCTGCCCTGGAACATTGTCCAAACTTATTACTAAATTGGTCCACTTCTAGGGATTCTGCGAAAGCGGCTTCTGCGTCGGAATTGTATTCTGCGCAAATGGAAGTTCATCATCCGTATGCACCCGATTGCCCGCCGGGTCAATGATGGTGGGAGTGACGAAAATCACGAGATTCTGCTTGGTCGAGATATTCGATTCGCTCCGGAAGAGGCGTCCCAAAAACGGCAAGTCGCCCAGCACCGGCACCTTGTCCTTCAACTTGGCGACGTTTTCCGAGATTAGTCCGCCCAGCACAATGGTTTGGCCGTCCCAGACAATCGCGCTGGTGGTGACCTGCCGGGTGCGGAAGTGCGGCAGCGCCAGTTGCGCCGTCAATGGGACGCCGGTCCCATTTTGGGCCTGGATTTGGAACTGGCCGGCGACGCTGTCGTAGCCAATAAACTCAACCAGGGTCGGGATAATCGTCATTTGAATGGTGTAGCCATCCGCTGAAACATAAGGAATGACATCCAGCGTCGGACCAAGTGGAAACACGGAAGTGGTGTAGGTGATGGCCGTGGTGGCCGTACCTGGCGTCGTCGCCCCGCCGCTGGGAACGGCACCGCCGCCACCAGACTGTTGATTGACACTGGTGCCGGTGACGATGGTTTCCAGGTCCACCACTTGAATCTGTGTCTGGCGCCCGCTCAACGTGGTCACCTGGCTGTCGTTCAAAAGGTCCGCGCTCTCTCGTTGCTCCAAAGCACGAACCACCACCCGGAACTGGGGGTCCGTCAGGATTCCGGTGATCGTGCCGAGGGCCGGGATCGCCGGGATGTTATTCACAGAGCCATTGCGCAATCCGCTGGTCAACAACCCGTCCGTGGTTGACGGCGGAAGGGCGGTGCCGGCGAGAGCGCTACCCGGGAAGGTTCCTTCCGGATTGCCCGCGCTGGGCGCGCCGGCGAAGCTCGGCGCGGTGCCTGCCTGCGCCCCGATTTGGCCGTTGTTCATCAAGTAATTTCCCAGATACCAGTCGAATCCGAGCGCCCGGCTGTCTTTCTGGGTCACTTCCACAAATTTCGCTTTGATGTTCACCTGCGGCGGAGCAATGTCGAGTGTTTGAATGGCGGCTTCAATAATGTCCAACTCCTGAGAGGTGGCACGCACGGTCAAGGTTCCCGCCCGATCATTCCAAAAAACGTTTTTCCCGGCTTGCGCGCCCAATTCCACACCCACTGCCCGGAAGAAGGTAACGACCGCGCCCTGCACTGCCGCCATCGAGTTTGTTTGGGTAACAAACGACAGTCCGGAGCCGCTCTGGCCGCCGCCGCCGCCACCGCCGCCGCCACCGCCGCCACCACCGCCGCCGCTAGATGACCCCCCTGATACGTTGACTCGAGGAACCGTCAAAATACCGTTTTGACCGCTTTGCCCACCGCCACCGCCCTGGCCGCCACCGCCGCCGCCACCACCGCCGCCGCCGCTGGAGCCACCGCCACCGCTGCTACCCCCGTTGCCGACAAGGCCGCCGAAATTCAACCCGCCCACACTTTCCAACCCTTGATAGAAGGTGTTCGGATCCACCTTGAACGTTCTGATGTGAAGCTGCGGATCTTCCGGCCCTTTCACGGAAAAGATGATCGCATAATCCAAAATCGAATATTTGATCGGATGATTGGCCACTGTGACAACGGCGTCCAAAACGTCGGCCAGACGAACATCCGTCATGCCGGGATTGATGGTGACCGTGACGGAATTAATATCCCCGGATTCGGTCGTCGCCGCAGCCTGAATGGGCAGTCCGGTGGTGGGATCGATTTGGGGTGCTCCTCCCGGTGCGCCAAACCGCACTGGAGCCTGCGGCGCAAAGGCGGCCCCTGTACCTGTGGCTGTGGCCGCCACCGGGGTGGTGGAAACGGTTTCGGGGTTTGCGCTGATGAGAAAATTAATGCCTCTCTTCTCCGGGTCGCGTTTCTTGACTTCCTCGCTCAGGTAACGCACAACTTCATTGAGCGGGAGTCCGTCAAAAAGAACGCTGTTGATGCGAATGAGGTCGAGCTTGCTTAGAATCGCCTGCCGTCCCTGGCCGGTATAGACGAGATTGGTGCGCGCCATGGGATTGGGCATGGCCAACGATTCGCGCTTGATTGGGGTTTCCCAGGCCTGCTCGATCTGGACCATTTTCTTCTCGGTATCGATCATGCGCCGGGTCATCGCTTGCTGGGACCGGGCCTGTTCGACCAGGCTGCCATAATAGGCCGCCGCCTGACTGGCCGGGTCCAACCTCAAGGCTTCCTTCAGCTTGGCATCGGCTTCATTCAATTGGCGGAGTTCATAGAACACCCTGGCATCCTGAACGAGCGTTGCCGCGGCGACTTTGTTGCTGGCGATATTGGGGACCTGCTCCTGCACCTCCAGGCTGGCGGCGTGGCCGCGTTGCTCCTCGATCAGCCTGAGAATGTCGCGCTCGAATGCAACCGCGATGGGGTCGTTGGGATTGACCCGCAACACGTCTTCAACCTGGATTTTTGCCTCCGGCAGATCGCCGCGGTGCAGCGCAGCGCGCGCCAGTTCCATTCGGACCAGGGTCAAACCGTCAACGGTCTGTTGCCGCTCCGACTCGATGCCCGGCCCGATGCCGACCACCAGGTCCCAGGAGGCGTCGTAGAGTTTGGCGGCGGCCGGCAAATCGCGCCTTTGGTCCGCCGCCGAAGCATCTTCCAGCTTCTGGCGCAGGGTGATCCGGTCGGCCTGCCGGCGCACGGCCTCCTGCACGGCCGCATCAGTGGGGCTGGGTTGGGCGGACAACAGCGGAGCCGTGACGGCCAACAGAAGGATACAGAGTGGGGTGGTAACTGCTTTGCTCATGGGTTCGGTGACGTTCACAAAAAAGCGTCGGCACGGTTCAAGGTGCGGCGTTGTATCTGATTGTATATTTCTTACCGTTCGATCTGGCCGACAATATTACTTCGTTCTGAGTGATGTTAGCAATAGTATATTCCTCTCCGCCGACGCTGATTTTGTCGCCGGCGCGGCGGCCGAGGAAGGATTTGTTTTCGGGCGCGTATCTCAAATCGACCGTGTAGCCGTCCACCCGCTTGAAGTCATTGCCTTTGGAAATCGAAGCTGTTTCTCCGGTGTCGTTCAATTCCAGGACCAGCGCCGTTGGATTGTTCTGCGGTCCTTTGGCCTCCCGCACGGCGAACAGATCTTTTTTGTCGTTGATCGACACATAATAGGGGCGCCGGCCACGCTGGATCTGCCTCGGCGACGCCTGTTGCTCCACCACGATCTCATAACGCGCCCCGGAGGCATCAGACACACTGACCGACTCGAGCGAGAGAACCAGGTACAATGGCGTCATCCGGGTGACTTCGAGTTTCTCCAACTCGCTTCCGGCGGGCATTTTGATGGGGCCGTTCGGGCCTTTGAGCCAGCGGACGGGGTTGAACAATTTATGGTTTCCGGAAAGGTCCAGCGTCAGGCGCGTGGCAACTTGTCCAAGGGCATCCTCGCCCCGTTTCATATCCAGCGGCGCCATGGGAAGAACCTTCCGGCTGGTGATGCCGTCGCGCAGTTCGGTCAGCCGTTGCTTTTCGCCTTCGACCAGGAACGGCAGGAAAGCCACCGCAGCCACCAGCCCGAACAGCACCAGGCCAAGCAAAACCTTTTCGTAGTTTTTCTTGAGAAACTGCATCGCGCGTCAATTCTTCTGCAATAGTTTTGTCACTTGCAACACCAGTGTGACTTTCAGTTGTTTTTCATCCAGCAATACCGGCAGGCCGCCCTTCGTGGCCGGCGCCGCCGCGGGCGCCATGCCCGCATACCCCGGCCCGCCCAGGACATCCGAACCCGCCTGGGCCTGGGCCGCCGATTCGACGTTGACGGCCTGGACAATAAAGCCATGCGGATCGCCGGCAAAACCCGCCAGCACTCCCGCCAGCTCGGGGCTGAAGCAATGGAACGACACTTCGTAGGGAGTCAACACGGCCATTGGGCCGGTCACCGACGTTGTTTCCAGGTAATCCGATTGCGGACCCCGGGCGTCGTCGGCGGACACCCGTTCACGGCGCAGATTGTCGAGCGAATTGATTTTGGCCTGGAACAACACATTGCAAACCGCCTTGATTTCCCCAAGTTGCGTGGCCAAAGGCGGCAGGCTGCCTTCGACGAACACGGTGAGGTCCCGCTGGGCTTGAAATGAGAAGTTATATTTCGGCGGCAAGGTGACACTGGCGGCGGCCGCGGCGTGTCCCAAGTCGTCAATCGTGCGGCGCAGCGCGGATGCGAATTCGTCCTTCGTGATCACGCCGTTGGTCGAGTCCGGGATCGGGGCGACACGCAAAAAGAACTTCTTCTCCTTCTCGATCAGCGCGACCACGTTTGTCAACTGCTGCTGGGCAGTCAGGATATTGTCAACATGCTCGTCCCGGGGATTGCTCTTGATCAGCTGATCCAGCAGCCCATACGCCGTGTTGAGCTTTTCCAGGTTACTGTTGTTGAGGCTCCAGTTCGAGTAGAAATAGTAGCCGGCCAACCCGAGCAGCACCAACGCCACCAGGCTGCTGAAGAGGAAATAGAGATTTCGTTTGACCCAGGACATAACTAAAGCTTCATCGGATGCTGCAGCCCGACCGTCACCCCGAAGGTGAACGTGCCGGAGGCATCATCGGTGTTGATCTGCGGGGCCAACTGGGTTCCTTTGGGATCAAACATCGGGTCGGCCTTCAACTCGTTTTCGAGAGTGTAGATGATGGTCTGGTTGGCCGCGGCATCGACGCTCTGCAAGTTCACCGCGCGGCACAAGAGCGTGATGAACCCGATCCCGCCGCCGGGAGTCCCGCCCGCGGGCGCTATGGGCGCGGCATCGGGAACTGGCGTGGGCGCCGGGGCCGGGGCCGCGGGCGCGTCTCCCATGAAGCGGCCCCGATGGGCCCGGTCAGTGGGCGCGGTTTGGATGGGCCCGCCGGGAAGTCCCGGGACCGATGGAGCCGAGGAGGCGCGCGGCGCCACGGTCAAGAATTGCTCCACCCAGATGCCGGTATCCGTCTTCAGCTTGTCCCGCGCCATGCGTTCGGTCTTGATAAAAACGCTGCGCATTTCGGAAAGGACCGATGCCCAAAAGTAGCGATTTTCCGTCCAGGTGGTCAACTGATTCAAATCCTGTTGGGCGGCCTGCAATTGCGCGGAAGCTTTCTTGAATTCAGCCTGGCTGGCCTGCAGCGGAGCCAGTCGCGGGTTCACGTTGTTTTGGAGTTCGTTGTTCTTGACATCCGCCAGATTCTGAAACAGGAAACCCATCGCGCCCACGACTAACACGAGGCTAAACACGGTGAAAATCAGGTAGGGTTTCTTCTCGTTGAAAACTTGCCACCGGCGGGTGGTTTCCGGGATCAGGTTCAACTCGACCGGGCAGTGCGCGAGGTTGCGCAGGCCCAGGCCGACCACCTCGCCCAGGGAATGGGCAACCCGGGCCAGTTCCTCGAGATTGACCGCCGAATCAATCTGCACGTTGCGGAACGGGTTGAAGTATTCGACCGGGACATTCAGTTTTTCGGCGAAAAACTGAGCGGTATAAGGCATGATGGAAGCGCCGCCGGAAAGGAAGAGGCGTTGCGGCGCCGAGCCGCCCTGCTGCCCGCGATAAAACTGCATGGTCTGATTGACCTGGATGTGGAGGCGGGTCATGAACTGGCGCGCGATTTTGGAAATCGCCGCCTGATGCGGATTCTCGGGCTCCTCATACGCGCCGCCCAGACTCACAAAACCTTCCGCGATCTTGGTCTTTTCGGCGGCATCGAATTTCAGTTTTGCCTCGTTGGCGAAATCCTGGGTGATGGAATTGGCGCCCAGGTTGATGCTCCGGGAATACACCTTGCCCTTCTCGAAAAAGAGGAGATTGCTCGTCTTGGCCCCGATGTCCAGAAGCATGGTGCAATCTTCCAGATCGCCATAGTTGTAGCGGAACGCGTTGCACAGGGCCGCCGGCGAAACGTCCGCCAACTGCAATCGAAGCTTGGCCGAGTCGGCAACCCGAAACAAGCCTTCGACAATGTCCGCCTTGATGGCCACGAGCAACACTTCCAGTTCGCCGCCCGCGGTCGAGCCCATGATCTGGTAGTCCCAAACCACTTCCTGCAAAGGGAACGGCACGTTCTGCTGAGCCTCGTATTGGATGATCTGCGTCACCTTGCCGGCGTCCACCGGCGGCAACTTGACGAATTTGGAAAACACGTGAAAGCCCGGGGCACAGACATTGACCTCGCGGGCTTTGATGCCCTTCTCGGCCAGCAGCTCCTGGAGCGCCTTGAGAATCGTGGCTTCGCGGGTGGACTCCTGAGCGCCTTCGGCGCCCAGCGACTTGATTGCGTATTGTTTCAGACGCAACCCCCCGGCTTCGTTGACTTCAAACTCCGCGAGTTTGAGACTTCCCGCCCCAAAGTCCACTGCCAGAAATGATTTGGAATTCAGCATCGGCTGTCACTTGCCGCTCAATCTGGCGCCGGTTCCGAGCTGACCAACATCGAGACAGCCCGTGCAACTAATCGGAAATTCGAATACGGGTCAAACAGAAAAAAAGATTTTAACTGGCCTTATATTGCCGGACTTGGCAAATATTGTCCTGGCGGCGCACCCTGCCCAATTTCAAGAGCGTTCCCGCTTCACACTTTTGCCCGGAAGTAATCGATGGTCCGGACCAACCCCTCAGCCAATCCCACGCGCGGATTCCACCGCAGATATTTCCGGGCGCGGCTGATGTCGGGGCGGCGCTGGCGGGGATCGTCCTGCGGCAACGGCTTGAACGCAATTTTGCTGCGCGAACCGGTGGCGCGGATGATTTGCCTGGCGAATGCCAATACGGTCATCTCCGTCGGATTGCCGACGTTCACCGGCAGGGCGTAACCGCCCATCATCAGCCGGTAAATCCCTTCAATCAGATCCGACACATAACAAAAACTGCGCGTTTGCAGGCCCTTGCCAAACACCGTCAGCCGTTGGTTTTTCAGCGCCTGGCTGATGAACGCCGGCACCACGCGGCCGTCATGAAGCCGCATCCGCGGACCGTAGGTGTTAAAGATGCGCACGATGCGGGTCGCCACCCCGTGTTCCCGGTGATATGCCATGGTCAGGGCCTCGGCAAATCGCTTGGCTTCATCGTAACATCCGCGCGGGCCGATGGTGTTTACATTACCCCAATACTCCTCCGGTTGGGGATGCACCAGTGGATCGCCGTAAATCTCCGAGGTCGAAGCCAGGAGGAACCGCGCCCGCTTGTTCTTGGCAAGCCCGAGCGCCTTGTGCGTGCCCAGCGAGCCAACCTTCAATGTCTGGATCGGCAATTCCAGATAATCGACCGGGCTGGCCGGCGAGGCGAAATGCCAGACGTAGTCCACCGGCACGTCGAGAAAAATAAACTCGGTCACGTCCTGCTGGATAAACTTGAAACCGCGATGGCCGCCCAGATGCGCGATGTTGTCCACGGAGCCGGTGACGAAATTGTCGATGCCGATGACTTTGTGGCCGCGCGCCAGGAGCAGGTCGGTCAGATGCGATCCCAGAAACCCGGCCGCGCCGGTCACGACGGAGGTGGGTTGCCTGGCTTTCATTGCCGCGTGGCTCACTTCGCCCCGGTCCCGGCCAGAACGATGGGGACGGTCCGCCACAGGATTTTGAGATCGAGCCAGAGCGACCAATTGTCGATGTATTCGAGATCCAGCCGCACCCAATCCTTGAAATCGGTTACGTTGTTGCGTCCGCTGATCTGCCACAAGCAGGTCAGACCCGGCTTGACGCTCAGACGCCGGCGATGGGCCAGGTCGTTGAAACGCTTCACTTCGTCCACCGGCAGGGGGCGCGGCCCGACCAGGCTCATGTCACCGCGCACCACGTTGAAAAGTTGGGGGAATTCATCCAGGCTGAATTTGCGCAGGATTCTACCGACCGGGGTCACCCGCGGGTCTTTGGTCATCTTGAAGACCGGCCCGGTCATTTCGTTCATGGCGGCCAATTCATGCTGGCGCTGTTCGGCATCCGTCGCCATGGTGCGAAACTTGAAAATGGTGAATGGCCGGCCGTTCAACCCCGACCGTTGTTGCCGGAAAAACACCGGTCCGGGCGATGTCAGTTTGATCACCAATGCCACAATCACGAACATCCAGGAGACCAGAACCAGCAGCACGAAAGCGCCGACAAAGTCGATCAATTGCTTCAAAACGCCTTCCCACGAAGCCTCCGGCGCGGAGCGGAACACGAGAATCGGCTGGCCATAAAAATCATCGATGCTGGCCCGCGAAATCTGGGTCTTGATAAAATCCACCGCGAGCCAGGCTTCCACGCCCTCCAATTCGCACGCCCGGATGGCGGCCTCCACCTGCTCGAAGTACGAACGTTTGGCGCTCAAGATCACTCCGTTGACGGAATGTTCGTGCAGCAGCCGGACCAATTGTTCGACGGAACTGTCGTTGAGGTCCAACTCGGCCAGAACATCAAAGTCATTCGCTCCGCGGACCTCCATTTCCCCGCGGATGCGGGCGGTTTCACTTTTCGTTCCCACCAGCACGAACCGCCGTTTGAACTGTCCCTGCGCCAGTTTGCTCCTAAGCACATCGCGGAGCACTTCTTCCTTGATGAAAACGAGCATGAAACTGATCCCGCCAAACCAGATGACAATCCACCGCGCAATGAGCATCAGGAGCATCTTGAACGTGAACAGCAGGAGGATGAGCACCAGGGTGGTGAAGATGCATCCTTTGAAAAGCCGCCAGGCGGTCGTGCGCCGCGAGCACAGCACCGGTCGCGTATAAAACCCTTGCGCTTCGAGGATGAGCGGGGCCGCGGGGATCAAAATCACGTAAAGCCAGACGAAGCTTTCAAACGGGGCGTCGAAAGGTTGCAGCCGGAACAACTCGACGATGAACGGGCTGGACCTCAACTCGTACGCCAGCCAAAAACTGGTCGCAAACAGGCATGCATCCACCAGTTGATGGACTTGCATCCGCATGAGCCGGTCATGACGCAGCATAGTTCAGCTTAGCTCCAGCGAATCGAATCGCCGGCCGACAAAAGGCGGCTCGGGGAACCATCCCGCGGCGCTGAGGTTTTCAAGGATGTGGGTTTTCGTATCATTCCGGATTATTGTTTCGCGACTTCGGGCGCCCCGGCGGTCTGCGGCGGCAGTTGGAATTCGGGCACGGAAGCGGCGATGAGCTGTTTCACCCGTTCAAAAGCGGCCTCCTCCTGGCCGGGCGCGCAGACCGCGAAGTAACTCATGTACGCCCAGCGCTGCAATACCCCCCTGAACAAAAGGTCCCGGACCAGATCAATTTGGAGCCGAACGTTGTGCGTCGCCATTTCGTTGTCCGCTACAAACCAGAAGACGTACAGCCCGCGCAGGCCATCCTGCTGCCGGGTGATGACCCATTTCATGACCGGCAATGGATACGGATGCGGACCACCAATGGGGATGTTGACCACGGTTTTCTCGTTGGCCTGCCATCCGTTGCCCAACAAACACATTTCCGGCCGGTGAATGCTGGTTCGATCTGCTCCCATCAATATGATCGTCGCCTGGACGAACATGCCGTCCGGCGCTTGGTACAGGCGCTCAACAAAGCTGGTGTCCTTGGGCAGATAACCCAGGACCAATTCGGGCTCCGGCACATTGGTGGAGGTGAAATCCAGGACTTGAGCCGGCAACTCGAGGGTCATGGCCACACTGCCGGGAATGGGCGTCGCCTTAATGCCCGGCTTGCCCAGCTTCTGGTTCGACCGGAGCCAGGTCAAGACACCCGCCGTGCCGGCCATCAGGCCGGCCACGACGACGACCAGCAGCATCTTCTGATATTTCATGGACGCGCTTTCCCGGCGGGGGTCTCGCCTCTTTCCAGAAAACGCCCGACCGCCAATACGCCGACAATCGCCGGGATGTAGGGCAGGAGACTGATAATTCCGAAGGGGCCGCCTTCGTGCACATAATCCCCCCACCCTTTTCCACCGATTTCCGCGGCAATGATAATGCACAGCAGGCGGATCAAATTGCCCAGAACAGCAAAGGGCAATGCCAGCGCCATCATCACCAGGCGCTTCCAATAGGGCCTAAACATCACGAAGCCGTAAACCGTGTTCAGCAGGAAAATGGCAAACAGACTTCGGATTCCGCTGCAGGCCGCCACGACATCATATTGATAGGCGCCGGAGGGATCACTCAATTCGGTTCCCCTTCGCACCACATCGATCGCCAGGACGGAGTGCGAAATCACTTCCACCAGCCGGCAGACCAGGAGCCGGAGCGGGAACGTGATGATGTCGGCCTGCACGCCCAAGGGGATGCAAAACGCCAAAAGAAAAAACGGGAAAATGGTGTTCCGCAACCACTCGCGGCCCCAGGCCAGCCCCGCCAGGCCATAAATGCCCGCGAACAACGCGATGATCGACAGCCGCGGTTGCTGGAGCACATATCCCGCGACGTGCAGGACCATGGCCGCGATGAGCACCAGCAATCCCGGAATCCACATTTTGAGCGGCAGCGCGAGCAACTCCCCGCGCTTCCACCAGAGCAATCCCAACACCAGAAAGGGAACAAAATTTCCGATGGCGTCATCGCCGGACGTGTTCGGACTGTTGTATGCATTATACATCCACGCATACAGCGAGGGCGTGTGAATGAAACCCATGAGGGGATTGCCCAACAGTTGAAACAGCAACAGCCACGCCGCCAGCAGGGCGAAGAAAAATCCCCTGTTGGGCAGCCGCCGCCAGGAATCCATCAGGTCGGTCTGAAACTGATCGAGTATCCCGATTGTAGCCTGGTTATTCATGTGCGCGCGAATTCGAGCATATTAGATACCGAATTGGTGGTTTTTGCTCAAAAATACCCGGCACCGCGCCCCCCCCGGTGGTCACCCGGCTTGAATGCAACAAAGCCGCCATCAGAAAGGTTCCGGTTCAAAGCGCTACTTTCCCGCCGTCATCTGGTCGTAAATCCAGCGATAGGTCTTTTCCATGCCGGCCCGCAAACGGGTGTCCGGCTCCCAGCCCAGATATTTTCGAATGAGCGTATTGTCACTGTTCCGGCCATTGACGCCTTTGGGGGCCTTCAGGTTGTAGGTGCGCTCGAGCTTGATTCCCGCAATGTCCTCGACCAGGTCCACCAGTTGGTTGATGGACACCAGTTCGCTGCTCCCCAAATTGATCGGCTCCAGAATATCGCTCTCCAGGATCGCCTGGATGCCCTTCAAACAATCGTCGATATACATGAAGCTGCGCGTCTGGTGGCCGTCACCCCAGATTTCGATCTGGTGCTTGCCGGACAATTTGGCCTCGATCACTTTGCGGGAAATCGCCGCCGGCGCCTTTTCGCGCCCCCCGTCGTACGTGCCGTGCGGCCCGTAAACGTTGTGGAACCGGGCGACCCGGGTGGTGATGCCGAAGTCCTCGCGGAAATGGCGGCACATTCTTTCGCTGAACAGTTTTTCCCAGCCATAACCGTCTTCGGGCATGCCCGGATACGCGTCTTCTTCCTTCAACGCGGTCACATGGACGTCGCGCTGTTTGTCTGCGTTGTAAACACAGGCCGAGGACGCATAAAAGTAGCGCTGCACGCCGAATTTTTTCGCGGCCATCAGCAGGTGGGTGTTGATGAGGACGGACAGCATGCAAAGGCAGCGGTTGTTTTCGATGAATCCCATCCCGCCCATGTCCGCCGCCAGATTGTACACCTGCTGCGCGCCGCGCACGGATTGCTCGCACGCCGCCTTGTCCTGCAGATCGAGCTGGAGATTTTCCACGTCCGGAAACTTCTGGTACCATTCATTGAACGGCTTGATGTCCACGGCGCGAATGTCACGCCGGCCCTGCCTGCGCAGTTCCGCGACGAGATGACCGCCGATGAAACCGCCCGCGCCACCTACCAGAATCTTTCCTGAGTTCATAGTTCAACACTGTTCAAAGCGAGCGCGGGAGTGTAACAGCCTGAAGGCCTTGTTCAAGATCGTAATTATTCCGACAGCAAACAGCAGGAATACGGACGGCGCACCGGCGCGCATGGAATTCCAGGCCGTCGAGGTCTCCTCAACACGGCCCGGCGGGGGCTTCGCCCCGGTCAGGCGGCCTCGCCTGCCGGCTCCATGCCCTCCCGCGCAACCCGTCGCAGACCAGATAAAAAAGAAACCAGAAATTATGGAGCAGATAGCGCGGACCCAGGCGGAGCGGCTCCGACCCCAGCCGGAAAACCCAGGTCAACCCCAGCCGCTGCATCCAGGCCGGCGCGTCCCGCTTCATTCCCGAGTTCACATCAAACGCAAAGCCGACCGCGAGCAGAACCCCCCGGCGGATCTGGCTGCGATTGCGGTGAATCCAGGCCTGTTGTTTGGGCGTGCCCAGCCCGACCCAGATGAAATCCGGCGACAGCCGGTTGATCTCCTCAACGATCGCCGGTTCCTGGTCCGGCTTGAAATAGCCGTTGCGCGCTCCCACGATCTGGATCTTCGGGTTGCGCTCCAAAAAAAAACTTTTGAGCCGGCTGACGCATTCCTCGGACCCTCCCAGGAAATAATGGGTGAACGGCGCCGGGCTGGACAAAATGCACTCCCGCATCAGGATCGGTCCGTAAACCCGGTCCCGCAACCCGGCCCCCTGCAAATTCAAACACCAGATCAACGGCATCCCGTCGGGAATAAAATAATCGAACCGGGCCGTCAGCTCGCGAAACTCCGGATCGCGGCGCCGCATCGTGACGATGTGCGTGTTCGTGAAATCAACGACAAATGGCTGCGGCCCGCGGGCGCGCTTCTGCAAGTCAGCCGTCAACCCGGCATAGGTGCTCACCTGCAGGGATGTGCCCAGCACGCCGAATGAAGAATCGCTCATAGGCCACCGCCGGCTGCCGCACGGACCGGCGCCGGCGCTCCGGAAGCGGATCCGCTGTGCAATTGATTTTTCCGCCCGGACAATGCCTTTTGAACGGCGTCGGATCGCCGCGCCAACCAGGATGATCCCCGTCCCGCGGCCGGCCCGCCCTGGTCCGCGAAGCGTCCGCCACGATCGCAGCCTGCGACCGCTTCCAACCCGATCCATCCGCCCGACCCGGCAATGACGACTTTCATTTGGCGGGAAAGCATATTAAGCGGTGATGCCGAACGCACGTTTTTTCAGACGCCATCCGGGTTGATGGATCGCAATGCCGGTTCCGTGCCGGCGCGCGGCGGCGGCGGATTACAGTTCCCGGTATCGCTGCGCGATCGGAATCCTCCGGCCCATCCCGAACGCCTTGGTGGTCACCTTCAGACCGGGCGCAGCCTGGCGGCGCTTGTATTCGCTGAGGTCGATCAGGCGGACCACGCGGCGCACAGCGGCCTCCGGAATCCCGGCGGCGATGATTTCGGTGGGCGTCTTGAGCCGCACCACATAGTCCTCAAGAATCCGGTCAAGCACGTCATAAGGCGGCAGCGAATCCTGGTCGGTCTGGTTGGGCCGCAGTTCGGCCGAAGGCGGTTTGGTGAGGGAGGCCTCGGGAATGACCTCCCGTTCCCGGTTGATCCACCGGGCGACGCGATAAACCAGGGTCTTGGGAACGTCGGCGATGACGGCCAGGCCGCCGCACATGTCGCCGTAAAGGGTGCAATATCCCACCGCCACCTCGCTCTTGTTGCCGGTGGTCAGCAACAGCGATCCGAACTTGTTGGACAACGCCATGAGAATCACCCCGCGCAGCCGGGCTTGAATATTTTCCTCGGCGGTATCTTCCGGTCTTCCGGCGAAAATGCCCTTCAACTGCTCCTTCACCCCGAGGAAGGGCGGCTGGATCGGAATAACGTCGTATTGAATCCCGAGATTCCGCGCCAGCGCGCGGGCGTCATCGAGACTGCCCGGCGAAGAGAATTGCGAAGGGAGCGAAATCCCCTGAACCCGCCCGGCGCCGAGCGCCGCCACCGCCAGGCACGCGGTGACCGCCGAGTCCACGCCGCCGCTCAGACCCAGCACCGCTGATTTGAACCCGCATTTTTCCAGGTAATCGCGCAGGCCCAGGGTCAGCGCGCGGAATACCAGTTCCTCGTCCGGCGGCTCGGGGAGATCGATCGCCGCCGCCGCCGTGCTGAGATCAACCACCAGCAAATCCTCTTCGAAACGCCTGCCTTCGGCCACCAGCCGGCCCTGCGGGTCGAACACCATGCTGCCGCCGTCGAAAATCAACTCGTCGTTCCCGCCCACCAGATTGCAGTAGATCACCGGGCGGCGCGTCTTGATGGCGAGCTGCGAAAGCATGCTGCGGCGGGCGCCGTTCTTGCCGAGATGCCAGGGGGAGGCCGAGCTGTTGAACAATATCTCCGCCCCCGCGCGCGCCAGTTCAGCCGCCGGGTTGCGGCGATATCGGCGCTCGTCCCAATAATCCTCGTCATTCCAGACATCCTCGCAGATCGTCATGCCCATCGTGGTATTGTTGAAATCGAACGGGGCATTTTCCGGCGCCGGCTCGAAATACCGGTCCTCATCGAACACATCGTAAGTGGGCAGCAGCGTCTTGGCGCGCGTGGCAGTCATCCGCCCCTCGTGCAGCAACGCCACGGAGTTGGTGACTTCGCGCCCGGGCCGCTTCTCGTTGCGCCCAACGTAGCCCACGATCATGCCGGTCTTCCCGCACGCCGCCGCCAGCCGGTCCCGAACCGCGAGGTTTTCCTCGATGAATCGCGGCCGCAGCAGCAGGTCGCGAGGCGGGTAACCGGTAGTGGCGAGCTCGGGATAGACCACCAGTTCGGCCCCCAATGCGACCGCACGCCGATAAGCGTCGTGGATCTTCCGTTCATTGCCGGCGAGGTCGCCGACGGTGGTGTTGATCTGGGCCAGCGCGATCTTCATGAATTTGCCGCAAACCGGGATAAAGTCTGGCGGGGAGAAGTTGCGGTGGCAAGGGCCATTTCATTTCCGAGACCGCTGAATCGCGTTGCCTTCACAAATGATTCTTAGCATCTTCGCCTCCAGCTTGCGGCTAAGCCATCTCTATTCACTTGAACCGCAGATGAAGATCGGCTCAAGCCCGGTTTTATGAGCCAGAAGAAAGTCTTTGTCAGCGGTTGCTTCGATTTGTTGCACAGCGGCCACATCCGCTTCCTGGAGGAGGCGGCGGCTTACGGGGATGTTTACGTCGGGATCGGCTCGGACCAGACGGTGCGGCAATTGAAGGGCCGTTACCCTGTAAACCACCAGGCGGAGCGGAAATATCTGCTCGAAGCCGTTCGGCATGTGAAAGCCTGTTTTGTAAATACCGGCTCGGGCATCCTGGATTTCATGGAGGTATTAAATCGTGTTTCCCCGGACTGCTTTGTGGTCAATGAAGATGGAAACAGTCCCGCCAAAATGCGGCTTTGCCGGCGCCTGGGGATTCAATATGTCGTCCTCAGGCGCCGGCCGCGACCCAACCTGCCGGCCCGATCCACCACCAGCCTGCGCCGGGAGTGCCGCATCCCTTACCGCCTGGATCTCGCCGGCGGCTGGCTGGATCAACCGTTCGTGTCCAGGCATTGCGCCGGACCGGTGCTGGTGGTTTCGGTGGAACCCACCATCGAGTTCAACGAACGCAGCGGCATGGCTTCCAGTTCCCGCCGCCGCGCCATTGAACTTTGGCAGACGGACATTCCGGGTGGTGACCGGGAGAAACTGGCCAGAATTCTCTTCTCCTATGAAAACCCGCCGGGCACCACGGAATTCTCCGGCTCTCAGGACGCGCTCGGAATCGTGCTCCCGGGCTTGAACCGGCTGGATTATCGCGGACAGTATTGGCCGGCAAAAATCACGACGATCGACAAAGACCCAATCCTGGATTGGCTGGAAGCGCATCTCTATCTGATCCCGCTTGGGCCGCGCAAAGGCGGTTTCCAGGTGCTCAAGGACCGGCGAGTCACCGCGGCCAAGGCTCAAGCGCTCGCCTCCGCGGCGGACCAATGTTGGAATGCCATCCGGCAAAGGAATGCCGCGGAATTGGGCCGCCAGGTCCGCGCCTCGTTTGATGCCCAGGTCGCCATGTTCCCGCGCATGGCCACCCGGGATGTCAAGTCCGCCATCCGCCAGTACGCCTCCCAATCGCTGGGTTGGAAACTCTCCGGCGCCGGCGGGGGCGGCTACCTGGTCCTCGTCGGCCAACACGATATTCCCGGGGCAATCAGAATCAAAATCCGCCGGAAAATCGATTGACCGGGAAAACTCCATCGAGGTTGGCGGATCAACTCCCCGGCGGCCGCGAAGGTTCTGCATTTACGGACCGCCCGGTGGGATGGTAAGAATCTGCTGGTGAACTTTTCCATTGTAACCCCGAGCTTCCGCAACTCGCGCTGGCTCAAGCTGTGTATCGCTTCGGTCGCCGATCAGGAGGGCGTGCAACTCGAGCACATCGTCCAGGACGCCGGTTCCGACGATGGCACGCTGGATTGGCTGCCCCAGGACAAACGGGTCAAGGCTTTCGTGGAGAAGGATGGCGGGATGTACGACGCCGTCAACCGCGGCTACCGCCGAGCGCAGGGCGACATCCTGGCGTATCTCAACTGCGACGAACAATATTTGCCCGGCGCGCTCCGCGCCGTGCGCGAGTTCTTCGAGCAGCATCCCGACATTGAAGTGGCGCTGGCCGGGACGATTGTCGTGGATGGCAATGGCCAATACCTCTGCCACCGGCATTCCCTGGTGCCACACCCCTTCCACATGTGGCACCGATTCTCGGCGCTCACCAGTTCGCTGTTTATCCGGCGGCGGGTGATCCACGAGCGGGGCATTTTCTTCGACACGCGATGGCGCGACCTCGGCGACTTCCATTGGGTGCTGGCGCTGATGAAACAGCGGGTGCCGATGGCGGTGTTCGATCATTTCACCTCCACTTTTGCGGACACGGGCGAGAACATGAACTTGAAACCCAACGCGATTCGTGAAAAGGCGGAAACCCAGGGGATGGCCCCGCTGTGGGCGCGGCTGTTGAAACCGATGTGGATCATGCATCATCGGCTCCGCCGGATCGGGGGCGGCCATTTCTCCTTGAAGCCGACGAGCTATTCGATTTACACGTTGGCAAGCCCGGAGCATCGCGTGCGGTTTGAGGTCTCAAAACCCACCGCTGTCTGGTGGAACCGCCTGTGACCCGGCACGAGGAGCGCGCAGCCCGGCTTTCATCGCTGACCCATCCCGGTGCCGGAGTTGTTGCTCCATGAAATTGGTGTTTATTGCCCTGCCCGTCCCGTTGCCCTCCGCCGGAACCGGAGCCGCTTAAATCGAATCGGCGTGCCGCGCCAAAAAATCGCGGACTCGCGGCAAGACGGTTTCCTCGCTCAAATCGTGCAAACAATGCGGCACCGAAAACCGGCAGTAATCCGCACACGGCCGATACGGACAAGGCATTCCTTCGATCCATTCCGCCGCCGGATGGATGGGGGCGAACCATTGGGGCAGCGACGGGCCGAAGAGAGTGAAGGTGGGCGCGCCGCTGATGGCGGCCAGATGGCCGGAGCCGGAACAATTGCCTATGAAAACGGATGCCTGGTCAACCAGCGAAAGCAGTTCGGCCACCGTGCGCGGACAGGCGGCGGCTTCGCCCGACTCCTGCCACCAGGCTTGCTGGTCCGGGTCGCAGGCCACTTGCACGGCGTAATGACTTTCGCGCAAGTGCCGGACCAAGCTGCGGTAATGGTCCAATGGCCAGACCCGCGCCGGCAACCGGGCGCCGCTATGCACCAAAATCCGTTTGCCGGCGCGCGACAACTGCCGAACCGCCTGGTTTCGAGGCGGCAGTTCAATCCCCAGCGCGTTGCCGGCCAATCGCCAGCTTTCATAAATATGCGCTTGCGCGTCCGGCCGGACCAGCGACTCCGTCAAAAAAATCCCGCTGCCCACCCGGGGAAAGCCAATCCGGTTTTTTACACCGGCAAATTTCAGCAGCAAATGATCACGCGGATCCCAACGCCCTGACACGCCGAAGTCAAAATGTTCCGCGGCCAAGCGGCGGCGCAAAGCCATGATTTCGCGCCAGGGCCACGACCAGAGACGGTATTTGCGTTTGAAGGCAGTCCAAGGCGCCGTGAAAGGCACAACGCTTGCCTCCGGCCAGAACCGCGCCAGTAAGTCCCTCGCATGAGGTTTCGCCAGAAGCGTGACCGCGTACTTCCGGCTGGCGGCTTGCAAAAACGGCGTCGCAATGGCCAGGTCTCCCAAACCCCAGAGTTCCACCACCAAAAGCTTCGGCTTCGCGGCGGGCGACCTTCCATCCGGCGGGACGACGGGCTCAGGCATCGAACCTCCAGGCTAACCGGTTCGCACGGGCGGCAGACGTCCAATCCTTTCCCGCCGCAACGCCAAATCCTTTCGCAAGCTCAATGGTTTGCATGCAGACAATGTAACCCTGATCTCCAGGATTCAAGCCTGACCCGATCTTCCGAACGCGGGCCGACGCCGGGCCGGAAACTTTGACAAGCCGCCGAGCGGTGCGGTTTCAGGCACCGGCTTCGGGGCCGGGCGGGCGACCCCGCCGTTGAGGCATACGCTCATGCCCAGATACCCGCAAAATACCTGCATATCGTATGCAAATGCGCCGTAGATCACAAAGAAAAGGATAACCTTTGTGCAAAATGCTGCGAAAAGAAATGAGTTGACCGTTGCCAGCTCCGGGTCGCCATACCGGTAGTTCCGGTAAAGCATGCGGAAACCTGCCGTCAAGAACCACAGAAAAGCCGCGGCGCCCCAAATCCCAAATGGAATAATGACCGAGAGCGGCCCGCTATGGTAATCTCCCGCCAGCGCCGCCCAGCTCTGGTCTTCGGAAAATGCCTGCATGGTGCCGGTATAGTTGCTTACCACGAAACTATAATCCTCTTGGGTTAGCGCCACGCCCTTTCCCAGCCACAAATATTTTGGCACCTGCGGGAGCACCGCTTTCCAGATTTCCAGCCGCCAATCCACTGAAGCGTCCGCATCCGAGCGCGCCGCTTGATCGATATTGATGGGCAGAACGCTCAACGCCCGCTGGGCGCCGTAAGGAAGCTTTTTGGCAAAAGGAAGCGTGACGACGGCGGCGAGCAGGCAGCCAACCAATAGGATGGGAAACAATTTCGTCCGGTGCATCTTCTCCAACAGGAATTGCACAAAGAACAAGAGGCCAAGGTAAATAAACGTGGACCGAAATCCCCCCAAGAGACTGCCAAACGCGATACAGGCGAAAATGATGAGTCGCCACGGGCGCCGGCTTGAAAAAATCTCGCGAATCCCATACTTCGCCAGCATAAAGGAAAATAAGACGATGCAAACGCCTGCAATGCCCGCAAAACGGGTGCCCACGGAATTCAAAGTTTCCCCAAGCATGAACGTGTTTGGCGGAAAAAACCAATACACAAACGCCAGCGCGCGATTGCCCGTGTACAATACATCACCGATCAGCGTGGTCGCACCACCCAGCAAGAAAAGCGACAAATACAGCTTGGCTCGGCTGACGGGGACCCGTTGGGCGGTCAGGGCAAAGTAACCCGCGATCCCCATGAGCAAGAAAATGTATTTCTTGCCGCCATAGACTTCTCCGCCCATGGATCGCAGTTTGATGCCACCGGTCGCTTCGGCGGTGGCGAGGATGATCAGGGCCAGCACCACCAGAGGCCAGGTAATTTCGGGAACGGTAATGAACCGATATCGCTGATCCACGGTGCGGCGCAACACCGAGATGAACAGACTCATGGCCACCAACGGGAGCCACACGCCAGGTGCGCCCGGCAAAAAGAAGACAATCATCGTTGCGTTCCACCCCAAGACCATCAGCGGGTGGTGAAAACGCAGCAACAGCGGCAGGATCAGGAGGAACATCATCGCCAGGACCGGGACGAACGAGGACCATTGCAACGGGTTGGCAAGCAAGTACCCCAAGAACAATGCCAGCGGCAAACAGATCGCGTAAAGAATCAGCGAACGAAGAAGCGGAGGAGCGTGCGTCATAGTTTGCTTCGCGCCGGCAGCCGCCGCCGCTCCTTCATCGCGCTCACCGTGCGCAGCCACAATTTTTCTTTACAAGACACTGCCATTGAGCAGCCAGATTAGAATAAATGCCGCCCGGCTTCGCAATCCTTTTCTATCGCTTCATTCCGCGAAGGCACCTCCACACTGCCCCTAAAGGACCGCGGCACGTCCCGGACCGCAGCGGGTAGGAATGCTTGCAAGCGTGAAATTTCCACAGTTGGGGCAGCCACACCCGCTGCGGACGGAGACCGTCCGCGCTCCGCCAGGAGTGGCCGGTTGCACGCGGTTGACAGCACCGCGCCGGACGGGCTCGCAGAAGTCAGGCATTTCGCGCCTTGCGGGTGGAGACGCGTCCGGTCCTATCCCATCAGCTCGACGATACCCGTTGGAAAATGTAGAGCCGGTTGCTGCCGTCTTGAATCGCCGGACGGAACGCATTGCTGGGCAGCCAATCAGGGCAGTCTGTGCCGTAAAACACGACGTATTCCAGCCGCGGAAAGGCGGAGGCGAGTTTTTCAAAATAGCCGCGTGCGCCCGCCGCATCTTGCACAGCCATGCCAAAACCCCAGAGTTTTGCGGCATAAATGTACTGAGGGATTTCACCAAACACCGCGTCGCCGTCGCCAATTTGTGCCACAAACACCATCGCTGAACCGCCTCGAAGCACCTTCCCAGTGCAAAGTTCTTCAAATTTCAACAGTCGCCTGTCCAGTTTCGGCGCTTGAAGCCACATCCGATAAGTCAGCACCGAGGAAAGTATCAAAAGCCCACACACGCCCGCCACCACCGCGCGCCGGAGCATCCGGTTGCCCATTGATAACAACCCTTGGGGCACGGCAAAAACGCCAGCGAACAGGAGCAAGCAGGTGAGGGGCAGCATCAACAACAGGAAGATGCGGCGAGGGTGCGCGGGGTCGTGCCACTTCTCCCAAGACAGCAGCAGCGCAAAACCGCACAGCGCGGTGGCGCAAACAATTGCAATCCATTTCATGGCCGTATACCGGATTGGTTTCGCTTGCGCGGGCGGCGACAGGAACCGTGCCGCCAGCCATCGCAGCCCGATCGCCGGCACAACGGCCAGAAACGGAGTGATGATCAGTTGGTAATAATCGTGAGGGCGGTTGATATTCGCAAAGGCCAGAAGGTAGGTGGGGGGGATAAGGATCATGAACCCGGTTGCGGCCGCGCGCACCCGGTCTTGGCGCTGCAGCCAGGCTGCCACCAAGCCGACCGGAAACAGGAGGATTCCGGCGCCCCCCAGCCACCATTTTGGCCGGGAAAACAATTTATGATAGAATTCCGAGGTGAACAGATCCGACATGCCGAGCAAGGACGTAGGCTTGACGCCTCGAGTGAAGGGCGATGCATCATTGACTTGCGCGGCGTAGTAGTTCCAAGCGAGAAAAAACACACCCGCCACCGCGAATACCGACAGGATTCGCACGAACCACCCATCCACCTTGAATCTGCGCTCGAAAAGAACCTTCGCCAACAACAGGACCACAGGCCAGAGGTAAAGCGCTTTGATCATTGCGGTAAACCAGGTGGCCACCACGAATCCTATGAAAGTGAACCAGTCGGTCCGGTGGATGTCCGATGCACCATGGGAATCGCGACCGACCGCCAGCAAGGCCAGACAATAAAAGGCGAGCAAACCGAAAAAAACCGCGGTGGGATCCAACAGCATGGATCGTTGATAAATGATGTTCAGCGGCGCCAACCAATAGATCAGCGCCGTCAGAATCGCGGTGGTTCGATCCAGGAAATGCAGGGTAATCCGATATAGAAGCCACGTTGTGGCAGCACCCATCAGAATGTTCAAGATTCGGATGACCTCCAGATGGGGACCAAAAACGTCGTAGAGGCAGGCCGCCAATGCCTGAAACACCGGCAATTCCAACACGAATACACCAGGATCACCCATGTAGATGGCCCGTGGATGCAACAAGTCTATCCCATGAGCGTGAAAAGCCTCAATCGTGGACAAGGTTTGGGTCTGGCGAAAGCTGTGGTCGTCATATGGCGGCTGGGACAATCCTACCAGGCGGAGCAGCAGTCCCGCGACCAAGGCGAGGCCGACAAGAACCCGCGCATCGGACCACGCCGGCATCTTGGGCGAGGAATCTGTTTGTCGTTGAACCGAATGAGCCGGAGGTGATTCCATATGCCAAAATTTAACTTGCTGCCCGACTCGCTGCCAGAACAAATGCCGGCTGGCACTTCCTCGATCCGTGCGGAGCGAATTGCAGCTGCCCCCCAGGCTTCACCGGCCCGATAGGGCGTCGGCTTCCCCTTTCGCGGCAACTCCAACCACGAGGAATTGCCCGCCCAAGAGACGCCAGGCAATCGGCAGCGCCAAATACATCCGCACAAAAATTGGGGGATACTCGGGCGAGTTTACCATCGTGTAGGGCAAAAAGCGCGGATAACACCGCTCAATGGTGAAACCGAGATTCCGCATTCCTTCGCTCAATGACAGCTCGGTCAGCGGCAGGTGATGGTCCCAAAAGTCCCAGTGCGCGCCGGGCACGAATTTGATGTTCGGCCCCATCGCGATCAGCTTGCCTCCGGGCTTCAAACAACGATGAACCTGGGTCAACGTGGCCGCAAGGGTTCGTTTGTCCGGCAGATGCTCGAAGAAATTGCTCGTGAAAACCACATCCAGCGAACTCTCCCCCAGCGGCCATTGCGCGGAACAATCCTGCTGGAAAAAATGCACGCCCGATGCCAGCATCCGGCCCGACGTCGGATTCAGGTCCATCCCGTATTTCGCCTGGCAGCGGATGTTGTTGATGAATTCGCCGTAGCCGCAGCCCAGGTCCAATACACTGTCCTCCGGCCGGACAAATTTCTGAAAAAAACTCCCGATAAGGACCTGCCAGACCCGATTGCGATACTCGCGCCGGCCGGCAAACCGCTGGCCATAGATCGTCTCCAGTTCCTTCGAATCGTAAATCATGACAGTTTGCGATAGTCTCCCCGGCTGAAATATTTTTCCAGCCAAACGTAAAGGCAGATAAAGAGGTAGCGGCTGCCCATTTCCTTGATCTTCAGCTTGGCGGTGCCACTGCGGCGGTTGCGCCAGGTGATCGGGATCACGGTCCAACTGTAGCCGCGCACGATCGCTTTCAGCGGCAATTCCACCGTCAGATTGAAGTGAGGCGAAACCAGGGGGCGGCAGCCGTCGATGACGGTGCGCCGGTAAGCTTTGAACGCATTGGTGGTATCATTCAGCTTGATTTGGAACAGTACCTTGATGAACAGGTTTGCCAGCCGATTGAACAGCAGTTTCACCCGGGGATAATCGATCACCCCGCCGCCCTTCATAAAACGGCTGCCGAAAACACAGTCCTGACCCCGGTTCAGCTCCTGCCAGTACCGCACCACGTCCCGGTTGTCGTCCGATTCGTCCGCCATCATGATCACCGCGGCATCACCTTTCATGCGATCAAGTCCGCAGATGATGGCGCGGCCAAATCCATGTTGTCCTTCATTCTTCACCGGAACCAATTCCGGGAGCCTGGTGCCAAGCCCGGCCAGCAATTCCCACGTCCGGTCGGTGCTGCCATCATCCACCACCACGATCTCGTGCGGAACGTTATGGAGCCGCAACTCCAGGTGCAGATGCTCCACAGTCGAGCAGATGCAGCCTTCCTCGTCTCGCGCCGGGATGATGACGGACAACAGGGTTAGCGGCTGCGCTGAATTAGACGGTGGCGCCATACAAGTTCGTCGCGGGATGTTGCTTGCGATTTGGCCGGAAAACAAGCCGATTCCGCCGGTTGACTCCGCGAACGGCACAACTCGAGGGCGTGTTGCCGGCGCGAAAACGTCTTGGGCTGCGGCAGGAAGCAAAGCGCTGCGCCGCTTTCGCAGTCCAAATTTGTGCCCGCTTCCTGGGCAGCCTCGCCCGACCAAACTCACTCACTGCCGTCCGGCCAAGAAGCTTGCCAATCCGGCTCCATCCCATACACTCCGCGCACCCGTTCAGACCGCTGCGTTCGTCATGTTAAAGAATCCATTGACCGTCGCTTGGATTTCGGAATTTGCCGTGGAATGGCTGCCGGATTTGCCGGAACCGCTGCGCGCGCTCCCACGGCGTCATCCGGCAACCTGGCAAAAGGTGTTGCTTTCTGAATTCGAAAAAAATCCGGCGCTCCGTGTCCACGTGATTCTGATGCGCAGGCGGATTGCGCGAAGCGTTTCTTTTGAGCGCAACGGAACCGTCTTCCACGTGTTGAAAGCGCCCGCCGGTTTGCGTGTTCTCTCCCTGTTCTGGCTGGACACCTGTTTGATCCGCGGTGTCTGCAAGCGGATCAAACCAGACCTGATCCATGCGTGGGGCAGTGAAAGGGGAGCGGCCTGGGTGGCGGGTCAGATCGGTTACCCTTACCTGGCAACGGTGCAGGGCTTGTTGAGCTGGTACCGGGAAATCGGGCCCATGACGCTGTTCGAGCATTTCGCGGCATTTTGGGAAAGAAGAAGCTTTCCCCGGGTGCCCGTGATCACCACCGAATCATCGTTTGCCGTCCAGTATCTCAAACAGCATTATCCTCGTCCGCAAGTCTGCCAGGCCGAGCATGCGCCCAACTGGTTTTTTCACCAGGTGCAACGCCGGCCCGCAGCCGGCCCGGTTCACTTTATCTTTGTCGGCACGCCCGGCTATCGGAAGGGAATAGACTTGCTCTTCCAGGCGCTGAATCAACTCACCGCTGAAATGCCTTTCAAGCTCACCGTCATCAGCGAAAACCCGCCCCCGGCGCCAGCCACACTGTGCCCGACCGCCTCGCCGGAACTCTGGAATCGCGTTGAATTCAAACACCATTTGCGCCCGGACGAAATGGCTGGAGAACTGCAAACACCGACGATGATGCTCTTTCCCACGCGCGCGGACGTGAGCCCGAACGCGGTCAAGGAGGCGCTCGTGGCGGGCCTGCCCGTGGTGGCAAGCCGGGTCGGCGGCATTCCTGACTACTTGATTCCCGGCAAGAATGGATTTCTGTTCCCCTCCGGTGACTTGGCTGCCTTTGTTCGCGCCATCAAAGAAGCCTGCGCCCATCCGTTGTTCGGCAAAGGCCTGGTCGATCCCGATACTTTGGCCAAAACCCGCGCCTATTTGTCACCGGCAAGGATGGCTGAAAACTTTTTGGCCGCCTACGATGCCGCGCTCGTCGCCGCAAACAAACCCTCATCAACCCTGAGCAACAACAGATGAGAATCGCCCTGGCGCTCGAGTATCCGCTGATGCAGCAGGGCGGCACGGAAGTCCTCGTCCGCGAACTCGTCCGCGGCCTGAGCCGGCACTTCGAAATCGTCCTGGTCTCCGGTGACAAGGACCCGGGCCAACTGCCCCGGGAAATCTCGGATTTGATTTGCGCCCACATCGCCTGGGATGAGACGGCGGTTACACGCGAGTCGGCGCTGGCCCTGGCGGCAGCGCTTCGCGGGCATCGGATTCAACTGGCGCATTTTCATTTCGGAGAAACGTTCGCCTGGGGAACCAACCGGTTCTGGCGGTGCCCCATCTATCATCTCGCCGGCCAGAAGATTCCCTGCCTGAGCACGAACCACCTCGCCACCGAATGGCTTAACTGCCAGGTTCGACCCGACCGGCCGGTCTGGCAAAAGCAACTGTATATGTGCTTCGCTCTCCTCAGCCGCTCGGCTCTCTATCGGCGGCTCAAGTTCGAGGTGTGCGTCTCCCGGCACGATCGCGCGCGGCTCGTCCGCATGTTCCCGTTTTTCAGACCCAAACTCATCCAGCGTTACCATTCGCTGCTTCCGGCAGACTCGTCGCCACCGAATCCGGATCGCGACCCGGTCGTGCTCTGCGTCGGCACGCTGGGCGGCCGCAAGGCCCAACCCAACCTGGCCGAGGCCTTCGCTCGCATCGCCGCCAAACATCCGGAATGGCAGCTCCATTTCGTCGGACGAGCCGACAACCCGGGTTACGTCGGACGCATCCAGGCCTGCGCAACCCAGGCGGAGATCACCAGCCGGGTTCAATTGTTGGGCCGGCTCGGCGACGAAGAAACCGTCAAACGCATGCAGCGGGCATCCATCATCGCCATGCCGTCGCTCCAGGAGGGACTTGGATTGTCCCTGCAGGAAGCCTTGTTCCACGGTTGTGTCGGCGTCGGCAGCCGTGTGGGCGGCATTCCGGAGTTGATCGATCACGAGGTCAACGGCCTCCTGGTCCCGCCGGGTGATATCCCGGCTTTGGCCTCGGCGCTGGATCGCGTCATGTCCGACCGTTCGACACTGGACAGATTCCGCGCCCAAAGCCGGGCGTCTATCCTGCGCAAAGGAATGACAGCGGCGGCCATGGTGCAAAGTTATCTCGACCTTTATCAAGAAATTCTGCCTGCCTTGAAACCGCGCTGAGTTCGCGGCATCAGCCTAAAACACCCAGCCGTTTTTGATCGCCAGCGCTTCGATTCCGATCGACGGGGGCGAATCAGGGAGCGGACTCCCGGGTGTCGAGCAACGGGGAGAGTCGGCTGGCCAGATACAAGGTAAACCGGTCCCGCATATCCGCGTTGACGTGACTCAGGTCTTCATAATCGGCCGGGTTTTGTTCCGGGAGCTCTGATTCGGGAATCAAAACCACGTTGGGATAGCGGCTCTTGAGCTCCTCAAGAAACGCGAGCATATCGGCCCGGACGGCTGGATTGATCTTCCGGGCAAGAATCGGGTTGTAGCTGCCCGCCAACAAAACCACCCGGCGGTGCGCCTGCTGGCAACGGGCCACAAATTCTTCGAAAGCCTTTTTTTGAAATTCACTCTCCGGTGACAGGCGAAATCCTGACGCCGCCTCGCCGGCGCGCGCTTGCAGGTCCACTTGGAGCGAGGTGTTGTATTGCACTTGTTTCAGATCAACGGTCGCGGAGCCGAACAGCCGCTGCGCCAGCGCTTCCCGGCAGCGAAAAAGGGGCAGCACGTCGCCCAATAGACCGGAAAATATTTCGTCACGGGAAAGATAGCGTAAGGCACCGCGTCTCCAACCATCCGCCAAATCAACCAAACCAAAGAAATTAGGGGGCGTTTCGCCTTCCGAGCTGAGGTAAAAGTATCCTTCGGTCACGTAGCAAACGACCCAGCGTGGATCGGACCGGCGGATTCGGCGCTCGAGGAGGAGCAAATCGTAGCCATGACAGCCGGGGAAGTGGAGCTCGGTAGTCCACAAATTTGTGCCCAGGAGGTTGTTCAGCCGTTCCGCATTGATTTCCGCGCGCGTCTGGCTCGATCCCATCAAAACGGCGCGACTGTGCGCAGGGTTTTCTTCGAGGAGAATGCGCTTGAAATGAAACTGCTCCAGGTTCTGGAATCCGGCCCCCAGAAGCAGCGCCCCCCAAAACAGTGCGGTGTTCATGGCGGCGCCAATCCAGAGGTTGAGAAAGACAAACCCCGCAAGGCCTTGCGCCACCCACCGCTCGCGTTGGATCCGGGCGCGGATCAGCCGGCCGAGCATCCAGTGTGCCGCGATCCACAGCATCACCAGGGTTGCCAACCAAAGCGCTTCACCCAGCCGACATTCAACAAACCAGGCTGCGTCGCTGAATTTGTCCCGACCCAGGCGGAGCAGAACGTTGCCGAATCGCACGGCCATGATTCGTGACACCGGTCCTCCTGCCAGGGCGTAACCAACCCACCCCAACAACAAACCGGCCCAGGCAATCCAGTAAAGGCGGTGGCGCTTCATGGTCAGAATTGAAAGTAAATAAACTGCGCCCCGTTGAAAACACCCAGGCCGGTGATCGCCGCCAGCGCGAGGGCCGTGGCGAGGGCCTGCCACCGGGGCTCCCACGTCGAGAACCGATCCATCTTCTCGTGCTGCCATTGAAAAAGCAGCGCCAAGCCGCCAAGGACAACCAGAGGCTGCAACAGCGGACTCACACCCGCCGCCAGCGGCCAGTGAAACATGGCCCGCAAATAATCCCGAACGATCTGAACCTGATCAAACTTTGGGGGGAGTGTCCCGGCCCGGAAGAGCAGCCATCCGATGCAGGTCAAATGAAAGAAAAGGAACACCAGCAAAAACCGCTTCACCCGGCTTTCCGGCCGGCCAACTTCCGTCTCGGCCGTGCGCCACACGCGGCGCACACCGGGCACGATGAAATCATGCCACGCTCGCTGGCCCGCCAGCAGGATGCCGTGGTAGAAACCCCAAAGAAGGAAGGCGGCACCCGCGCCGTGCCACAAGCCGCCCAGCAGCATGGTAATCATCAGATTCGCATAGGTGCGGCCGGCGCCCCGACGGTTGCCACCGAGCGGAATGTAGAGATAATCGCGAAGCCACGTGGACAGGCTGATGTGCCAGTTTTGCCAGAAGGCGGACGGATTGGCGACCAGATAGGGAGCCTTGAAGTTGGTGGTCAGTTCAAAGCCCATGAGCTTGGAAAGGCCGCGTGCGATGTCCGAGTAGCCTGAGAAATCACCGTAAACCTGGAACGCGAAAGCATAGAGAACCAGCCAGGCGTTGGCATCGGGAAAAGGCGCCGAAGGTTGGGCAAAACCCCAGCTCACCACACCCGCCAACCGATCGGCAATCACGATCTTTTTGACGTACCCCATCAGGATCTGCCAGATGCCATTCAGCACTTCATCCCGGCGGATGACTCGCGGACGCTGGCATTGCGGCAGCAAAAAGGAAGCCCGCACAATCGGACCGGCAACCAAGTGAGGGAAGAACGCCACGTAAAGCATGAAGTCCAGCGGGTTGCGCGTGGCTTTGAGATGACCCCGGAATACGTCGATGGTGTAGCTCATCGACAGGAAAGTATAGAACGAAATCCCGACCGGCAGAAGGATGTGCAGGACCGGAAACGTCGGTTTCATTCCAAAAAAAGCCAGCACATGTTGCAACGATCCGGCAAAGAAATTGAAGTATTTGAAAATGCTCAATACCCCAAGGTTGACGATCATGCTAAAGGAAAGGAACAGCCGTCTTCGGTTCAGCCGGGGCTCATTTTCGATCCAGAGTGCGCACCAGTAATCGAAGAACGTCGTGAACAACAGCAGCGACACAAAACGCCAATTCCACCACCCGTAGAAAATATAGCTGGCGATGAGCAGAAAAATATTCTGGCCGCGGTGCGGCAGCCGATAGTAAACCGCCAGCACAATCGCCAGGAACGCCAGAAAAATTAACGAGTTGAAAACCATCCTCGCCTGGGCTTTAGGTGGGTTGGGTACCGGCCTGACCGTGCGAGTGCTTCCCGCTTCCCCATTCTCCGCTCGAATCCGTCCGCGGCCAAACGGCCGCATGCGGATTCAATGTGTGGCAGGAGCGGCTCCGGCGGCGGGCGAGGTGCGGACTGGGCAACGGCATTCGCATCATTGTCAGTGTGATGATTTCACTTTCATTGGCAAAAGACAAGAACTCCCTTGCCTCTGCCGGCTCAACGGTAGAGTAAGCGAAGTGGCAGGAGGCGGATTGAACCGACCGTAGTTGTCAGTT
>CAZFOA010000002.1:25859-43946 GCA_964520205.1 uncultured Verrucomicrobiota bacterium | reverse complement strand
GCTGTGGTTGGCGCCCTCGCCGACCACAGGAGGGCGTTCGAACGGATCACCGTTTGGTGATTGCATAACGCCCTCCTCCGACCGGCGAGGGCGCCGGTCGGAACACGCGATGGCGCGTGTGCTCCCCAATTCCAACTGCACGGTTACGGCCCAAAGTGCAACTCCAAACGAGGACTACGCGCCCGGCAATCAAACGCTGCGCCTCGACGGCAAACTAAAGCCCGGCGCCTACGTTCTCGAGGTCCGCGGCGGCGGCAAGAGCGCGCGGGATCTGATCCTGGTCAGCGACGCCGCGTTGGTGTTGAAAACCTCCGGCCGGCAGGCATTGGTCTATGTGTGCAGCGCGCTCGACGGCTCGCCGCTGGCGAAAGCCAAAGTGAAGTTATGGGAAAGCTGGTGGGAGGATCGCCGCTGGCATTCGCGTCCGTTTGAGAAAGCGGCGGACCAGGACGGCCTGGCCGTTTTCGATCTGGAGTCTCACCCGGGCGGGAACCGGCAAATCTTCGTGAGCGCCATTCACCACGACCGCCAAACCTTCAGCGCGGGCAGCAGTTACTGGCAGGGAGGCGGCACCATCGAGGACCCGGCCACCGGACTTCCCATGGCTGGCAAGTTTCTGAATTGGCACATTTATGCGTGCACGGACCGGCCGGCCTACCGGCCTGAAGAAACCGTGAGCTGGAAATTCATCGCGCGCTGCCATGACGGCTCGGTTTATTCCACGCCGTCCGATCAGACTGTCGAATTTGAAATCACCGACCCGCGCGGGGCGAAGGTGAAATCAGACCAGGCGAAACTCAACGCCTTCGGCAGCGCGTGGGGGACACTCGAGCTGACGAAGCCAATGCCCTTGGGCGAGTATCACATCGCGTTTTGGGACCCGGGCCGCAAGCACAGGATTGGCGGCGCCACGCTCTTTCGGCTCGAGGAATACAAACTGCCCGAATTCAAAGTGACCGTCCAAACCCCCACGGAAGACGGCCGGAAAAAGGCCTTCCGACTGGGCGAACCGGTCGAAGTGACTGTCCAAGCCGATTATTACTTTGGCGGACCGGTCGCCGCCGCCGGCGTCGAGGTGCTCGTGCATCAGAATCCCTGCTGGCAGGGGTGGCGCGAGCCGCGCAACTACCCGTGGTTCTATGAGGATATGGACGGCGGGAATTCGCCTTACGGCCGCCGAGGGTATGGTGGGGATCAAATTATCAGGCGCGAAACCCTCAAAACCGATGCCACCGGGAAAGCCACAGTTACGTTCGATACCCCGGCCAACGACAATCAGGATTATGAATACCGCATCGAGGCGCGCGTGACCGATGCCAGCCGGCGCGAAATCACCGGCAGCGGCACCGTGCGCGTCACCCGGCAACGGTACTACGTTTATCCTCAGCCCGAACACAACCTCTATCGCCCGCGGGACCAGGTGAAAGTCAAGTTCAAGGCGCTCGACGCGAACGAGCAGCCGGTGCCGGCCGAAGGCAGGATCAAGGTCACCCGCGATTACTGGTTTGAAATCTGGCTCGCGCCGGACGGCCATGAAGTCAAAGGCGAAGAACTGAAACGGTTCCAATCGCAAAACCCGATCTGGCCGCCGCGCCCGGCGCGCCCGGATCAGCGCGATTGGCGCATGAAATTTCAGGGCTACGAACACGATGACATCCTCACCCGTGCGCTCAAAACCGACACGAATGGAGAGGCGGAATTGACCTTCACGCCCGAACGCGAAGGCTACTACCGCGTCGCCTGGACGAGCGAGGACACGATCTCAAATTTGAAATCTCAAATCTCAAATCCCATCAGCGCCGAAACCACCGTCTGGGTCGCCAACAACGCCACCAGCGAACTGGGCTACCGTCATGGCGGAGTCGAAATCATCGCGGACAAAGACACCTTTCGCGTCGGCCAGCGCGCGCCGGTGATGCTGGTGGCGCCGGCGGGCGGCCGCTACGTGCTATTCAGCGTCGAGGGCGAGGACCTTTACAGCTGGCAACTCGTTCATCTCGACGGCACGGTGAAGCTCCTTGAGCTGCCGGTGGAAGAAAAGCATGTCCCGAACATCTTTCTCAACGCCGACCTGGTAAGCGACCGTCAGATTTTCACGGACACGAAACAGATCATCGTGCCGCCGACGAAGAATTTCCTCACTGTGGACGTGAAGCCGGACCGCACGCAATACCTGCCTCGCGACGAAGGCACGTTCACCATCACGACCAGGAACGACGAGGGCAAACCGGTTTCCGCTGAAATCGCGTTCGGGTTGGTGGACGAATCGGTTTACTACATCCAAAACGATTTTGCCGGCGATCCGCGGCAGTTTTTCTTTGGCACCAAACGCGCCCAACAGGTCCAAACGCAGAGCACGATGAACCAGAAGAGTTATGCGAAGCTCGTGGCCGGGGATGACCAGCAGTTGATGGATGAGCAAGACAAAGACCGGCGCGAGCGGCAACTGCAAGGCAGGGACGATTTTGGGCTGTCAGGTGGTGGCGGCGGCGGTGGGGCTTTTAACCGGGAAGATCACCTGATGGCCAAGTCGGTCTCCAGGCTTGAGGGTGACGCCCTCGCGCCGTCTGCGGCGCCCGCGTTTGGGGCGGGCGTGATCGACATGGCGGTTGCCGAGCGATCGGCAATGACAGCCGGATTGCCGCCGGGCCAGGAACCCGCCGTGCAGGTCCGCACCGATTTCCGCTCCACCGTTTTCTGGCAGCCGGATGTCATTACCGACAAGGACGGCAAGGCGACCGTGAAGGTGAAGTATCCGGATTCCCTGACGGGCTGGAAAGCCACGGCGCGCGCGGTGAGCGCGGACAACCAGTTCGGCATTGCCGATACAACCGTGCGCACCCGGCAGCCGCTGATCGTCCGCCTGGAAGCGCCGCGCTTTTTTGTCGTCGGCGACACCGTCACGATCTCGGCGGTGGTGAACAACAATACCGAGGAGGCTCAGTTGGTTCGAGTGCCGCTTGTTGTTGAAGGAATCGTGTTGCTTCCCATGCCGGTGGATCACGATGAAATCAGTGTTCCAGCAAAGGGCGAAGCGCGGGTGGATTGGAAGGTTTCGGTGCCGAAGGCAGGTGCGGTTAAGCTGCTTG
This sequence comes from uncultured Verrucomicrobiota bacterium, assembly GCA_964520205.1. GTDB lineage: Bacteria > Verrucomicrobiota > Verrucomicrobiia > Limisphaerales > BOG-1460 > CAZFOA01. The sequence continues at coordinate 40,857 of CAZFOA010000002.1, read as the reverse complement.
TCAAAGCGATTGGCCCCGGCCATGCCGACGCGATGGAGAAAACCTTTGTTGCCTACGAACACGGCATCGAGAAATTCATTTCCAAGTCCGGGAAGGCCCCCGGCGACGACATCACCGTGAAGCTGGAATTGCCGCATGAGCGCAAGCCGGATTCCACGATGCTGACGGTGCAGATCACCCCGAGCCTGGCGGTGACGATGCTCGATGCGCTGCCGTATTTGGTGGATTATCCTTATGGCTGCACCGAGCAAACGATGAGCCGCTTCCTGCCCGCGGTCATCACGGCGAAGACATTGCGCGACCTCGGTCTGCGTCCCGAAGACGTGATGGGCCGCGTGTTTGGCGGGATTGAAACCAATTCCGCCGCTGCCACGCATCCCAAAGGCAAAAAAGACCTCGAGGAACTTGATAAAATGGAAAAGGCCAGTCTGGAGCGGCTCTACAATTTCCAACACGCCGATGGCGGCTGGGGTTGGTGGAAACAAGGCGAGAGCGACCATTGGATGACGGCGTATGTGGTGTGGGGGCTGACACTGGCGCGCGACGCCGGCATAAGAGTCAAGGATACGCCGCCTCCATATGGCGCGACGCACGGAAACATCAATCCCATAACCGGATCCCCGGAACCTCCAACGATTGACCCAGTGACGGGACTTCCGCTTCCGAAAGGAAAGAACGTCCTCGAACGCGGCGCAAACTACCTCGACAAGACACTGGTGGAAGAGGAGGAGAACCCGGACATGCAGGCGTTCATGCTGCACGCGCTGGCGGCCAACACATTTTCACAGAAGGGAACAAAGCCAACGAAGTTTCAGCAGCGGGCCTTCGACAATCTCTGGACCAAGCGCGATCAACTGAACGCCTACACCCGCGCCTTGCTCGCCCTGAGCGCCCATTCCTTCGGCTATGACGACAAGGCCAAAATCCTGGTCGAAAACCTCGAGAACGGCGTGAAGCGCGATGACCAGCCCGATACTTCCGTGCTCATTGAAGCAGCGAACATTCAACATTCAACCTCCAACATTCAACCTCCAATGATGGGGACGGCGCACTGGGGCGAAGACGGTGTTTACTGGCGCTGGTCGGACGGCGGTGTGGAGGCGACGGCGTTTGCGTTGCGGGCGTTGCTGGCGATTGATCCGACAAACAAACTCGTCGAGCCGGTGACGAACTGGCTCATCAAGAACCGCCGCGGCGCCCAGTGGAACAGCACCCGCGACACCGCCATCGCCGTGCTCGCGTTGAACGATTATCTGCGCACGAGCGGTGAGTTGCAGTCCGACGTGGAATACGAGTTGATCGTCAACGGCATTTCGGTTGCGAAAAGGAAAATCAGCGGCGCAGACGTGTTCGATGCCCCGAGCCGGTTTGCCATCGCTCCCGAGCTGATCAAAGACAGCAACGAAATCCGGATTCGCCTCAAATCGGTGGGGCGAGCGTCCCCGCGAGCCGAGGACAGCGCGGCGGGTCAGGCACCTGGCTCAGCCAATGAGCGCGGGCCGGCGCTTTACTTCGCCGTCGAAGGCAAATTCTTCAGCACCGAAGAGCCGATCGCACCGGCCGGCAACGAGATCTTCGTGAAACGCGAGTATTACAAACTCACCGGCCGGCCGACGCTGCTCAAAGGCTATGTTTACGACCGGGTGCCGCTCAAGGATGGCGGCACCGTGAAGAGCGGCGAACGCGTCGAAACGGTGCTGACCCTCGAGGCGAAGAACAATTACGAGTATCTCCTGTTCGAGGACTTGAAACCCGCCGGGTTTGAAGCCGCCGAAATCAGGAGTGGCGAACCGCTCTTCGCGAGTGAACTCAAGAGCGGCGCGGTGGAACGCAAATTTGGCGCCGACACCAACCGTGCGGCTCCGCCGGAACCGCAACCCGCCGCGCCACTCCGGCCGGGCCGGCAGCGCATTTTGAGCGGCGTCATGAGGCCCGGGCCCATCTCGCGCCCGCAGCCGGTGGCGGGAACCGATTACACCGGCCGCACGCGCTGGGTTTACCAGGAGTTGCGCGACCGCAAAGTGGCGCTTTTCATCGACAAGCTGCCGCAAGGCGTTTGGGAGATTCGTTACAACCTGCGCGCCGAGGTGCCGGGACAATTCCACGCGTTGCCGGTGGTCGGCCAGGCGATGTACGTGCCGGAGATCCGCTGCAACGGCGCGGAGATCAGGATAAATGTCGAAGACGCAAACTGAATAGAAAACAACCCACCATGAAAGCACGCTATATTTGCCCGGCGTTGGCCGCGATGCTCGCGTTCTGCGCGCTGGCAGGCAATGAACCGAATTCCCAAACTCCCTCCAACCGTGAAACCCAGGAACTGCGAGTTCAAATCGATGAACTGCAGACCCGGGTCAAAATGCTGGAGGAACGACTCGGCAGGCTGGAGTCGAAAGAAGAACGGACGGACCGTCGGCCGGCACCCGCCCCTCTAAATCCGACGCCGTTGGAGATGCCCAAGCCACCCCCCGCGTTCATGGAAGAGTTTCCGCAAGGGCCGTCGCGGCCGAAAATCTGGGGCGAACGCCAAATCAACGGCTGGACCTTCTATCTCATCCCCTGCGCGCCCGGCAGTCCCGCGTCTTTTGGGCCGAATCCCTCGAATTTCAAGTAGTTTTTAGCTAATCAGTTGCTCCGGCACGAACCCTGCGGCAATCTATAGCTGAATGACTCCCGGTCGGGTCCATGAAGAATCGCTGCGCCTGGACCGTCTCGCCTATTCGAGACTGGCCTGGGCTCTGGCTATTTCGCTCGTCATTCATCTGTTCTGCTTCGGCACTTATGAAGCCGGCAAACGATTCAACATGCGCCTGCCGGACTGGCTGAAAAAAGTCACCCTGCTCGCGGCCCAAGCCAAACCCGCCAAAAAAACTCCGCCCCCGGACGACGTCCCGCTGGTCTTTGTGGACGTAACCCCCCAGCAGGCCGTGACCGAAGCGCCGAAAAACGCGAAGTATTACTCCAGCCGGAATTCGCAGGCGGCCAACCCCGACGTGGACCAGAACACCGGGGTTCCAAAAATCACCGGCAATCAAACGCAGATCGTCAAAACCGAGGACACGCAACGCTCCCCTTACGACAAGCTGCAGCCCGACTTCTCCCGGCTCACTCACGATCAGGAAGCCGAAAAGTCGAAGCCGACCCAGCCCGTGCCGCCGGGCGACCTCGCCATGGCCAAACCGGACGCGCGTCTCCGCCCCGATGACGGCAAAGCCGAGGAATCGCGTCCGCACACCATCAAGGAGGCCTTGCTGCGCCAGCACCGGAACCAGTTGGTTGCCGAAAAAATGAAGCAGGAAGGCGGTGCCAGGCAAAGTCTGCAAATGACGTCACTCGATGCCAAAGCCACACCGTTCGGGCAGTACGACGCCGAGTTCATCGAAGCCGTGCAGTCGCGCTGGTACGATTTGTTGGACAATATGAGTTTTGACGGCTATCGGCGAGGCCGGGTGGTGGTGCAATTTCACTTGAATTACGACGGGCGCATCACCGATATCAAGGTGTTGGACAACAGCGTGGGCGAGATGCTGGGATTGCTTTGCCAGAAAGCCGTGCTGGATCCCGCGCCGTATGACAAATGGCCGCGGGAAATGCGGCTGATGGTGGATAAAGATTATCGTGAAATTCAATTCACGTTCTACTATAACTAACGTTGCGGCGGGCGGAACAATTGCAGGAATGACATGGAATTCTTTGTTTATATATTGCTGGGCGTCACTTCGATCGTCGGACTGACCTTCATCGTCGAGCGCGGCTTGGGCTTGCGCTGGCACAAGGTGCTCCCGCCGGAAGTCGAATCCGCGGTCGCCTCGTGCCGCAATCCCGAAGATGTGCCGATGCTGCAGCGGGTTTGCCAGCAACACGATTCCCCGCTCAGCCGGCTGCTGCTGCTGGCCGCCGAGCGCCTGACCTGGCCGAAGGCGGACAACGTGGACGCGCTGCAAACCCGGGCGCGCCATGAAATCGTCAAGCTCGAACGCGGCCTCGTCGTTCTGGAAATCATCGTCGGCATCGCCCCTCTGCTTGGCCTTGTCGGCACTATCGCCGGCATGATGTCCGCATTCAGCATCGTGGGCCAAACCGGGCTGACGGACGCCGGGAAGCTGGCGCACGACATCGCCGTGATCCTGAACGCCACCCTGGCCGGCCTGCTCATCGCCATCCCGTCACTGATCTTCTGGAGTTATTACAGCAAAAAAGTCGAAATGCTCGCCGTGGAAATGGAAACCCTTTGCGATGAATTCGTCCGGCGCCAATACCGCGAACACTCCGAAGCCGGCCTGCCGCCCGAGCCGCAAATCACCATCAGATAGCCATGCGCTTCTTCGCGCGTAAACGGAAACAGGCTCCCACGGTCATCATCGTCGCTCTGATCGACGTGTTGATCGTGCTCGTCATTTTCCTGATGGTCACCACCACGTTCAAACAACAACAGCCGCCGTCCCTCAAAATGGTTCTCCCGGAATCGTCGCAGGCGCAAAAATCCGGGGCGGACGCACAGGCGCCGCTCATCGTGAGCATCGACACCAATGGCGTATTTCGGTTTGGAGCGGACGAAATCCCGGTCACGGATGAACGCCTGAAGAGCGAACTGGCATCGCGCGCGGAGAAGGATCCGCAATTGAAAGTGGCCATCAGCGCGGACGAGAAGGCGCCATTCGGCCAAATCATCAAGGTGATGGACGCCGCCAAGGAAGCGCATCTCAAAACGGTCACCGCGTACACCCGGGAGACGGCGAGGCCGTAGGTTCGTGACGAGCGGGGTGAGCGTGAGGAGCGTTACGGCAACCGCTCATTTCAACCCCCCACGCTTTAACGCTTCGACACTCTCCGCGCTCCTGCGAAACGAGCTCCGGCGGCTTCTACTTCAGCAACTCTTCCGCGATCTGCACCGCGTTGAGCGCGGCGCCCTTGAGGAGCTGGTCCCCCGAAACCCAGAAACACAGTCCGTTGTCCAGCGCGCAATCCTTGCGGATGCGGCCGACCGCGCAGTTGTATTTGTCGGTCTGGTAAAGCGGCAGCGGATATTCGTTCTTGGCCGGATTGTCAATCACGTCCAGGCCGGGCGCTTTCCTGAGCACTTCCAGCGCGGCCTCGACCGTCACCGGTTTGTCGAACTCGGCGCTGACGGCCACGGAATGGGCGCGGAAAACCGGCACGCGCACGCAGGTGACGCTGGCCCGGAACGCCGGGTGGTGCATGATTTTGCGCCCCTCGTTTTCCATCTTCATTTCTTCCTTGGTATAACCGGTGGGAAGAAACGAGTCCACGTGGGGCAGCACGTTGAACGCGATCTGGTGCGGATAAACTTCATTCGTCACCTGCTGGCCATTGACGATCTGTTCCACCTGCCGTTTCAGCTCTTCAATCGCCTTGGCGCCGGTGCCGGAGACCGCCTGGTAGCTGGACGCAAAAATCCTTTTGCAGCTGAATGCCTTGTGCAGCGGATACAGCGCCATCAGGGTGATGATCGTGGTGCAATTCGGGTTGGCGATGATGCCTTTGTGCCCCTTCACGTCGGAAGCGTTGATTTCGGGAACCACCAGCGGAACCTGGTCGTCCATGCGAAACGCGCTGGAATTGTCCACCACCACGCAGCCCGCCTTGGCCGCGATCGGCGCGAATTCCTTCGAGATGCCGCCGCCGGCGCTGAACAGCGCGATGTCAATGCCAGCGAAGGAATCCCTGGCCAGTTCCTTGACCGTGATGTCCGCGCCGCGAAACTTGAGCTTCTTGCCCACGGAACGCGCAGAGGCCAGCAACGTCAGCTTGCCGACCGGGAAGTTGCGCTTCTCGAGGGTTTTGATCATCTCGACGCCCACGGCGCCCGTTGCGCCGACCACAGCCACATGCGGTTTCTTGTTCATACAAAGGCTGGCCAGTATAGCGGTTGTCCGCCTGGTGTCAATGTGCGCCCGGCGGTGGAAAATATCCCGGTTCGCGGCGGATGGAGCGCGGAGCAATGCCCGGCGCTCCGATCGAATCCAGCCGCCCGCCCGTCCGCATTGGATGCCATGCGCGCGCCGGGTGCTTTGTGATATAGTCCTGCGCAGAAACTATGAATGATTGGGCATTGATCACCGGCGCGTCCTGCGGCATCGGCCTGGAACTGGCGAAATTGTTCGCCGCCGGCCGGTTCAATCTCGTGCTCGTTGCGCGAAATGAAACCCGGTTGAACCAGGTCGCCAAAGAACTTCAGGCCGCTCACGGAATTCAGGCCAGGGTGCTGGCGAAGGATTTGTCCGTCCCAACGGCGCCCCGGGAAATCTTTGACGCGCTGCGGGACACGCCGATTTCAATCCTCGTGAACAATGCCGGATTCGGGTTGTACGATCCCTTTGCCGAAAGCGATCTTGGCGCGCAGACCGCGATGATTCAAGTGAACCTGGCCGCGCTGGTGGAGCTGACGCATTTGTTTCTGCAACCCATGCTCGCGCGCCGCGGCGGCCGCATCCTGAACGTCGCCTCCATTGCGGCATTCCAGCCCGGCCCGAATGTCAGCGTCTATTACGCCAGCAAAGCGTTTGTTTATTCGTTCTCATACGCGCTGGCCGAGGAATTGAAGCACACGGGCATCACGGTGACCGCGCTTTGTCCCGGCACGACGCGCACCGAATTCTTCGAGCGCGCCGGCATGCGCCTGCCGGGCCGATGGCCGGTGATGGACGCTCAAACCGTGGCTGAAATCGGCTATCGCGGTTTGATGCGGGGCAAACGCGTCGTCATTCCGGGCGTGTTCAACCGGATCGCTGCGACCCTCGCGAAACTTGCGCCCGTACGCCTGGCCGTCAAAGTCGTGCTCAAGCTTCATGACCGGCCATGACGGTCCCGGCTTGGGAGCGCCGGCACGGCAGGCGAATTCAGCCAACGCCCCATTTTTGGTAGTGGTACGTTTTGGTGGGGCGAGGCTACGGACGAGCCGCCTTCGCTACGCTTCGGCGCGCCAGGGCCGGCTCGCGAGGACGCTCGCCCCACCAAAAACCGCAAAAGGTACCACTACCCCATTTTTCCGTTGCTTGACCCGCTTGGGGGCGGTGGTACACTGCACTTGATTTCAATGAAATTCATTCGCGCGATGGTGGCTGTCGGAATTTTGGCCGGGGCGGGAGGCAATACCCGGGCTGGAGCGGCCGAAGTGGCCGACGGGATCAAAGCCATCGTCCACGATTCCATCATCACCTACCTGCAGGTGGAGGATTACACGTCGCCTTTCGTGGACGAACTACGCCGCCAGTATGCCGGCCAACCGGCGACGTTCCAGAAAAAGCTCGGCGAAACCCTCGACGACAGCCTGGAGGTGTTGATGCAGAATCAGCTGATCCTGCACGATTTCGAGGCGTCCGCCCTGTATAAATTGCCCGAGAGCCTCATCGACGAGCAACTGCAGGCCAACATTCGCTCCACCTATGGGGAGGACCGGGTGCGGTTCATAAAAACCCTGCAGGCCGAAGGCAAGACTTACGAGCAGTTCCGGCGGGAGTTCCGCGACCATCTGATCATTCAGGAAATGCGGTACCTCCATGGTTCGAGCGCGGTGATTGTATCCCCGCATCAGATCGAGGTTTTTTACGTGGACCACCCGGACCAGTTCAAAGTGGAACCGCAGGTCAAGTTGCGCATGATCGTGTTGAACAAACCCCCCGGCGACACGAATGAGACCCGGCGGCTCGCCGAGGAAATCCTGACAAAAATCAACGAGGGCGCGCCGTTTGCGGAAATGGCCTCGATCTATTCGGCGGGCTCCCAGCGCAGCCAGGGCGGGGATTGGGGTTGGGTCGAGCAATCCGTGCTGCGCAAGGAACTGGCCGAAGTGGCGTTTGCGCTCAAACCCGGCGAGAAGAGCGGCGTCATCGAAACCGCGGAAGCGTGCTATTTGATGCGGGTCGAGGACAAGCGCCCGGAGCACGTCAAACCGCTGGGCGAAGTGCGTGAGGACATTGAAAAAACATTGCTGGCCCGAGAGCGCGACCGTTTGCAAAAACAGTGGGTCGAACGATTGAAGAAAAAGACGTTTGTCCGGCTGTTCCCTTGAACCGGCGGGCGCGAAGGCCGGGCGGACGCAAAAATCCCGGCCGCCTGCCGACACTTCTCGACGAAAATGTGGATTGGCATTTCATTGGGTGACATCACCGGCATTGGCCCGGAAGTCACCCTCAAAGCGCTGGCCGCCGAGTTGCCGGCGGGCGACACCCGTTATCTGCTGATCGGTGACGCGGGCCATCTGCGCAATCTGAACGAGCAACTGGGCCTGAAAGTTCCTCTCCAAACGTACGCGGCTAAGAACGACTCCGGCCGCGTATTTGTCTGCAACCCGTTGTCGGAACCGGTGCCGCCGGAGTTGATCGAGGGCTCACCCGCCGCGGCGCGCGCGGCCGTAGCCTGGCTTCGGGACGGCGCCGAACGCTGTTTGCGCCAGGAATTGGACGCGCTGGTCACCGCGCCCGTCAGCAAGGAATCCATCATTCGCTCCGGCCAGGCATTCATTGGCCAGACGGAATTCCTGTCCCAGCTCGCCCGCGTGGAGCGCACCGCCATGATGTTGCTGGGCCACGACGATCGGGGACGCTGGCTGCGCGTGGCGCTGGTCACCACGCATGTGCCGATGAAAATGCTCGCGGAGCAAATCACGCGGGACCGGGTTGAAACCGCGATCGAACTGGCGGCGCAGGCCTGCCGGGATCTGGGCCTGGCACGGGCGCGTGTGGCCGTTTGCGGCCTGAACCCGCATGCCGGTGAAGGCGGCGAACTGGGTGACGAAGAACAGCGGATTATCGGCCCGGCCGTGCTGGCCATGCAACGGCGGCAACTGGACGTCGTCGGCCCGATGAGCGCCGACACCTTGTTCCATCGCGCCTATCGGGGAGATTTCGACGCCGTCGTCGCGATGTATCACGATCAGGGGCTTGCGCCTCTGAAAATGGTTGCTTTCGAAACGGGTGTGAACTGGACCCTCGGCCTTCCGTTCATTCGCACCTCTCCCGACCACGGCACGGCTTATGACATCGCGGGCCAGGGTATCGCCGATCCGTCGAGCATGATTGCCGCCATCCGGCTGGCCACGCAGTTGGCCGGGCGCGGTCGGAAGCCCGTCTAGCAACCCCTTCAGTCGCAACAGCCCGGCGATTTCGATTCGTCCTCGAAATATTGGAAGCGTTTGGAGTGCGTGCGTCTTCAGCGCCGCTTTTCCAAACTTGCACTCCGCTCCTGCAAACGCGACCGGTTCCTGGAGGGAGCACCTCCAAGACTTTGACGTGAGTTGGGGGCCATGAACCGCCCACCCTCGTAGCGCAGGTTGGCAACCTGCTGTGCCGCCGACTGCCAGTCGGCGCTACGCGGTTCATGGGTAGCCTCGCCCCCGTCTTAGGAATGGGCTTCAAGCCTTCGATTGCGATGGGGCATGCATCGATCGAATCGCGCAGCCTTCGTTTCCGTCGGGGTTGAAGCGTCCCGATTCGGCCTGGGATTAGGTTGCGTCGTCGGGCGGTTTTGACAATATAAGCTCATCGAGAAGCGCATGCCATCGTCTTCGTTTCTGTCGAATCGCGCCTTGGCCTGGCTGGCTGCGGTGATTGTTTTCGTGGCGCTCTGCTTTCGCCTGGGCCACCTGCCGTTGCTGGCGCCGGACGAAGGACGCAACGCGGAGGTGGGCCGCGAAATGAAGGATTCCGGATCGTGGCTTGTGCCCACCTACAACGGGGTGGATTACCTGGACAAGCCGGCGTTCTATTTCAAAGCGGTGGCCCTCTCGCTCGCGGTCATTGGCAACAACGAAACCGCCGCGCGCCTCCCGTCGGCTGCCTTTGGCGTCGCGCTGGTGGCGCTGGTCTTCGCCTTCTGCCGGAGAATCCATGGCACGCGCTGCGGACTGCTCGCCGCCATCATCACCGCCACCACCCCGCTCTATCTGGCGAATGCCCGCACGGTCATCTTCGACATGGCGCTCGCCTTTTTCGTCTGCGCCGCCATTTTCGCCGGTTACCTGGCGGAGACCGCGGAAGGCAAAGCGCGGCGAAACGGGTATGCGCTTGGGGCGGCGGCGGCCGGCTTCGCGACGTTGGTCAAGGGGCCGGTTGGGTTCCTGATTCCCATGCTGGTGCTGCTCGTTTTCAACCGTGTGGAGGGCCGGCGCGGCGCCTGGAAGCGGCTGCTGGCGCCGTTGAATCTGCTGGTGTTCTTCGCAGTCACGCTGCCGTGGTTTGTGGGCCTTTGCCTCGCCCACCGCGACTTCCTCCATTATGGGCTGGTGGAGGAATCCTTCCATCGGTTCACCTCGACGAGGACGTTTCACCGTTCCGAGCCGTTTTATTTTTATCTGCTCATCGTGCCCGTGATATTTTTTCCCTGGAGCTTGTTGTTTCCGGAGGTGATTCTGTCGGCGTGGCGGGAGCGTTGGGCGAGGCATGGCGCGGACCGCCTTTGCCTGGTGTGGTCGGTGGTGGTGGTGGTGTTCTTTTCCATCTCCCAGTCGAAGCTGCCGGGTTACATCCTGAGCGTGGCGGTGTCTGGCGGCATTCTCGTGGCGCGCGTGTTTGACACGGCGCTGGCGATTCCCGAGGGCAAACCCGCCCGCTTCGTGGGTCGCGCCACGGCTGTGTTTGCCACGGCGTGTCTGCTGCTGGCGCTGGCCGCAACCCTGGGCATGTCGGAAATGCCGCTGTTGGCCAAACCCCTCCGCATCCCGATGTCCGACGCCGAAGGGCTCGGCCAGGCCGCCGTGCCGCTGGTGGTTTTGTTTGCGGCGCTCGGCGCTTTCGGGTGGGTGGCGTGCTGGCGCCGCAATGTCTCATGGTGCTTCCTTTCCCTCGCGCTGTTCAGTCCCCTGGGCGTGAACCTGGGCGTGGGCATATTTGATGTGATCTACGACGCGAAGTCGGGCCGGCGAATTGCCGATAAACTTTCCCCGCTGACTGCGGACACGGAATTGGCGTGCCTGGAATGTTTTCCAAACGGGGTGCCGTTTTATTTGAGTCGCACGGCGACACTGATCTCCCGGGACGGCGGCGAATTGACCAGCAATTACATCCTTTATTGTTTGAAGAACGATTTGCAGCGGCCGAAACAGATTGTGCCGCTGGCGGAATTTGATCACTGGCTGGCCTCTCGAAAAACCCCGGTTTACCTCATCACCCGCCAGGCCGACCGGAACAAACTCGAGACGATTGCCGCGGCCCGAAGCGCAACGGTCCAGGTCTTATCCCCGGCATTCCTGGGCGCTCAACTGCCGGCTCCTCGAGGCCCCTGACATGTGCGGTATTTGCGGCATTGTCGCTTTTGCAGACTTTCCTGACCCCCAGGCGGCCCGCCTCCGCGTCGAAGCCATGCTCCAATCCCTCGCGCATCGCGGTCCGGATGCCGTGGGCAACGCCGCCACCGACTCGGCGGTTCTGGGGGCAACCCGGCTGGCGATCCGCGGCCTCGAAGATGGCACCCAGCCGATTGTGGACGCGGAAACCGGCGTCATGGCCGTCTGCAACGGGGAGATCGACAACCACCGCGAACTGCGCCGCTGGCTGGCGGAGCGCGGACGTCCGGTCCGCCGGGAAACAGACGTGGCCGTGATTCCCGGACTGTTCCTCGAACTGGGCCAGGATTTTGCGGCCAAACTCGTCGGCGCGTTCGCGGTTGCAGTTTGGGATCCGCGCACCCGGTGCCTGATCCTGGCGCGGGACCGCGCCGGGGAACGTCCGCTGTTTTTCGCGTCGCGGGGAGAAGGCGAAATCGTTTTCGCCACGGAAATTGCCGCCCTCGTTTCGCAGAGCCGGCTCCGGGTCAACCTCGATCAGGGCGCCCTGCGGCAATACCTCCAGTTCGGCACCTTCGCTTCCCCGGACACACCGTTCGCTGAAATCCACAAAGTTGCGCCGGGCGAGTCGATCCGGTTCGACCTGGCGGGCGCCAGCCGAAAGACGTATTGGCGCTGGCACATCCAGGAAACGGCGAAGCAACCCCCGTCGCTCGACACCTTCGATCAAATTTTCCGCGGCGCCGTCAACCGCCAGAGCGAGGTGGACGTGGATTTCGGCGTTTTCCTGAGCGGCGGCATCGATTCGTCGCTGGTTTCGGCGGTGGTGCGATCGCTGCATCCCACGCGTCCGTTGAAGGCCTACACCCTGCGATTTGAAGAAGCGTCTTTCGATGAAGGCGTCTTCGCGGCGGCGGTCGCGCGGCAGTTGAAAATGGATCTGGTGACGGTTTACGCCCGGCCCGAAGAAGTGCGGAACGAACTGAGGGTGCTGGTGCGCCTGGTGGGCGAGCCGCTGGCCGATCCCGCGTGGATTCCGTCCGCGTTGCTGGCGCGCCGCGCCGCGCAGGACGTCCGGCTGGCACTCGTGGGGGAGGGCGCCGACGAATTGTTCGGCGGCTATCCCACCTACATTGGCGCGGGCATCGCCGAACGGTTCGCCCGGCTGCCGGGCTGGATCAGGTCCGCCATCCGCCGCGCCGTGGAAGCGCTGCCGCCCAGCGACAAGAAGATGACCCTTTCCTTCCTCCTCAAGCGCTTCGTGCAGGGCGCGGACCTGGAGGGCATCGCGCGGCATCGGCTTTGGGTTTCCAACATCTCCCCGGCTCTGCTGCGGCGATTGGGTGTCGCCCCGATGGAGGAGCAGAATCACGGCGCGGACGGCGGCCAATTGATTGACCGTTTGCAACGGTGGGATTTGGAAACCTCGCTGGCCGAGGGCCTGCTCACCAAGGCCGACCGCGCGAGCATGAGTTCCGCCCTGGAACTGCGGGCGCCGTTCCTGGACGAGGCCGTGATGGAGTTTGCGAAATCGCTTCCCGTCGAAGACCGTGTGCGGGGATTCAACACCAAGGTTTTCCTGAAACGCTACGCCTTGCGCTACCTGCCCAAAACGGTCGTGCACCGGCGCAAGCGCGGACTTTCGGTGCCCATCGGGCGATGGCTGCGCGGGCCGTTGCGCGAGTGGGCGTCCGCGGCCCTGGCCAGCGACCGCCTGGAACGCGTCGGCATCAGCGCTGCCGCCGCGTCGGGGCTGTTCCTCGAGCATTGCCAGCGCAAAGCCGACCACGCCCGCGCCCTCTGGACCTTGCTCGTGTTGAGCGAATGGCTGGATTGGGTGGCGACGGAAACCGATTCCTTTTCCGCCGGCGCGGGCAAGCCGCTGGAGGCGGTCAAGGCGGGTTAGCTCGCCCGGTTCCGGTGCGCCGGCGGCAATCCCGCGGGGCCGGCCGGTCCCTCAACGGAGGTTGCGGCACTCAAAAAGTTGCACCCGCTTGTAGATGCGATTGCCCCGTTTGATTTCATGCACGCCGAGATCGGTGACCGAATCAAATTCCCGCAACAGAAACGGCGGCGCCGGAACCGGCGTCGGTTCCCTGGCAACCCGGACTTCCCCGCCGGTCAGCCATTTCCAGAACCAGCCGCTTTCGAGGCGTGCCGTGCCCGGCTCGATGACGTAAATGGCATTCTGACCCCGGCGCCAGTCCACGTAACGGTACTCGGGCCAGAAAAATAACTGATTGTCCGGTTTGGCCGAGGTTTTGCAGTAAACGAGCGGCTGTCCACCCAGGGCGGCCCGGGCTTCCGGCAGGTAAAACGAAAATAATCCCGTGAGGCCATAGTGATCGCAAAGGATAAACACCGGTTTGCCTTCCTCGAGCAGCTTCGCCCGCGCCTGTTCAACGTACTCCGCGGTTTCCTGGTAGCCGCGCACGCGACGCAGCGGGTCCACATCTCCCGGCAACGGGCGGCCCGCGATCCTGCCGATGAGATCGGTTTGATGCAGCAAGACGACCGCGAGAAGGCCGATGACCAGTCCGCCCGTGAGCCAGCCTTTGACCGCGCGCAGCCCGTCCCGCCAGCGGGCGTCCCAATAAAGAATCATCAAACCATACATGGGCACCACGGCCGGAGCGACCCAGTTGGCGAAAACCCGCGAATGCAGCGAGTAAGCCCAGTGTCCCAGGAAAACCAGCCCGCCCGTGCAGAAGAAATAAAGCCCCAAGGGATTCTGACGGCGGCGATTCCAGAATCCCACCATCGCCCACAACGAGGCGCCGAAGAAGACCGGGTTGAGCAGCGCCACTTGGAGGCCGAGAAATTCCCAGAAAAACCGCAGGGTGGGTTGCCATTTCCTGGAGCCGATGCCGGCGTTGTCGGCGACATGCTGGACCGTGATCCAGTGGTTCTGCGCGTTCCAGATGAGGACGGGAATGGTGCCGAGGGCAAACACCAACAAGGCGAGATAAGGACCGGGCCTTCGCAGTTGCGCCCGCGCGGGCGCCCACAGAACAAAAAATATCGCCCAACAAACGATCAGATAGACCGCGCTGTATTTGAAGAGGAACCCCAAACCGGCAGCCAGGCCGGCGAGCAACCATTGCTTCGTGGTGCCGCCGGGTTGCATCGCGCGCCATCCCGCCACGACCGCCAGCATCCAGCACAGCACCAAGGGCGGATCGATGGTCATCAGGATGGTGCCGACGCTCATCAGCGGCGCGCTCGTGATGATGAGCAACAGCAGGAAACCTTGGCGGGCGCCCACCTCGCGGGCGAGAAACCGCAGCATCACCCAGCTCAGAACGGCGGCGCACACCGGCGAGAAAAATCGCACCCCGAATTGCGTGTCGCCCCACAATGCCGTGCCGGCCCACTGGAGGAACGCAATCCCGGGGGGCTTGCTGTAGTACGACAAAGCAGGATGCTTGGACCAAAGCCATTGATAAGCCTCGTCGTTGCTCAACTCAATCACCCCGGAGGCGAGATAACCCAGGCGAAACACCAATAGCGCGGCGATAAGAACATAACCCAGCCGCAGCCAGTGGGAATCGGTGGCGGGTTGAGCGTTGAGCGTGGAGCGTTGAGAGCTCCGATCTCCGGCTTCCGACCTATGCCCTCCGTCCTCCGGTCTCAGCAGCGACGGCAGTTGTTGCCACCAAAGCGGGAACCACTTGCGCCCCAATCCGCGCCACAGCGCGTCGGCACAGACCACCGTCGCTCCGGCGCAACCGGCCCCAAGGATGGCGCCCGCCACCA
>CAZFOA010000002.1:0-25759 GCA_964520205.1 uncultured Verrucomicrobiota bacterium | reverse complement strand
AACCGATCATCGCCGCGGCAAACCAATTGGCGGCGTGGGAGGACGGCATGCTCCCGCTGTCCGAGCAGCCCACGAGACACCGGGTGTCCGCCAAAGCGACGCAGGGCCGGGGCCGCCCCAGGGCATGCTTGAGAGTGTTGCAAACCAGTCCGTCCGTCAGGGCGATCCCCAGCGCGAGGCACAGAACGAACACGCGCCCGCGCCGCCCCCCTTTCCAGACGAGCAGAAGCGCGCCAGCCAACACGGCGGGCACGAACAGGCGCTGCCCCGCCAGCTTTGGCATCAGCCAGTCAAAGACCGGATTGGCCAGCGACTGGTTGATCAGACGGAACGACGCAGTGTCGATTCCTCGCAGCCACGTGAGGATATTCAAGCGCCGCCAATATGAAGAAAAAGGGAATGCGCCGCAAATCCAATAGGACGCTGCCGCCGGCGTCGTGCATCCGACATTGCCTCGAACGGAAACTCGTTTTGAATGGAGGGGAGGACCTTTTCGGGTGCCATCTCCAGCCTTGATGCCCTCCAGGACAGGATAAGGCAACCCCCCGTCAGGAATTGAAAAGGCAGCCGGCCCGGATTCGGGCTTGGCTATCGGCGGCAGCCTCTTTACATTTTGGCCGCACTTCGGACCGGCAAGTATAAACGCTGAACGAGATGAGCCGACACATATCCTGCTTATGAAAGAATATCAACCTGGAGAAATTCGCAACTTCGCAATCGTGGGCCATGCTTCTTCCGGAAAAACCCTGCTCAGCGAAGCCATGCTGGCCTGCGCCGGCGTCATCAACCGCATGGGCGGCATCGCCGCCGGCAGCACCGTCTCGGATTACCACGACAGCGAAAAGCACCGCCAGATTTCCGTGTCGGCTTCGCTCATGCACCTCGAATGGCTCAACAAGAAATTCAACCTGATCGATTGCCCCGGTTACGCGGATTTCATCAGCGAAGGCCTCGGCGCGCTGCGCGTCGGCGACTTCGCCCTCATCGTCATCCATGCCGGCCATGGAGTCGGCGTTGGCACGGATGCGGTCTGGAAATACGCGACCCAATATGGCATTCCGAAAATGATCGTCGTGACTGCCTTCGACAAAGAGGAAACCGATTTCGAAAAAATCCTGGCCCAGATCCGCGAGCATTTCGGCGACAGCGTTTTCCCGCTCACCATTCCCGTGAATCCTGGCACCGGCTTCAACCAGGTGTTGGATGTCCCGCGCAGCGAAATCATCACCTACACCGGCGATAAGAGCGGCAAGTTCACCGAAGCGCCCGCGGCGGGCCCCTGGGCGGAACGCGTCAAACAATTGCACCAGGAACTCATCGAACATGTCGCCGAGTCCGACGATTCGCTGATGGAAAAATTTTTCGCGCAAAGCGGTCTTTCCGAGGAGGAAATGCGTGCGGGCATTCACGCAGCCATCCAAAAGCAGGTCTTCGTGCCCCTGTTCGTCACCTCGGCGGAAAACAATGTGGGTGTGTCCCGGCTCATGGATTTTATCGCCAAGTACGGTTCCTCGCCCGTGGACCGCGCCCGGGTCAAAGCGACGGACGGCAGCGGCAAGGAGTTGGAACTGTCGCTGACGGACCCCGACCCGGTCTGCTACGTTTTCAAGACCATGAGCGAGGCGCAGTTCGGCGAACTCTCCTTCTTCCGCGTTTACTCCGGCTCGATCAAGTTTGGTTCCGAACTCTACAACACCGACCGGCGCAGCACCGAAAAAATCGGCCAGATTTACCTCCTGAACGGCAAAACCCGCACCAGCGTGCCGACGCTCAGTGCCGGCGACATCGGAGCCGTGGTGAAACTCAAAGACACCCACACCGGCAACACTCTTTGCAGCCCCAAAAAAGCCGTATCGCTGCCGAAAGTCGGCTACCCCCGGCCGAACATCCACGCCTCGCTCAAGAGCAGCGGCAAAGGCGAGGAGGACAAGATCGCCTCCGGCCTGGCCGCGTTGCACCACGAGGATCCCACGTTCCTCTACGCCGTGGACTCCGAGCTGCACCAGACCGTTCTCTCCGCCCAGGGTGAATTGCACCTCGAAGTCATCGCCGACCGCCTCCGCCGCCGATACAACGTCCACGTCGAACTGAGCGAGCCGCGCGTCCGCTATCGCGAAACGATCAAAGCCAAAGGCGAATCGAAATACCGGCACAAAAAACAAACCGGGGGCTCCGGCCAGTTCGCCGAAGTCTGGATGCGCATCGAACCGAAACCGCGCGACACCGGGGTCGAGTTCGTCCATTCGCTGGTCGGACAAAACGTGGACCGCGTCTTTGTGCCGTCGGTGGAAAAAGGCGTCCACAAGGCCTGCGAAGAAGGCATTCTGGCCGGCTACCGCGTGGTGGATGTGAAGATCGACTTTTACGACGGCAAAATGCATCCCGTGGATTCCAAGGACATCGCGTTCCAGATCGCCGGGTATTTTGCGTTCAAAGAATCCTTCATGGCGGCCAAGGCCGGTCTGCTGGAGCCGATCCACACCGTGGAAATTCGCATCCCGGAGGATTGCATGGGCAAGGTGATGGGCGATCTCTCCAGCCGGCGCGGCAAAATCCAGGGCATGGACACCGACGGCAGTTTCCAGGTGATCAAGGCTCATGTTCCGGCCAAGGAACTTTACCGCTACTCCAGCACGCTGCGTTCACTCACCGGCGGGCGCGGCGTGCACACGGAAGATTTCAATCACTACGAAGAAATGCCCCGCGAAATGGAGCAGAAGGTCATCGAGGAGAGCAAAAAGCATCGGCAGCAACAGCAGGCGGAATAGTTCAGCCACGAAGACGCGCCCAGACGGTTTTCAAGTTTCGGGACGGGTAACGCGCGGTGAAGCGTTTCAGGGCAAATGGAGATTCCGCGGGCATGTTGACGCCGGCGCCGGTGGTGAACGCCGTTTTGTAGCCGGCGGCCGCAACCAGATCGCACACCGTCTCGTTCCAGTCCCCGTACGGATAGCAGAAATGCTCGACCGCGAGGCCGAACAAGTCTTCGAGCTTTTTCCTGCTCGCCGCGATCTCTTCGCGGGCCTGATTCACGGGGAGCCGGGTCAGGAACGGATGCGTGCAGCTATGAGAACCAATCTCGTGCCCGGCGGCGAGCCAGTCGCGCACCTGCGCGGCGTCCATCAGCGGTTCGGGCGCTTCGCCCTGCTCCCGCTCCCATTCGTTGGTCCGGCCGACCCGGTCGGCGACAAGGAACTCGATGGCGCGAAACTGGAATTTGGCAAGGGGCGTCAGACCATGGCGGAGCACGTTGGCGAAACCATCGTCGAAAGTAAGCGCGATCGCCCGCTGCCTGGGCTCCCCCATTGGGAAAATCTGAGCCAGCGGCGGCGTGATGAACCCGGCCTCGTGCAATTCGGCCAGTTGGCGCACAAACAAATCTTCGCCCAGGTAAAGCCCTTTCAACCGGACCCCGCGCGGGCGTGGGCCGAGTTTGTGGTAGGTCAACACCGGCGTTCCGGTCTGGAAGACTTCAAGAAACGGCGCCAGTGAATGATAATACGTCGGCACGGCTCTGTTATAGCGGCTTTGGAACGAAATAAAAGTTCAGATGGCCGCGGCCGGCAGGAGCGATTGATAGACCTCCAGCACGCGGCGCGCGGCGGCGTCCAGGGAAAGCTGAGCTGCGACCCGACGGTGCAACTCCAGTTGCTCCCCCTCCTCCCGGCGCGGGCGCGCCGCCCAATCGCGCATCGCCATCGCGAGTTCCTCGATGGACTCGGGCTGGACCAACTGTCCGTAGCCACCGCACTGGAAGGCCTCGGGGATGCCGTCGAGCGCGGAAGCGATCACCGGTTTGCCGCAGGCATGCGCTTCGCAGACCACAAGGCCAAACGCCTCGGTTCCAATCTGCGGGAGGACGAGACAATCCATTGCGTTCATTGCCGCCGGCATGTTGTCGCAGTACGGCGTGAGCCGGGCCTTGCCAGCCAGTCCAAGCCGCTGGATGTCCGCCTGCAACAGCCCGGCCATGTTGCCGCGGCCGACGATCAAAAAGCGCGCCTGGGGAACCGCTTCATGCATGCGGGCCGCCGCCTGCAAAAATTCGCGCTGGCCTTTGCCGCGCGGCAGACTGTAACCGCCCGCGACGGCGAAGGCGAAATGGTGCGGCTCCAGTCCCCAGAGCCGGCGCTGCTCCGCCGCGGCGAAGGGACGAAACCGGTCGGTGTCGATTCCTCCATAAACCACGCGAATTTTCGAGTAGTCGCCCCGGACGGGGAAGCGCGCCCGGCGCTCGGGTTCCTGCGAGTCCGGTTCATAAACTCCTTCGCGCAGCACTTTCTCCACAAACCGGGAGACGGCGATCAAGGCATCACACTGATTGAGCATGAAATGCCGGCTCGGCCATGACGCCGGGCTTTTGGCCATGTGCCGCGTCAGGACCACCTTGGGACGGATCCCGGACAAGCGGCCGACGAACAACGCCGGCCAGATGTCGCGTCCATGATGTCCGTGCACGATTTGGATCCGCTCGCGCCGGACCCATTTGGCCGCGTCGAAGATAAACCGCAATTTGGCGGGCCCTTCCGGCGGTGTGGGATGGAAGCAAACACCGGACTCTCTCGCGATTTTGGAAAAATCGCGTCCATCGGGGCCGGCCACCCAGACGTGGAGGCCGAGCCGGCGCAACCCCTGGGCGAGTTTCACGCACTGATCGTCCGTGCCGCCGCCTTTGAGCATGGAATTCAGGTGCAGAACCCGCAGGGGTGGCACCGTGGCGCTGACGCTTTTCTCTGTCATCCCCGAACAGCGTGATACGAAGGTTTCGGCCTCCGCAAGCCGAACTTCACCCGGTTGCAGAAAATTGCGCGGGTGGATTGCCGTGGCCGGGTCGCGGCCGGCCATAAAATCTATGAAAACACCAGGCATAATGGTATCCTGTCCCGGCAAATGAAAATAGCCGTTTGTTTCTTTGGGATCACACGGAAGCTCAAAGAGCACACGCTGGAATCCATTGAGCAGTGCCTCCTGGCGCCGGTGGCGCAACGGGATCCCTCCTATAAGAAGTTCGGCCATTTTAACCTCGTCCACCAAATTTCCAATCCGCGCACCGGCGAGGAGAACATCCCCGTTGATCCCCACGAATACAAACTTCTGCAGTGCGACCTGATTTCGCACACCGATCAAGACCGGTTGGACGCCGGATTTGACTGCGGGATATTCGAGAAGTTCGGAGACGCCTGGGAGGACAATTTTAGTTCGCTGAGGAATTTGCTGCGCCAGCTTCATTCGCTGAATCAGGTGACGGAACTCCTGATCCAGGCCCGCCAGCAGTTCGACCTGGTGATCTATTCACGGGTCGATCTCGGATTTGAGGGGAAGGTCGAAATACCCAGGGTCCGGCCGGGCACACTTTACACCCCGTGGTTCAGCAAGAGCGGCGGCTTGAACGATCGGTTCGCCATGGGCGACTTTGCGACCATGGTAAAATACGGGCAGCGAGGCTCGACGGCCCGGCAATACTGCCAGGAAACCGGCAGGCCGCTTCACGCGGAAAGGTTTCTATCCTGGTATGCGAGGAAACACGGAATGCACACTGTCGATTTGACGTCCATCGGCTTCCATCGAGTCCGTGCCAACGGCACCGTTCCGTCCTGGGATGCGACGATGAGAACCCGGCTGAGACACCGGTGCAAGAGGGCATTGAGCCGGTTGAAGAATCTCGCCCTGGGCCACAATGCCTGAACTCGAACGGGATCGCGGGCATCAAAGGTATTGCTGCAGTCCCTGCTCGCAACGGATTCTGCCGGTGCGAATGGTCTCCTCCAATTGCGTGCGCTTGGCCGGGAGATTTTCCCGCGGCAAAATCGGGTGGTTCAGGTGGTAGACCACGGCGTGCGCGTAAACGAACTTGCGCGACCGCCCAAGGTTGTAAACGCGCGTGCCGAGATCGGAATCGGGACCGATGCCGCGGCCTTTGCACGCTTCATCAAAACCATTTACCGCCAGGACGTCATCCCGCCAAAAAGCCATGTTGCACCCAATAATGCCTCGCTGCTTTTTGTTGCGGAAAACGACCGGCCGCGGCAAACGAATTCCTTTGGCCACGCCCGTGATGCGGCCCGCAAGCATCCATCGCCAAACGGGGATAGCGCCAGGTTCGAAGCGCGGCACAAACCGCTCCTCCACATAACAGCGCCGCCCTTGCACCCAGAATCCGCGTTCAGCGAGCTGTTCGTGATCGGCGACGAAATTCCGGTGCGGAACACAATCGCCATCCAGAAATACAAGATATTCACCGGCGGCGGCGGCCACCGCCTGGTTGAGCAGAACGGTTTTGCGAAAGCCTTCGTGAACGTGCCAGAGATGGTGAACCGGGATTCGCGCTTCACCGCGCCAGCGGTCGATGATGGCGCGGGTTTCATTGCCGGAGCCGTCGTCGGCAATGAACACTTCGTCCGGCTGGCGTTTCTGGAGCAGGACGCCGCGCAAGACCTTGGACAGCGACGCCGGCTGCTCGTAGGTGCTGATGAGCAACGAGATTTTCATGGAGGCGTGTCCTTGCGATCGCGGGCTTCGCGGAGTTTCGCGTAGCGGACCACCGTCGAGAATGCGGTGTGGCAGGCGATGTAGTAACCCGGCCAGCCGTCCAGAAAGCCCCGGCGGAAAAAATAGGCGCGCACAAAACGCCACAGCGGCCTGAAGGCCAAATCCAGCCAGCCTGGCTCTCTGCCGGCACCGGAATGCTGGCGCACAAACTCGTCGCTGAAGGGGATGATCTTTTCGAGATGGCCGTTGATGGACTCTCGGCTGAAGTGGTGCAGGTCGCTGTGGAGATTTGCGATGGGACCTTTCACCCGCAGCTTTTCGTGGATGTTACCGCCCGCCCATTCTGCATGGCCCTTGCGCCAGAGCCGTGTGGCGCGGTCCGGATACCAATCCCCATGCCGAATCCAACGCCCGCAATACCAGCACAGCCGTGGAAAACTGAACGCAACCCTGTGCTCGAGCCCCCGTTCGTCGGCAAACGCGCGTCGTATTTCTTCGCGCAGCTCCGGTGAGACGACTTCGTCCGCGTCAAGACCTAGAATCCAAGGCTGGCCGGCCTTTTGCGCAGCCGAGTTTTTCTGGGCCATATACCCCATCCACGGTTCGCGGAACACCTTCGCCCCGTATTTGCAGGCAATTTCTTCCGTGGCGTCGTGAACGTCCTGGTTGAGCACAACGATTATTTCACTGGTCCAGTCCGCGACGCTTTCCAGCGCGCGCCCGATGCGATGCGCTTCCGGCCCGGAAATCATGCAGACAGAGATCGGCAACCGGTTCATTTGATGAGGCGGTAGTTTCTGTGCACGCCCAGCGTGATCCCGGTGCAACGCTTGAGGATCAGCGCAACATCTTCCCAGAAATACTCCTGCCGGAAACGGATCAAGGGATTGCGCGAGCGGTAGGTCCAGTCGGCGGCTGCCGCCATCTCTTTCATGACGGCGGGGTGGGTGCCCCGGAACGGCTTTACTTTCTGATCGTCGTCGTAGAAGCGCGCGGGCCGGGCCTGGGCGACGGCAACCGCTTTTTCATTGCCGTAAACGTTGGCCAGATTTGCGTGCTTGATCCGGGCCTGCCCTGGTTCCAAAGCGTAGCCATAATGAAAATATCGCCCGCCGGAATCCTTGACGCGGAGTTTCT
This sequence comes from uncultured Verrucomicrobiota bacterium, assembly GCA_964520205.1. Classification (GTDB taxonomy): domain Bacteria; phylum Verrucomicrobiota; class Verrucomicrobiia; order Limisphaerales; family BOG-1460; genus CAZFOA01. The sequence goes on along the minus strand of CAZFOA010000002.1, from coordinate 18,133 downwards.
CGCCGTCCGTGGTGCGAAATCCCTGAGCCCCGCCCCAGGCCCGGATTCTCGCGTCGCGCCGCACCACGCGCACCTCTTTGTAGTACCAGCCGAAGGAATAAACCTCCGTCCAGAAGCTGCCGTATAAATGCGTGTAATCCACCAGCAATGCTTGAACCGCCGGACGGTTCAACTCGCGCGCCATCGCCTCGCGCAGCGCCGGAATCGAATCCTCGTGCATCACTTCGTCCCCTTGAATGTAAACGCACCAGTCGCCGGTGCATTGTTCGAGAGCCAGGTCGGTGTGCCGGCGCATGATCGGATCGCCCACCCGCTCCTTTTCATCCCATTCGGTTTCGATAATGCGGATCCGCGGATCGCCGATCGATTTTACCGCTTCGAGGGTGCCATCGGTCGAACGCGGCACGTTCACGATGATTTCGTCGCACAGCGGCAGCAACGACCGGATGGACGGCACAAATGGATAGCCCAGCGCCTTGCCATTCCGGATGAAAGTAAAGCCGCTGATTTTCACGATGGGATTAAAGGGCGTAACGTGCGGGCTGAACAAGCCAAAATTTCCAAAAGGCGGACCCGGCGGGGCCTGTCGGGTCCGCAATCCGGCTGAATTCGCCGCCGGGTGATCACACGGCCCGGAAGATCGGCGACGCTCGTGAGGCTGCCGCAGTCGAACCAAGCGAAGGGCATGCGCCGCCCAACGGCGTCCACGAGGCCGGTCATCCGCCGCCCGAGACCGAAGGGGATTCCATCCGATTGACACGGTTGGCTGGAGTACGCGAAAGTGTGGCGAACATGACAACCCTGTCGGAAACGTTGCCGAGGAATGAAGTGCGTGCCTTGCGTGGTGCCGACTTCGTCCGCGGAATGAACCGGCTCTTGCCACTCGGTCGGAAATACTGTTCGCTGATTCGAGTTTTAAATGGGAGCGATGGGTTGGCGGCGGTGCCGTTCGGCCCGTATAGCCTCATCCTGCCGGCTGCATGGACGAAATCGCTTACTCAATTGCTGCTCAGCAGGGGAGTTGTTGCGGAGTTCGAGTTGCTGAAGCCACTGTGTCGCAGCCTGCCACCGGGGTTGTTGATAGACGCCGGGGCCAATATCGGACTATACACGCTGCTGTTGCGTTCGGTATCCAGTCTTCCGATCATCGCTTACGAACCGCAACCTCTGTTGCACAAGCTTCTCCGATGGAATATCGCCAACAATAACTTGCCGAAGGTGGAAACCCGAAACATCGCCCTCGGTTCCGGTCCTGACGAAGTGCCCTTCTGGCTCGGACTGAACGGCTCGGTCTTGCCGGCGGCGGCGATGGCGCGCAAGCCAAATATCGTGGCCCCGTCAGAAACCCGCACTTGGGAAGAGGAAGTCCGGCTGGCAAATGAGGGCCGCAATGCCGCCATGGTGCGAGTAACCACCCTGGACCAGGATCTGGCCGACCAGCCTTCGATTTCTCTGTTGAAGATCGATTGCGAAGGGTTTGAATGTGAAATCCTGCGTGGCGCCAGCGCGCTGATCCAACGACACCGTCCGCTGCTCTTTATCGAAGTTCATCCTGAAGAGCTGAGGCATTTCAACCACTCCACCCAGGACGTTCTCGATCTGATCCCCTCGGATTATGACCTGGAGTTCTGGTACTTTAGAATGGGGCGCTACACTTCGAAATTCGCGCACAGTCTTGCGAAATTCCGCAAGCCCAAAGGACACCGGTGCGCGAACACCGCGGAGATGCTGGCCGCCGCCAATACCGTTCCAGGCCCGGCGCAGATTTACCTCGTCGGACATCCACGGCGGAAACACTAGCACTCATCTCATAGATGGCAGGGCGGCGCTCCGGGCGCACTTTACATTTCCAATTTCAGCGGATGACGTTATGTTCTGCTGAATGGCCTTGGTTCGCATCCTGATTGATGGCTACAGCCTGCTGCACAGCTGGCCGGAACTGGCGCCGGGCAAGCCGCGCTTTTCCGCCGCGGCGCGCAACGAATTAATCCGCGTGCTGACGCTGCATTACGACGCCACCGGCACGCCCATCACCCTCTTTTTTGATGGCTCCAGCCCCGTGATGGGGGGAACGCCGGACACGGCCTCGACGCCGGAGGTGGAAATTCTTTTCTCGCGCGCCGGCCAGACGGCCGATCAAATGATCGAGCGCGCGGCGTACCGGTTCCGCTCTTTTGGCGAAGTGCTCGCGGTCACCGATGATTCGGCCGAGCGCGACACCGTGATCAATCTGGGCGGTTTGGCGTCGAGCTGCCGGAATTTCATTCAAAGCCTGGAAGGCACGCAGAGGGACTTGCAGAACGAAATTAAACATCACAACCGGCAAGAGCGAAACCAATTCAATCGCCAATTATGAAACAAGCGGGCAGGAACACCATTGGCCGCCCCGCTGGCGGAGCGAAACCCCGGCTGGCCCGGATTATCCGTCGAATCATGCCCGCCGGCTTTGGCCGGTGCGGTTTCATTTTGGCCGCAGTTCTGTTGGGCCTGCCGGGATTTGCGCAGAGTGATTCCCAGCCGGCCGGGGCGGTGAAATCTCCGCTCTCGAACCGCTGGCTGTTCATCGTGGAAACCTCGAAGCACATGGCGCCCATGGCCGATGCCGTTGAACGCATGACCGCTTCGCTGGTGGCAGCCGGCATGAATGACCAGATGCGGCGGGGTGACACGGTGGGTCTCTGGACTTTCAACGAAGACCTCTTCACCGGACGCTACTCGCTGCAGGTCTGGACGCCCGGGACCTGCCAGACTGTAGCCCTCGATCTCTATAATTTTCTGAAGGACCAGAAATACGAAAAGAGCAGCCATCTCGACAAAGTCATGGCGCCGATGCAACAGATCATCAAGAGTTCGGATTTCATTACCGTGCTCCTGCTTTCAGACGGGCGGGAACAAATTCAGGGCACTCCGTTCGACGAGAAAATCAACACCTTTTATCAGACCTGGGAGAAGCAGTCGGAAAAAACGCACATTCCCTTCGTCGCGGTGCTGCGCGCTGAACACGGTCAGATCATGAGTTACACGGTGACCCTCCCGCCCTGGTCATTGGAACTGCCGCCGTTGCCTCACGAACTGACGGATCCGCCGGTGGTCAATCCCGCCCTCAAACCGCAGAATCTCCAACCGTCCCCCGTGCCGCCGCTCATCATTCACGGAAATAAGCCCGCGCCGCCGCCGACGGAACAAACTTCCGGATCGACGGTTTCGAATCAAACGATCCTCCAGGCACCTCCCCCCTCGCCGGCACCGCAAACCCCCGCAGCTTTTGTAACTCCGCCAACCCTGGCTGAACCGGTTTCAAAGCCTGAAAGCCCGGCGGCGGCCGAAGCGGTCAACGCCGGAAAAGTTGAAGCTGCCGTGCCGGTGCCGGAACCGCAGGTTGCGGTCGCCATTCCTTCTTCCCAGAATACCAACGCCACCGCAGCCGAAACGGCCACCCATGTCCCCGGAACGAACGGCCTGCTGCAAGCCGGCGTCCCGGCGGGACCCGTTCCGGCCGCCGAAGTGGCTTCGCCGGACATATTTTGGAGCCGCAAAATGGTGTGGATTCCCGCGCTGACTCTTCTCGTCCTGACTTTGGGAATTGTCTTTTTGATGGTTCGCCGCGCCCAGGCCCCGATGCGTGTGAGCTTGGTCACGCACCCGCCGGATCAGGAGAAGAAATGACGCGCCGCCCTGGATCAGGGCCGACCCTCAGCCACACGGTCTTCAAATACGCCGGTTCGGAACGTGAAATGGGAAAGTCCGGCGGCTGCGGAACGTAATGGCTCTGGAGGATTTTTCTCTTTGCCTCGCGAACGCCGGCCTCAACGGCAGCCAGGAATTTTTCCGGCGGCCAGCCCGCTGCGTTGGTCGAGGCGAACAAAATTCCGCCGGGTTTGAGCAGGGGAAGCGCGGTTCGGACCAGGTCGGCGTAGTCCTTTTCCACGCGAAAGGTCCCGGGCCCGCTCGATTGCGAAAAGGTCGGCGGATCGAACAGCACCACATCGAACCGGCGCCCCTTCCTGGCTAAACGCCGCAGCCAGTCGAAAACGTCGCCGTAAATGAAATCATGGCCCGCCGGGTCCAGCCCGTTCAACGCAAAATTGCGCCGGCCCCATTCGAGATATTTTTTCGAAAGATCCAGGCTGGTCGTTTTTGCTCCGGCTTTGGCCGCGCAGACGGAAAAGCCGCAGGTGTAGGCGAAGGCATTCAAAACTTCATAGGTTGAGTTTTGAGTTTTGGATTTCGCATCGAAGAGTGGAAAGTCCGCCGCGATGTGGCCGGTCAAAAGCCGGCGCCGATTGTCACGCTGGTCGAGGAACAGCCCGACGGAATATCCCGCGCTAAAACTCAGCTCGAAGCGCATCCCGTTTTCGTGGACGGTGAATCGCTCCGGGGCGTCGTCGCCGATGACGGGTTTTGGCGATGCCTCGGCAATGGTGGCGCGGCGCACTTGCCGGCTGAGAATCTTGTGATACGCCCCGGCGAGGCGCGGGGCGCGAGACATGGCTCCCGTCTCGCCGTCCACCAGCAATCGCAACCGGTCCTTTTGCTCCTCGCCCGCAGGGCATTCGCTTTGGGATAGCAGATAATCCCCCAGCCGATCCACATACCAGTCCGGCCAACCATCGCTGGCGCCGTGAACGGCCCGAAAGCAGTCGGTTTCCCGCGGATCGATCAGCGCGGCGCGCAACGCCGCGCGGACATCGGCGCCAAAATCCACCGGGGCTCGGAATGTCAGCGGTGCGCCGCCGGCGGGATGTCGCAGCCTCAATTCCGCCGCATGCAGGCAAACGCGGGTGAAGGCGGCGCCGCCATAAAGCGTGTCGCCCAAAATCGGAAAGCCATTTTCCGCAGCGTGGACCCGGATTTGATGTGTGCGTCCCGTGACAGGCTCCGCTTCCAGGAATTTGGAATTTGGAATTTGAGATTTAAGATCACTCCCGTGAAATCTCGTTTCGGCCGGCTCGCCGTGTGCCGTGCTGATATACTTTTCGCCGGCGCGCGCGATTTTGGATTTCACCACGAGGTCCCGGCGGTTTGGCTCGCGGCTCGTCAACAGAAGATATTTCTTACGAATCGAGCGCGCGGTGAATTGTTCCGTGAGGGAGCGGTTGGCCAGCGCGGTTTTCCCGAACACCAGCACTCCGCTGGTTTCCTTGTCGAGCCGGTGAATGACGGCCAGCGCGGCCCAGCGAGGTTCGCGATGTTTCAACCAGTCGTAAATGCCTTCGCCGGCGTGCGGATGGGGGGCATGCGTGTTCAGGCCGGCGGGCTTGTTCACCGCCAGCAGATGCTCGTCTTCAAAAATCAGGCACGGAATCATTTAAGAAAACATCCAACCCCGAACCTCCAGCGCCGAATTTGCCAATGGGGCGCGGATTGACCGGCCGAGAGAGGTCGAACGCAGGGAGGTTCCCCTAGAAAAACTGCCAGGCGCCCTTCCAGCAAACATAGATGCCCAACAGGAAATTGGTGATCGCGTGCGCCGTAATGGCGTCTCCAATCCGGTTCTTTCTAAGCATGAGCCCTTGAAAAGCAAAACCGCACAGGACGCCGGCGAGCCACTGGAAATGTTCGGAACCGAACAAAGCGGCGGTCACCAGGAAGGACGTCGGGTGAAAACGATTGAAGGGCATGTTCTGAAAATCCGTCCGCACAAACCAGCGATAGAGAAAGGAGCGCCAAAAAACCTCTTCGAGCGGGGGCACCACGAACGTCGATCCAAGAACCCGCACGGTCATGAACACCACAGCCAAGGTCGAGTTCCGCCCAAAGGCCGCCTGCGGGTTCCATTCCTTTCCAGAGGATTGGGGATGCGGGTAGAAAGGGTCAATCCCCACCCACATGACGAATACGGCGATGCCGACGACGACAGCCTCCCAACTGAAAGCCCAGCGCATTTCGGAAACGAACGGACGCATTTCCCAGATCAACCATGCGCCGACCAGGGTTTTGGCCAGGTAAAACCAATACTTGGAGGACTCATCGCCGGAAATCCCTGGCGCAAACGTCAGGACGAGAAAAATGACAAACGGGGCGACCCGGGCGTAGATGGCTGAGTTACGAAATTTTTCGCGAAGCAGACTCATTGGCCGCAAATCATCCCTAACTTGAGCCAAACGCCAAGGAAAAACTGCTCACTGCGACAACTTCAATACGTTCGTCTGGGTCCCGTTCACCAGGGTGGCGGCATCCATTTGAATGAGCGTCACGCGAAACCCGTGGACTCGATCGCCCACAAAAACCGTTCTTCCCGCAATGATGGCCGAAGGGCGGGCCGGGTTGTAAAATACGGCCTGCAATCTCAGCGGCGGCAGTTGCGGCGGGGCGGCGTTCCCGACCTCGGGCGAAGCGATCTCCCCGGTTGCCGGAGACAGAGCCTCGGTGCCGGTTGCGGCCGCGGCAGGCATCGCCGATTCGGCGGTCTTCAAGGGCACGGCCGCGGCCGGAGCCGGATTCGCGCTCGCGTCGATGCTGGGCTGCGGTGCCGGCAAGGCGGCGGCTTTCGCGTGAATTCGGTGATTCACGACTTCCAGCAACACGATTCCCAGCACGAGAAATATGAACAGCACGATTCCATAAGTCACCGACGGCAGCGCGAGTTTGGCTCGCGGGCTTCGCTCCCGCGCCGGAGTTGGGGGGCGGATCTCGAGATTTGAAATGGACAGAGGCGTGTGATTCTCCTGCGCCTCCTGGGCTTGATTCGTGGCATCGTTGGTAGCATCCATACTCCAAACCTTCCTTACCGTTCGCGGACGGCCGCGACCGGCAACTGCGCAAAACCGTTCCGCACGCGAATGCCGCTTATCCGGCTTTGGCGCGTGTCGTGATATCTCGCGCGGTAACACAGAAACCGCGGATTCGGCGTTATGCCGAAGGGCGGCGCTGTCGGCCCATTGTGATCCCAATGCATGCCCGGCTTTCAGCAGAATAGGTGCCCGCCCGGAAGACACGCTGGGACAATCTCTTACTCTGGTTCATGGCGGGTGGTTGTGTGTGAATTGGTGACACCCTCGGGACAAGTTAACCTTATTGGCTTTGGTTGAACCGGCAGCGGCCGGTTTTAATTCACCCCCGTTCCCTGTGGTGTTGTGCGGGTGCGCCATACATCCGCGTCGCGGGTTGATGCTTCGGAAAACTGGGCACCCCCTGCTGCCATCAGCGAGAATAGGGGCTGGGTTAAGATCGGTTCTTGCCGGAAAACAACCCGCTCGGCCTCCACTGCTGCTGCGAAATGCTTCTTACCGCGCGCGCCAACGCTTCCGCTTCTGCCCGAGTCCCGATGGTGATGCGCAAGTAGCCCTTCACTTTCGGCTGATCAAACCAGCGCACGAGAATTCTCCGGTCGCGCAGTTTCCGCAACCAGGTCTGCGCCGGGAACAGCGGCGGCTCCACCAGGATGAAATTCGTCTGACTGGGAAAAACGCGGAAGCCGAGCTTCGTCAGGTCGCGACTTAGTTCTTCCCGCGAAGCGATGATCTTGCGGAAGCTCGAGCGATAATAAGGCAGATCGTCCAGGGTCGCCTCGGCGGCGATCTGGCCCAGGCCGTTGACATTGTAACTGTCCCGGATTTTGTGCAACGCGGCGATCAACTCCGGGTGCCCGACGAAATAGCCCACGCGTTGAAAGCACAGCGAGTAAGCCTTCGAGAATGTCCGCCCCACCATCACGTGCGGGTGCTTCAGCGCCAGTGTGAGCGCGTTTTCTCCGGCGAAATCGACATAAGCCTCGTCGAGCACCACCACGCCGCGTTGCGCGCGGCAAAGCTTCTCCAGTTCCGACGTGGCATAACCGCGTCCGCTGGGCGCGTTGGGCGTGGTAATGAAAGTCAATGCGGCATCGAAATCCCATTGCCGGCCGCGTTTCAATTCCGTCACGCGCGGCAGGCTGAAATTGGATTTGAGCGGGACGGCGTTTTTCAGCGAGCCATGAATGTCCGCCAGCACGGGATACAGCGAGTAGCTCGGCGTGAAATACTGCACCGTTTGGGTGGGATCATCGCGCCGCGATGACCGGCCGGCGCCGCGCACCGTCCCCGCCGGCTCGACAAAACACCGCACCGCCAGGGCCAGCAGTTCATCCGAGCCGTTGCCGACAATGATGTTCTCCGGCTGGCAATGGTGCAGCGTGGCCAGCTTTTCGCGCAATCGCTCCGCGGTCGGATTCGGATACAGCCGCAACCGTCCGTCCACCGCCGCCTTGACGGCTTTCAAAACACGCGGCGATGGCGGATACGGGTTCTCGTTCGTGTTGAGTTTGATCAATCCCTTGATCTTCGGCTGCTCGCCGGGTGTGTAGGCGTGCAACGCGCGAACGATTGGGCGGATGAATCGCGACTTCTTCAAAGCCATGATGAACTCAATTACGGCCAATCATCACCGTGCTGAAATCCTCTCAAGTCCGCGGCGCGAAACGCAGCGATGAAATCCCGGATGAATTCCTCCTGTGGCTTTTGCGCCAGCGTGACTCGAAGCAACTTAAACTTTGCCTGGGTCGGGCCTTGGCGAACGGTGTTGGCGAAACCGAAATCGCGCGTGAAACAAACGTCATAGCTTGCGAGCGCAAACTGATAAAGCTTCCCATTGTCCAAGCCCTGCATTCGGAGAGTTTGAACCGATTCGACCTCGTGACCTTCCGCGCGCAGGGCGGCGACAAGCTTCCGGGGCAGATTCTCATCAAGCAGAATCTTCACGCGTGTTGCGGTTCTTGTTGATGCGCCAGTTCGGCCAGAACGCCACGAACCGATTCCTCGGTCAGACTGGGATAAGCGTCCACGATGTCCGCGACCGACATGCCGGCGGCGAGCGACTCCAGGATGAGCGCCACGGAAATACGTGTTCCGCGCACACGCGGGCTTCCGCCCAGGTGTTCCAGGTCAGCGACAATCCAGTTCTTCATACCAATCAATTTAACCGATTCAAGCGGCGGCTCAAGCTGGGAAAATTCAATTCCGCGAAAACGCTTCTATTTGTCTGCACATTTTCCAAGCTTCGGGTGAAGCGAAGGAATCCGCATGGACTGGTTCGCATAAAAATCAAGTGGCGCGCGAACTCGATTCACCAAAGGTGCAGAGATTGATTTCGGAATGGGGGGCAACACTCAAACTACACGGCGAAAAGAGTTCTGCTATTGCACAAACTCAAGAATACAAAATTGAGATGTTGGTATTTGTGCCGATGACCATTTACGGCGACTTGTGCCAACTTCGGGAGAGTCTGCAATCCAGAAGGCCATTGCGCCTTCGGATAGCACAGGATTATCGGGGATCGGATTTTGCGAATTTACCCTCTTATCTCCGCCGACTTCCCATGCGCTCCAAGCCCTTCGAGTTCCGCGAATTTTTTCACGGCCGGCAGCGCTTTCCTGAGCGAGGCGCGGGTGTATTCGACGACGCTGGTGCGGCGCTGGAACTGGTCCACGGTCAGGCCGGCAAACGACGCGCCTGCGCCGCCGGTCGGCAGCGTGTGGCTCGGCCCGGCCACGTAATCGCCCAGAACGGTCGGCGACCACGCGCCCAGGAATATCGCGCCGGCGGTCCGAATGCCCTCCGAAAGTTTGCGCGCGTTGCGCGTCATGACCTCGCAATGCTCCGGCGCCAGTCGATTCGTGAGCGCCACCGCATCCTCGAGTGTCTTCACTTGCACCAGCCAGGCGTTGTCGTCGAGAACGCGTTGAATGAATTCCCCCCGCGCGAGCTTCGGCAATTGCTTCCCGATTTCCGCTTCAACCGCTCTGAGCACCTTCGCCGAAGTCGTGACCAGCCAGACCCGTTCATGCCCGGAACCGTGTTCCGCCTGGGCGAGCAAATCGGCGGCGGCGAATTTCGGGTTGGCCGTTTCGTCCGCCAGCACCAGCACTTCGCTCGGCCCGGGCAGCAGGTCGATGGCGACGTGACCGACGAGCAGGCGTTTGGCCGCAACCACGTACGCGTTTCCCGGCCCGAAAATCTTCTGCACGCGCCGGATCGTTTTCGTGCCGTAAGCCATCGCCGCGATCGCGTGCGCCCCGCCGACGCGGTAAATCTCCGTGGCGCCCGCCGCCCGCGCCGCAAACAACAACGCGGCGTTGATCGAGCCGTCCTTGCCGCACGGCGTGCAAACCGCGATTTCCGGACACCCCGCCACTTTGGCCAGCGTGATGGTCATCAGCGCCGTCGAGACGAGCGGCGCCGTGCCGCCGGGCACATAAACCCCGACGCGCTGGAACGGATCGAATTTCTCGCCCACGCTCGCGCCGTGTGAGTTTTTGGATTGCCAACCGTGACGCTTCGATTTCCTCGCAAAAGTGGAGATGTTCTTTTCCGCCTCGGTTACCGCCCGGCGCAACGGTTCATCCGCCCGGAGCGAAGCGGTCATTAATTCCGCCTGGGTCACGCGAAGTTGATCAACGCCCACTTTCGCGCCGTCGTACCTCTCGGTGAATTCCAGCAGGGCGGCATCGCCGCGCTCCCGCACCGCGTCCAGAATCACGCGCACGCGCCGCTCGATCTCCGCATCAAACAAACTCGAAGGCGCCGTCAGCTCTTGCAGCCGCCGGGGGAAATCCGCGTCCGTGTGGCGAATCACTTTCATGCGCGAGCAGGCTAAAGGATGACGGCGGGAAAGTCAAAATTCTGAAAGGAAACATTCAACATCCAACATTCAACGCCCAACACCGAGCGGTGCGGTGCGGGCGTCTCATTGGATGTTCGATGTTGGAGGTTGGGTGTTCGGCGTTCGATGCGTCTTTCCCCATTCGTTGACACTCATTCACCCCGCTGATAATTTGCGCCCTTCCTGATGGACTACAAAGACACATTGAATCTGCCGCGCACCGATTTCCCGATGAAGGCCGACCTCGTCGCCCGGGAACCGGAGCGGCTGAAGAAATGGGAAACGGCCACGCTCTACAAAAAAATCCAGGAGCAGCGCGCCGGCGCGGAGAAATTCGTCCTGCACGACGGCCCGCCATTCGCGAACGGCGACGTCCACATCGGCACCGCGCTGAACAAGATTCTCAAGGACGTCATCGTCAAATACAAAACGCTGCGCGGTTTCAACGCGCCTTATGTGCCGGGTTGGGATTGCCACGGTCTGCCGATCGAATTCAAGGTGTCGCAGGACATGCGCAAGGCGGGCAATACCAGCGCCGACCCTGCGACAATTCGCAAAGCCTGCGAAGAGTACGCCCGCAAATACATCGACATCCAGCGCACCCAGTTCAAACGCCTCGGCGTACTCGGCGATTGGGACACTCCTTACCTGACGCTGAACAAGGAGTACGAAGCCGACGAACTGCGCCTGTTCGCCGACATCGTCCAGCAGGGGTTTGTTTATCGCGGCAAGAAGCCGGTGTATTGGAGCATCCCCGCACGCACCGCGCTCGCCGAGGCGGAAGTCGAATACCACGATCACGTCAGCCAGAGCATCTTTGTGAAGTTTCCGGTGGTTGGCCAGCCGAACACGTTCGTGTTGATTTGGACGACGACGCCGTGGACGTTGCCGGCGAACCTCGCCGTGGCCTACAATTCCATGTTGCAATATGTGAAGGTGCGCGTCGGCGAGGAGAATTACATTCTGTTCCGCGGGCTGCTTCCTGCCGTCGCGGAGAAATGTGGGTGGAGCAGTTCCCCCGAGCAGCAACCGTTCAGCACGGACGATCTGGCAAAGCTGCAATACCAGCACCCTTTCTGCAACCGCACGGGCAGCCTCTACAAAGGCGATGCTTTTGTCACGAACGACACGGGCACCGGCTTCGTCCACATCGCGCCGGGACACGGTCTGGAAGACTACGGCATCGGGCTGCAAAACGAGTTGCCGATTTATTCGCCTGTGGATGACGATGGGAAATTTGCCTACACAAACGATTTGCCGGTCGAACAGCAGATGCCTGCCGAGATGGTCGGCAAGTCTATCCTGGAGAAGCACGGCAAAAGCGACGCGAACGAAGCGGTGCTGCACGAGCTTCGGGCGCGCCGCGCGTTGTTGCACCAGGAGAATTATCATCACAGCTATCCCCATTGCTGGCGAAGCAAGACGCCGGTCATCTTCCGCGCGATGGACCAGTGGTTCATCAAAATTGACCACACACCCAATTCCGTAGGAGACGACGTGAGGAGTCTCAAATCAAAGAATGAGCTTAGTCAGAGTCTCGTTACCTCGACTCCTACAAAGAGTTTCAGGGAAGATGCTCTCGCTGAAATCGACCGCGTAAAATGGATCCCTGACTGGGGCGTCAACCGCATCAAGAGCGCGGTGGAATCGCGGCCCGACTGGTGCATCTCGCGTCAGCGCACGTGGGGCGTGCCGATCCCGGCGTTTTACGACGCGAACGGAAACGCGATCCTCGATGCGCAAATCGTCCGAAACGCGGCTGACCTGATCGAGAAGCATGGCTCGAACGTTTGGTTCGAGAAATCCGCGGCCGAACTCTGGGCGTTGTTGAAACCAAAGGATTGGAAAGGCTCGGAAGCCGCAGCCAAATCCAGCGACACGCTCGATGTGTGGATCGATTCCGGCTCGTCATCGCGCGCCGTGCTAATGCGACGACCGGAATTGCGGCGCGGTGCGTTTGGAGTTCCGGCTTCAGCCGGTCCGGTACCGCCTGAAGGCGAAACTCCGAACTCCTGGCAAGCCGATATGTATCTCGAAGGCTCCGACCAGCATCGCGGCTGGTTTCAATCCTCGCTGCTCCTGTCGCTGGCCGGCAACGGCGCGGCGCCGTTCAAGACGGTGCTCACACATGGCTTCATGGTGGACGCCGATCGCGAGAAGATTTCCAAGAGCAAACAAGGCCAGGGCGGCTACGAGAAACCCCAGACTTCCGAAGCGTACATCAAGAAATACGGTGCGGACATCGTCCGTCTGTGGGTTTCATCACAGGATTTCCGCAACGATATTGTCGTGAGCGAAGAGCGGATCACGAAAGTGGCGGAGACCTATCGCGGCATCCGCAACGCGCTGCGTTACCAGCTTTCGAATCTCTACGACTTCGATCCGGCGAAGCATACGGTGCCGGACGACAAGCTCACCGGCCTCGACCGTTGGATTCTCGGCGAGTTCTCGAAGCTTGAGCAGGAAGTCATCGAGGCGTACGACAAATACGAGTTCCACGTCGTCTATCAAAAAGTCAGCCAGTTCATCGCCGTGGAGCTTTCGTCGATTTACCACGACGTGATCAAAGACCGGCTTTACACCGACCCGGCCAATTCGCATCGCCGCCGCTCGACGCAGACGGCGTTGCTTCGCCTCGTGACTGGCCTGTGCCAGATGCTCGCGCCGGTGCTGTCGTTCACGACGGATGAGGCGTGGGAGTTTGTGCCGGGCAAAACGAGCGGTTCAATCCATGAAGGCGAATGGAAACGCAAGGGTCTGTCGCTGGAACCCGATGAAGTCGGGAAGTGGGATTGGCTCAAGCTGTGGAGAGAAACATTGTTGCCTGAATTGGAAAAAGCACGCCAAGCCAAGACTATTGGCAAAGCGCTGGATGCAAAAATCGAAATCGTTATTCCACAGGTTCAAAATCAGTATTCAGACAGCGAGTTGCTTCGCGAATTGGTCAATGTATCAAACCTGACAATTAAGGTCGGCGAGCCTGCTTCATCATCAGTGTTTAAGGCCGACGGCCAGAAATGCGAGCGCTGCTGGCACTGGGAAACCGACGTCGGCTCGAATCCGGAGCATCCGACCATTTGCGGCCGCTGCATCGAAGCGGTGAAGCAATCCAGGACACCCTCGTAGTCGCGACCCTTCGGCAGCCTCGGAGAGGCGAAAGGAATCGTCGCCGGAATGTCTCCGTCCCAATTCTGCCGCCCGTGTGGGGCCCGCTATTTCGACATCTTTACCCAGGGCTGGCGCCCCGGGCGGTTTCAATCGAATTCCTTCATCGACATTTCCTCTTTCCCACCCCAGATTAGGGAATGCCTTTCTCAAAACTGGGCTTGTCGGCTCCCATGCTGGACGGTATCAAAGCAATGGGCTATATCGATCCTACGCCCATTCAACTCCGGGCCATTCCGCTGATTCTTGCCGGTCAGGACGTCATCGGCAGCGCTCAAACCGGCACGGGAAAAACCGCCGCGTTCGCTTTGCCCCTGCTTACGAAGCTGGCCCACCACGATTTGCGGACACGGGTTCTGGTGCTGGAACCGACGCGCGAACTGGCCGCCCAGGTGGACACCGCCATTCGCGATTTTGCGCGCTTCACCGACCTGCTCACCGCCGTGGTTTTCGGCGGCGTCGGTTATGGCCGGCAGATGGATGCGCTCAAACGCGGCGCGGACATCATCGTCGCCACGCCCGGCCGTCTGCTCGACCATCTGGAGCGGGGCACCTGCCACCTCGATCAGGTGCGGCATCTGGTGCTCGATGAAGCCGATCGCATGCTCGACATGGGTTTTCTTCCCGATGTGAAACGCATTGTGCAACGCTGCCCGCGCGAACGGCAAACGCTGCTCTTCTCGGCCACGATTCCGCCGGAAATCGATTCCCTCATTCGCTGGGCAATGCGCTCTCCGCAAACAATCGAGATTGGCGCGCGCCGCACCCCGGCGGAAACCGTCAAACACGTCATTTATCCCGTGTCCGAATCCCAGAAAATCGACCTGCTCCTCGCCTTGCTCGACCACGTCAAATACGACTCCGTCATCGTCTTTTGCCGGACGAAACACGGCGCCGACCGCGTGGCGGGCCTGCTCAAGCGCAACAATCATGCGGTGGCAGTGCTGCATTCCAACCGGACGCAACGCGAGCGGGAACAGGCGTTGCGCGGCTTTCGCGAAGGGCGTTACGAAGCGCTGGTGGCCACGGACATCGCTTCCCGCGGCCTGGACATCGCGGATGTCAGCCATGTGGTTAACTACGATGTGCCCCAGCATCCGGAGGATTATATCCATCGAATCGGCCGAACCGGTCGTGCGGAAGCCAGTGGCGACGCCTTCACGCTGATGGTGGCGGAGGATTCGAAGCATGTGGCGGCCATTGAGCGATTCATCAGCCAGAAAATTGCGCGCGTGCGGCTGGAAAATTTTGATTACCGTTACACGGCGCTGTTCGAGGAAGAAAAACCCGGCCAGCCGAAGGGGTTCGAACGCCGGGTCCGGGGCGCCCGCGTGCATGGCGGATACTTTTACGGTCCGGCGAAACGAAGGCGGTAGAGGGCGGTTACGGCTTCGGCTTTCGGCCGAGGCCCCAGATCAGCCAGAGGGCGAGCGCCACCAGGAGGATCAGCCACCAGAAGTAGCGCAATTCGCGCGCGGCCTGCTCCACAAAGGCATACGCCCGCGGGAAAAGCAGCACCAGAGCACCCACGACCGCCACGAGCACCATAATCTGCAACACTGCCCGTGTCCGGGGGTTCATGGCGCGGACGGTTTCTCGGCCGGACCCAGCGGCAACAGCAGTGCGGCTCCGGTATTGTTCACGTCGGCGGGAACCACCAGGGGAGATTTGCCGTTCCACCTTTCGACGATCTGGAGGCGCAAAAACGCCGGATTCAGCTTCAGCGCTTCGCCCCGCACTTTGATGGCCTCCGCTTCGCCTTTGGCGCGGATAATGGCTGTCTCCGCCTCCACCTGGGTCTGCATTTGAGTGAACCGCGCCTGCGCCGCCTGTTGTTCCGCCACCATCTTGGCTTCAATGGCCCGTTCCAGCTCCGCCGAGAGATCAATGTTGCGGATGACAATGTCCTCGACCCACAGGATATCTCCGATTTTCAGCTTCGCAGCCACCATCGTCTTTTGTTTGATCTCCTCGCGGTTCTTCACAATCGTCTCGGCGGTTTGCAGCGCGGTGACTTCTTTGATCGCTTCCTGCACCCGCGGCGCGATGAGGCTGTCGAAGGGGTCGCCGGAAAACTGCTTGAAAATCTGCACGACCGATTCTTCCGGCACGCGGTAGAGCACGCGCAAATCCACGATCACCTGCTGCAGGTCGGACGAGAAACATTCCGCGCGCACGGATTGCGTCTTCTGCCGCACATTCACCGGCACGATGGTGGTGATGAACGGCGCCTTGAAGCCAAACCCTTGCGGCAGGAAACGGTCCTCCGCCTTGCCGAGCGTCACCTTGATGCCGCGCGTGCCCGGATCGACGACATAGGTTGTGGAGGAACTCAGGGCGACGGCGATGAACAGGAGCACCGCCACGCCGATGAGTTTGGGCAGAAACGCGCGTTGCATCGGATCAAGGGGGAGTGGCGCGCTGCCGGACGGCGGGTGCGGGTTGCGAGGTGGAGTTGGCATTATTTCTCAATTGGCGGAGGCGTTCCAGATCCTGCAGTTGATAAACAAGATTGTTTCCGCCGCCGATAACCAACGGGGTGAGGCCATCCCATTTGTCCACAATTTTGAGGTCCACAAACGCAGGGTTTTCCTTCAATGCCTGGCCGCGAATGACGATGGATTCGGCCTCGCCCTTGGCCTGAATGACGGACGTGTCCGCGTCGATCTGGGCGCGCTGCTGGACGTATTTCGATTTCGCGGCCTCCTGCTCCTGCACCATTTTGGCCTCGATGGCATTCTCCAATTCCTTCGTCAGCGCAATGTTTTGGATGACGATGTCCTCGATGACGAGGAGCGGGCCGACTTTCTTGCGCGCCAGTTCCAGGGCGCGCGTCTTGATCTGTTCGCGATTCTTGACGATTTGCTCCGCGCTTTGCAACGCGGCAACTTCCTTGAGCGCCTCCTGGACGCGAGGCGCGACGAGGCTGTCAAACGGTTCGCCGTAGTATTCCTGGAACAGTTTGACCACCGAACTTTCGGGAATGCGGAACAGCACGCGCAGGTCGATTTGAATCTGCTGCAGGTCCGACGAGTAACATTCCGCCTTGTCCTCCGCCGTCTGCTGCCGGATGGAAATCGGATAGATCGTGGTGACCATCGGCGTCTTGATTCCAAAGCCTTCCGGCTTGAACGCCTGGGACACCGTCCCCATCGTCACCTCCACCCCGCGATAACCCGGGTGCACGACGTACGTGCCGGAGGAGGCCATGAGGACAACCACAAAAATGAGGATGGCGATTCCGATCAAGCGGGCAATGGATTGTGGGCTCATGGTACGCCTTTAAGCGAAACCATCTTAGCCCCGCGCCGGGATGAAACAAGCAAACAATTGTCGCGATATGCCGCGCTTTCGTCGGCAAGCGTCCGCCGTTCTCTCGGCCTGCCGCTGCTTAGGGCAACCTTAACCCGAGTATAAAGGTTTCCCATTTCTTCTGAAACGCCTGCATGTCATCTTCGCCGAGAACACGCTGCAAGGTAGCGTAGCCCGTCGGGTCCCGCTTCGCGTTGGCGACGAACTCATGGTAATACTTCACCAGCAGACCTCTTTCCTGGAGATAGTAACAGAGATAACGGGCCTGGGCGTAATACTGACTGTAGCTGGCGCCGGTCCCTGCCCCGTAAAATTCAGCGTCGGTGGTTGAGGTTAGTTGCTGGAATGAAATCGTTTTCCCTCCCTGAATGGCTTGTTCCAATCCTTTGAAACGCCAATTGATCAGGCCGTGAATATGTCCGTTCTTCTCGGAGGATGCTTCGTACAGCGACGCCAGCCCTTCGTTGAACCAAGCCGGGCAGGCGGGAAAATTCGCGCGCATGAACGGATGCACGATTTCATGCACCAGTGTGCCGCCGCCGGTCGCGATGTTCATCACGAGCGCATGATGTTCGGCTGAATAGTAACCGAATGGAGTCGTGGGGGTGTCATTGAACAACTGACGCGCATGATTGGTGTAACTTTCCCGGTCACGGAACAGCCAGATGTCGACGATCTCCTGCGGATCGCGCTGGAAGTAATCCTGTTTCAGCAGGTCCACGGCCCATTTCACGGTTTGACTGGCCCGTTTCCGGACGGTTTCCGGCGGTTCATCGCCAATCACGACGAAGGGCGGTTGCGCGAGGACGGTGCAGCCCGGGGGGACTTCCTGTTCCAACCGTGCCAGGTGCCCGGCCAGTGCGGTGTCGGTGGGAACCGTGCCCGCATCGGCCCGCGCATCGCCCGCGCACAGTAACGAAGCCAGGATCCCGGCCCGCAAGAGCGTCTTCAAACTTCCCGCGGAATAAACGGGGAGGTGTTGTTTCATGGCTTGTTCGCGCTGCCGGGCTTAAGCCAGGAGTGACGCCACTTGCGCAGGACGCCCACGAAGATTTCGTCCGCGCGCCGGTTGAACACG
>CAZFOA010000001.1:34688-46247 GCA_964520205.1 uncultured Verrucomicrobiota bacterium | reverse complement strand
CCTGCTGTGCCGCCGACTGCCAGTCGGCGATACGGCAGACTGCCAGTCTGCGCTATGCGGTTCATGGAGAGCCTCACCTCACTAAACCGGACCACCACCAAACGTCAATGCGCCTTGTGGTCCGGCTTCAGGGCGCGGTTTCCGTGGCCAGGCCGACCTTGGTGATGTCCACCTGTTGCAAAACATCGAGCACGCCGATGACTCGCTGGTAATCCACATCCGCCGCGCCGCGCACCACGACACCGGTTTCCGGGTCGCCGGCTTTCATCGCCGTCAAGGTTTGCTTGAGCGCCGGGAGTTCCAGCACCTGATCGTTGAGCGTGATGCGGCCCGCCGCGTCCACGTTGATGCGATTGAGCTTCGGCGGCGGCGACGGCGATTCGTTTTTCTTGGGCGACGGCAGGTTCATTTCCAGGTCATTCGACATCTGGGGCGTGGTGATGATGAAGATCACGAGCAACACGAACGCCAGGTCGAGCAGCGGCGTGATGTTCAGCTCGTTCAGCGAGCTGTGATGGCCTTTGGAAACTTTTTTCACCGGCTGCTGAGCTGCAGGTTGTCCGCCGCCTCCTCGGTCTGCACGTCGAAACGCACGGTGACGGCTGCAGGGAAGCCCTTGGGCGGAGGGCGGCTGATGGCTTTGGTCTGGGCCAGCGCCGCCCGGACGGTGTCGTCCCAGCGTTTGTCGCCCGAACCTCTAATCCAGCGATAGCTGCTCACCGCGCCATCCGGGCCAATCGTCAATTCCACTTCGGCGACAAATTTGTCATCCGCCATGTCGTCCGGACGGTTCCAGCGGGAGCGGAGCGCGTGTTCCACCAGCCCTTTGTAAACTCCGTTCGGGTCGCCGGTGAGGACTTCCTTGGCGCCGTCGTTAAACTCGAAGGCCGGCAAACTCACTGCGGCCGGCGCCACGGACGGGGCCGCGTCTGACGGCGGCGGGACGGAGGCGGTTTCCATCCTGGGCTGCGGCACATTGAGCTTCGGCGCTTCCACGGCCTTCGGCGCATCGATCTTCGGTTCGGGCGGCTTTTCCTTCGGCGGCTCCGGTTTCTTTTCCTTGGGCACCATGGTCACGGTGATTTCTCTAAGCTTCTTGCCGAGCATGCCTTCGCGGGCGGCAAAGAACACCACCGCGAGAATCAAAGCGGTGTGGAAGACGAGGGAAATGGTCAGATTGACCTTCGAGGAATTGATCTTGTTGCGTTGAATCATAATTTACTCCTTCTTTGCGGTCACATCGGCGAATGCTTCGGTTGCCAGGTTGACTTTCCCCACGTTCGCCTGTTGCAGCATGTCCATCACCCCCACAACTTTGGAATACTTTGCCCGGGCCGAACCGCGGATGACGATGTTCAGGTCCGGAGTATCCATCCGCATCGCGATGACTTGCTCCCGCAACGAGGCCAGGTCCACCTCCGCCTTGTTCAAATACATTTTGCCGCCGGTCTCGATGGTGACGTAGTTGATCTTGGGTTTCGGATCCTTGGGCCGTTTGGCCGCGGACGGCAAATCCACCTCGAGATCATTCACCACCGGCGTCGTGGTGATGATGAAAATGACGAGCAACACAAAGGCCAGGTCCAGCAGCGGCGTGATGTTCATCTCCGCCAGGGCTTCGTGATGGCTTTTGGAACACTTCTTCATGCGCGCACCGGTTCAGATTCGATGTTGTCCGCGGCAATGACAGGCGATGCGGTCGAGGCATGGTGATTTTCGCGCCGCACCGGTTCGCGGGGTGTGCCCTGCAGCGCATCCCGGATTTCATCGGCCAGCGGGCGGTTATCCACGTAGCGATGCTCCATTTGCGTGGCGAATTCCGAGGCAAAAGCGTCGAGTTCCTGGGTGATTGCGCGGATGGTGGTGACCATGTAGTTGTAGGCGAACATCGCGGGAATGGCGACGAACAGGCCGGTGACGGTGGCGATCAGCGCGCCGGCGACGCCGGGGGCCATTGCGGTGAGGCTGGCGGAGGCGGCTTTGGCAATGCCGGAAAACGTCTCCATGACGCCCCACACCGTGCCGAGCAATCCGATGAAGGGCCCGCCGGCGACGGCGGTGGAGAGGATGATCATTCCTTTTTCCAGCCCCAGCGACTCGTTGCTGGCGGCGCGCTCGATGGCGACCCGCACCGTGTCAAACGAACCGCTGCTGATCCGCGTTTGGCCGCGCACCTCGACCGGGTTGTTTTTCAGGTGATAATCCAGTTCCTCGATACCGGTGACATACAACTCGTAGGCGGGTGCGCCGTCAAACTGGTCGCCGCGCCGCGCCATGTCGAGCGGGTCCTTGGTCTGGCGATACGACGCGAAAAACTTTTTCCCCACCTTCCGCGCGCGGAGCAGTTGCCGCCCTTTGGTGATGATCACCGACCAACTGAAGACGGAGACGATGAGCAGGACGCCGATGGTGATCTTGCCTTCCGTCGTCGCTTTTTCAAAAGCAAATTGGAGCGCGCTGGCGAAGAAGGGTGAAACAGGAATGACGTGCATAGGGTTGTGTTAGCTTTGTTGGGGTAAAATCACCGTGACGCGGCCCGTGCGGGTCAACACCGAGCGTTTGGCGGAACCGCGTTTGTCCTTTTCGTCCGTTCCGGAGCCCTCGTCGTTCGCGGCCAGGGTCTTGGTTTGATCGCTGGCGGTCGCGGATGCGCTCGTGCTGGCGGTGCTGCCGACATTGGCCTGGGCGAAACCCAGAGAGCCGCTGGTGCTGCCGCTGGCGCTGACGTTTTGCGACAGCAACGACGCATCGATGCTGCTGCCGCTGGCATTCACGCTGCCGACGCCCACGATGGTCCCGGAAATGGTGCCGCCGGCGGAGACATCCGCGTTGCCAATGGCGACCGCGGTGACGCTCACGTTTTGATTCGCGCTCACATTCAAATTGTTTTGGGCGATGATGACGCCCTTGATGTCGCCGGTGGCCCGGAGGTTGACATTGGCGCCGATCACGCCGGACCCGCTGGCATCGATGCTGCCGGTATAAATCACGTTGCCGCTGGCATCCTTGGTGCCGGCGGCGAGCGTGACGGTGGCCGCGCTGGAGCTGACGCCGTTCAGGGGCAGTTGGAGAATGCCGCCGGCGTTGGCGATGATGTTTCCCTGAGGGGTTTCGACGAGGATGTTGCCCACCGTGTTGTGCGACACCGGGAAAGTGGAACCCGGCGGGGGGAACGTAGTGGCCACAATGCCGCTGCCGGGAATCTGCGGCGCAAAAGTTTGCACCCTGCCCGTTACCGGGTCGAAATGAACCTGTTGCACTGTGGCAAAACCCTGGCCTCCCGTTCCGGCGTTTACATCGCCGTGCAAGGACTCGACAGTGACGTTGCCGCCGTCGTATGCACCGATACGTGAACCATTCACATTGATGTCACCGCCGGCAGTCACATTCACGTCGCTTTTCGACGCCGTGAAGATACCGCGAGCAAGCTGGTCATTGCCGGTGAAAAAGGAGGAGCCGATGTTGGCGTCACCCTGAACCTTGACATTGATGTCGCCGCCGGCTTCCGTCGAAATCGTCGTTGCGAACATATCCAGGTTGCCGGTGAGATTGACATTGACGGCGGCTCCGGAAGCCCCCAGAAAGCCAAGCGCGGCGTTGCCCAGCGGACCCACGGACTGGATACCGAGCGTGGCGCCAAGGTCCATGTTGCGAGCGTTGACATCCAGCGTCCCCGGCCCGGCCACCAAATAGCCTGAGTTGGCCGCCGCCGGCACGTCCTGGCTATTGCTGAATAATTGATTGAGCACCGCAGTGCTGGCAAAGGTCACCGATTTGGTCACCGGGTTCCCGTTGGCGTCAACCACCAATCCGCCGCTGGCGTTCAGCACCTCAACCCGCAGCGTAGTCAATTCCTGCAATTGAGTGCCGGTCATGCGGCCCTGGAACGTCAGCGTCTGACCCGCGGAATCATAACTGAACAGGTTGTTAAGACCTGAATCGGCGAGCGGCAGCAGCCCTTTTTGGGGATCGAGATAAAACAGATTGAGCTTGCCCGCGAGCGAGTTGCCATCCACGTCGCGTGCGTTTGGCGGAAAAACCGTGGTGAACAAGGAACCATCGGGCGCTGTGCCGTCCGGGACCGTGGTGAACACGTTGCGGTTCACGATATCGCCGGTGACGGTCAGTTTGGAAATATCGGTCGGATGAAGGTTCTGAATTTGGAACCGGCTGTTATTCATGTTGCCGCCAATATTGATGTCGGTCTCTTTGGGCGAGATGAGCAGGATGTTGTTCATGTCGCCCGCGATGTTTAGCGAAACCGGTTCCGGATCGTTCAGATGAAGGGGGATCGCAGCGTGATCGTTCGGGCCGAAGCTGGCGGAGTTCTTGTATTGTGACGCGCTGCTGTCCGACATGAGGATTTGGGTCAGTCCTCCCGCCCCGGTCCCGGTCAGTCCGCCGCCGCCTGTCGTGGAAATCGTTAACTGGCCAACCGGCGATGGAAACAGGACGATGTTTTTGGCGAGGGTCACACCGCCGGCGCCGGCGGTGATCTCGAGGGTTCCGGGATAGAACGAAGGGATCGAGGACTCGCCGGAGTTGCGGGGCGAGGAAGCGCCGAGCAAATTCACGGCATTGACCCCGTTCAAGTCCACATAGTCGTTGGGATTATAATCAAAGAAATGGCTCTTCGGTGAATTGATGGAATCGAAGATGCCGTTGGGATTTCGGACTTCCTGAAGGTTGATGTCGTGGTCGGCTTTGACGATCCAGCCGCCGGAAACCAAGCTCAAGGCGAGTAGCTTCTCATTCGAGCTGGTGCTGCCCGCATCGTTTCCCGCGTGAATGGTGCCAGTGCCGTTGGCGACCACATAATGTCCGACGACGTCGTGGCCGGCGGTCAGCGTCACATTCCCGGCTTGGAATCCGAAGGCGCCGCTGCCGGCTTCGGTATTGTTGGCGCCGGGATCCTTCCCCGGCATGTAGCTGATGATATCCTGGCCGGCCGTGATATTGACATCGCCGCCGGCGTAGGTGCTGATGCCGCCAAGATTGGGATCAACGATGTAGCCGGGAGAAGTTGTCCCGGGGGCCGGCTTTTGGAATTTAAAGCCGCTGGCCGAAGTGCCGGTGTTGACGCTCCCGGCGACCGCAGTGGCATTGATGCTTCCGCCATTCATCGTCCGGACATAACCGGCGCCGACCGTGATGTTATTGCCGGCAATCAGGGTAATGGAACCATCCTGGGTCTGCAGTCCGCCGTTGCCATTGAACGTGATGTCTCCCACGCCGGAAGCCACCGCGGCGGCGGTGAACGTGTTAGGCAGGGTGAAATCACGGCCGGCCTCGAGCGCCACCGACCAGCCCGCCCCCGCGAGAATGCTCGATCCATTGCCGATGATGATCCCGCTGCCAGGATCGGTGCCGGTTTCAAGGGTCAATTGGCAGCCTGGACCGGATTGGCCGGTGCTCTGCGCCAAATTCCATACCGTGCCGTCGGCGAGCGTGATGGTGTGGGTGGCTTGCAGATCAATCTGCGACATTCCGTGGAAGGCGGAGTCAACAAAGAAAGCGCCACCGATGTCCAGCGTCGTGCCGACGTTGAGAAACAAACTGCCGTCTTGAGGGTCTGAAGTCCCCAAAGTGATATCGGCGGGATCAAGGAAAAGCCGGCCGCCGATGCCGCCAGGCCCGGCCCGGCCGTCGATCGTCGAATGAATCGCCGGCATCCTGGGCGCCGAGATTTCCACCAAACCACCATTGCCGCCCGAAGCACCACCGGCTACGGAGATCGTTGAGCCGCTGATATCCGAAAATGAGCCGCCGGACTGGATCGTGATCTGCCCACCGCTGCTGACGGTGGTGTTGTCCCCGCGCGCGGCGAGAACGGAATTGGCCCCGAGATTGACGGCGTCCCCGGCCACCAGTTCGATGACGCCATTTTGTTGCCGGACTGAGTTGGCCTGGAGCAAGCCATCCTGGTTCACCGTTTGCGCGTGCATCAGGATCGAGCCGCCGTCGGCGATGATCTGGCCGTCGTTATTGACCGAACCCGAGGGCAGAGTCACAGTCACGCTCATGCCACGGCCGTCGGGACGGTCCGAAACCAGCACCTGTTTGCCGGCGTAGAGGCCGACCTTGCCATCCGGCGCGGTGAGCGTTCCATGGTTCTCGATCGCATTGGCGATGAGAAACAGCGAACCGCCCGATTGAACCTTGATCTGGCCGTAATTGATGATGCTCGCCGAGGGCGGCGGCCCATTGAATTCCCATTGACTGCCGGGAGAGAATTCAGGCGGCGGCATGGCCGTGGTCGCCACGAACCCGGCTGCTTTGACCATGCAATTTGGCCCAAAGAAAAAACCTGACTGGTTCATCAACACCACCATCCCATTGGCGTTCAGATTCCCCCAAATCTGGGAGGGGTTGACGTCATTGATCCGGTTCCAAACCACCGAACTGGCCGACGGTTGCTGGAAAGTCGTGGTTTCCCCGGAGGCGATATTGAACGATTGCCAATTGAGAAAAGCGTTTTGCGAGGCAGTGACCGTCAATTGCGATCCGCTGGAGGTCGCCGTAGCGGCCCCCTGGGTCACCGTCATGCCATGGGGATTGGCCAAGGCACTCCGGCTCACACCCAGCGTCAATGCCAGGGTGATGCCGAAGAAACAGCGGCGCGCCCCTCCCTCCAGGTATTCTTTCAGGAACCCGTTGTGCCGCTGACCCTTTTTGCGCGCTGCGGTTGTCAATTTGGTTTGCGCCATTTCTATCACAAGCGTCGCCGGTGTGTGTTACAACTGTGAAACGATTCTGTCACATGACTGTAACAATGCTCCGGACTAGAACTGAACGCCGACGGCGAAGAAAACTCTCATGTCACCGGTTTGGGTGGCCGGTGAATTGAGCAACGGCCATGCAATCGTGAGCTGCGCATCGAGCCAGTTGCCCATGTGAGCAGAGCCGTTGATGCCGACACCCCAGAGCCTGGAACGGCCCGGAAAGCCTCGAGGCGCATCATTCAAATAAGCTTCGCCATAGTCCATGAAGGCCGAGCCGCGCAGCCATAGCGGCGCCGGAGTGCCGCTGCCCGCCGCGCCGGCACTCGAATCGCCGCCCTCCGCGCGGGCGTTCAATCTGCTGACAAACGTGCCGACATTCAGCCAGGGCGTGCGCGGCTCGACGGAAGCGCGCCAGCCCGAATCGCCGTAAATTTCACCTTCATGATAGCCTCGCACACTCGACATGCCGCCCAGGGGAAACTGTTCGCCGCTGATGAGCGCGTCGGCGGTGACCTGGCTGTTGGCGTTGAACAGCACGGACCAATCCTCATAGAATTTTTGATCGCGGCTCAAGCCGAGGTCCAGGGTCGCGTAGCGGGCCGGAGCGTTGGTGCTATAGGCTGTCCGGGCGAATGCGGCATCGTCCGAAAGCGCGGTCACGAGGTTGCAGTTCAGGCTGGCATTCAGGAACGTGGTTCCCAGGCGGTCAGCGATGGAAAGGTTGAGGCCGACGTTAATGGGCAAATAATCGACGCCGGTGAAATGGCCCGGCTGGCCTGATGCAACGATGTAATTTGTTGAGATTCGTTGTCCCGAACCGTTGGTGAAGGTCACGGTTTCATAAAAAATGTTCGTATTATAACTGGCCAGCCGGTAACGCTTGAAATCCATCCCGAAAGACAGCGTGCTGTGGATGTCGTTGTCGTCGCTACGCAAGGGCAGCGAGAATCGGGCACCCACCTGTTCGTTGAGGGTGGCGTTCTCGCCGGCGGCATTTTGTTCGATATTCAGCGTCGGGTTGTTCGTCGTCACCTGCGTCTTGGGGGAGGATTGAATCCCGGTGTCGGTGGTGGAACGGCTCGCGTAAAAGGTGAGTTCCGGCCGACCAGTGGCCGGCGGCGCTTGAAACTGATGGGTCGCTTCATTGTAACCGAACTTGGCCGGCGCGGCGTCCATCCGCCGTTGGACCGGTTCCGGATTCCCCAGCGGCAGGCGATAATAGGCGCTGTAATTGGCAATCAGCGGATTGTCGAAAGGCGTGGAGATATGGGAAGTCTGGACGGGAACTGAAATCTGATTCGTCCCTTTCATTTTGTTGACAAAGCCGGCACCTTGCGGGTCCAGCTTCATGCCATCGGGCGTAAAACTGTACTGGATGCCGACCTGGTGGTTCAGGTCCCAAAGGTTGTTGTATTGGGCGCTGAAATTGGCGCGAAGATCGGGTGTGGCCGGGGTGGAAAAGTTGTCCATCTCCACGCGGGCGTGCAGCGGCAGACGATCTTTCACCTTGAGATCCAGCAGGCTGGTGCCGGGTTCCGGACCGGGACTGAGGCTGGGATAAATCTGCCGGTCGCGGCTGGCGTTGGCGGCGTCCAGTTCGCGCTGGAGCACCTGGGAATTCAGCAGCATATTCGTGTGCAAACTGGGCAGCGCGCGCATGATGTTATTCGAGCTGAAGTAGCGGTTGTTCAACACCTCGATTTCCGCAATCCGCCCCTCCGTCACCTGCACTTTCACCACGCCATTGGTGAGTTTTTGCGGCGGCAGACCGACCGAGACGGTCACGTAACCGCGGCTGTGATAGGCCAACTGCAAATCCGCCATCCCCTGACGGATGGCATCGAATGTGACCGCCGGCCCGACGTACGGCTGCAGGGTGATCTCGCCGATGACCGGCGGCAGCACGGTGTTGCCGATCAGTTCGTATCCCTTGACTTCGAAACTGTTGCCGTTGGTCGAAGCCGCCGCCGCCAGGGCTTCGCGCCGCCATTCCGGCACGCTCAACTCGATCAGCCTCCGGCGCACGGCGTTCTGCGCTTGCGCCATTTCCTCCGCGCTGACCGGTGTGCCCAGGTGAAGCCCCGGCTCGGACAGCGGGCCGGTCGCGGGATTGGCCGCCGCGCGCACGGCGGACAAACGGCTGGCTTCCCCGAGGTCCAATTCGATCATCCGTTGGCGCACGGCATCACTGGCCCGGGCCGTCTTGTCCGGACTTGATGGCGCGACCGGATTCAACCCCGGCGCCGGCGGGTTGGTTGCGGAATTGGTTTGTGCGGCGGCGATGGAACCGAACCAAAGGCCCGCAATCAACGCGATGGCGCCGGCGCGTTTTGCCAAACGCCGCGGGATGCCGGTCAGAGTTTTCTGCGCGGTCTTGCGCCATTCGCTGGGGGTGGTGCCGAATCGCTTTTTGAACATGCTGTTAAACAATCCGAGATGGCGATAACCGCTGTCGTAGGCCACGTGGATGACTTTGGCGTTGGTGTCGCAAAGCAACCGGCGGGCCTTGAGCAGGCGCAATTCGGTTTGCCGCGCGCGGGCGGAGGCGCCGAAATGTTTCCGGAAAAGGCGGTTGAAATGCCGGGGGCTGCAGCCGCAGAGGCGGGCGAGCTGCTCCGGCGAATGGTTGATGATCTCGGTATCGGGCATTTGGGTGATGAGTTGTTCGAAGCGGTGCAACGCGCCGGTGCCGAGCGGCGCGGGCGCGCGATGCCGCCCCATTTCCTCGTCAAAAACGGCGGCCACCACGCTGAGCACTTCAATGCGTTGCGCCAGACTGTTGGGCTTTGGACCACACCGTGCCAGCGCGGCAAATTGTTGCGTGGCCGGATGCGTCGATGGAAGACATTGGATACTCTTGAGCACCTCGGCGTCCCCGCTTTCAAAATAGTGACCTTCGGCAAGGGTGAAGAATCCGCAGAGCAGGTCGGGCGCGAAATTGAACCCGTGGAGTCTGACCGCGCCGATCTGGCTGGCGCGCACCGTGCCACGGGCGCCCGGCGGGATGATCAGCATCTCGCCTTCGGACAGGGAACGCGGCGCGGCGCCGCCAAGCCAGTAGGCGGCACCGCCGCTGACGTGGACAAAATGCCACGCCGCGGCAGAATCCGTCCACTCCTGGCCGGGCTGCAGCGTGATGGATTCGATCAGCAGGTGTCCGAGAGACTTCATGCGCTGTCGTGCGACGGCGCATTGACTGCCAGACCGTTGTTACAGCCGCATGGCGATCCGGAAACATTTTCACGACAACTCGGATGGGTCATTGAAAAAAGCGAACGGGCGGCGGCACAAAAAAGCCGGTGCGGGAATCAATCCGCACCGGCTTGTGCCGGAAAAAACCGAACAACCGCTTAGAAGTTGCCTGGGGTGATTACGCCACCGTCGTCCTTGCGGGTGACTTTCATTTCGCTCAGGCGAATCGCATTTTTGGGCGCGATGGTGTTGATGTCACTGTCGATAAGGCTGACCAAATTGGTGGCGAGAGTATCCGCATTCTGCCATTTGGGGGTGACCGAAGAGGGCTTCGGCAGCTCGAAAAGGTGCTCGATGCTCCACAGGCTGTAATTGCCTTTGATGATCGGCGAGAAGTCGTTGGTGAAGCTGCTCGCGCTGGCGTTCGTGATGAAGTTGCCCCACGGCAGATGACCGTCGTAGGTCACGACGTTGGTGAGCAGGACGGCGCTGAACACATCCGCCAGACCGACATAAGACAGCGTCGGGCCGGTTTTCGCATCCCGACCGCCGCCAGCCGGATTGTTGAGGAACGTGGTAATATTGCCGCCCGAGGTGAAGCCCGTGAATCCATTGGTCCATTGGTAAAGGCCATTTACCAGAGGAGCGGCAACATTCAGGAAATAGAGCTGCTCTCCAGCCACATCTTGCGCTGCTACGCCTGAATCACGACTCGCCGTCCAGCGGGTTCCAGACTCCTGATCCCGGCCAACAAGGTGGACCGAGACGCTGTCGTCGTTGGTGTCTCCCGTGAAGTAGGAGAGAATTTCCACGCCGTTGGGCAGGAGATCCTGCAACTGCTGATGGGTCACGTTGGTGAAACTGGTCGAAGCCACCGCGTCTTTGACCAAACAGAACGGCTGGACCGCAACATAATTGTCGATCAAGTTGGCAAATCCATCACCGACGGTTCCAGCGAAGACATCCGAGAACCCGAGGTCGGGCACGACGGAAATCGAGGTGGCATCGCCATTTGTGGGGGAAGCGAAGAATGACACGGTTATGTTTTTGGCGAGCGTGTCGATGCCGGTCAGCGAGCCGTTGAAACCGCAATGAATATTGACCGGGGTGGCTCCGAAGAGGGCCGGGATCGTGCCGCCAAAGGTGATCTTGCTTGCACCGATTGCGCCACCGACGCCCCCGGGGTTTTGGTTCAGTAGGTTGCCTGCGTAGAGGTTCGTAATTGCGCGCTCGGCGTTATTCCGGAACGCGGTCGAACCACTGAGGTAGATGTCGATCGTCTGGGCCTGCAGCGAGGCTGCGGAGAGGATCATACCCAGTATGCTGAGTGTGGTTGTTTTTTTCATGATGTTTTTCTAGTTGATGGTTTTAATCGATTAAAGTTTCAATTCAGGTGTTGTTGTTGGGGTTATTATTGGGCCAGGACGTTGTAAAACCGGGCCGCGTCGGTGGCCGTGGCTTTGCTGGTTTCGCCGGAACCAGTGCCGGGTTGAGCCGAACTCAGGATGGCCGGCCAGGTTGAAAGCGGGTTGCCCGTGAGATTATTGGTGCTGACGAGCGTGTAGGCAGCACCGAGCACCGTGGGACCATAGGTGAGCGTGCTCGTATTGACGCTGCGAACGATGTTGCTGACGGTCGTTTGAGG
>CAZFOA010000001.1:12074-34588 GCA_964520205.1 uncultured Verrucomicrobiota bacterium | reverse complement strand
GGCCAACCGGCGACGAATTAACCAGCGATCGTTCGGTATTGCCGTACCAAGCTCCGCTGATGTCTCCAATCGGGCCGACGAATGTGTCGTAGGAATAGACGGGGTCGCCCACCGGCAGGAGAATACCGGTAGCATTGTTGTCCGGTCCGGCCGGAGGAGCAATTGCCGGCGTATTGGCGAACTTTACTATATCGACGCTAAAACCCTCGATGTCGCTTCTCATGACACCCTGCTTCGAGACGCCGGATAATGGCCACGGTGCTGTCACGGTGCCCAGGCCAATCCGCGGTTTGGTCGTCCAGAGGGTTGCCGGCGGATAATTTGTTCCGTAAGGCGAAGCCAGGACGTTCAGATTCACGTCGGCAAAGGCCGAGAACCGAACATTGTTGAAGCCAGTGAAGGCGTCGCCGAGCAAAGTCGCAGGCAAGGGAACCGTGACCGTCGTGCCGGCCGGCTGCGTGGAGTAGGTTGTGATCGGGCCGAGATCGACCAGAGCTTCAGCCGCTCCGCCCGCTTGTTGGAAACCCACCAGCAGGTCGCTGGTGGCGTATTGAAAGGTTTGAGCCGAACTGACCGTCGCTGACACTGCCAGCGCGGCCAACGCAATGGAAAAAGGTTTTTGTAGTTTCATAATATTTTTCGTCCGTTCGGGCAAAACAGTAACCCAATCGAAGCCGGGAAAACCTCCACCTGCCAGCCACCCACCTTCAGTTTCGCGACACGCCGTAACAAACCCCTAAAAGCCAATGACCCAGTGTCGTATCGTTCATATCCTGGCCGGCGTTCCGACCCCCAACGCGGATCAAACGCGGTCGAGTCACCGAAACGTAACAGTGCGACAGGGGTGGCGGGGATGCGGTTGCGCGCTGCAAGGGGACGCAACTCGGAGTACTGACCCAGGACGGCGGACGGTCCCCCGTCCGCATCGCCTCCGCAACGCATGAGGCGCCAGGTTATTCTCAAAACTCCGCTGCCATCCTGTCATCCAAGCCGATGCGGTCCGGGACGTCCCGCGGTCCCAAACGCGAGCGCGTGTGAATTCCCAGGTTATTGCCCATGCGGCGGCTCGCCGAGTCGCGCCCCACCGAAACCTGCAAATTGGACCGGCGCCAAAATTTGCGTGCGGTTCACGGCGCCGGCGCTACGATGTGCCCGATGACAGACGCCTATCACCAACTGCTTGACGCCGTCATCTGGCAGCTCGAGGAATTGAAGGAGCGAGGCGTCCGCTTTGTGTCCGTTCAAGCGGAAACGCTGGCGGCATTGGCTCGAAATCCGCGTGTGCCGGCCCCGAAAATATCCCTTCAGCCCGCGCCGCGGCCGCCGCAAGAATCCGTCCCTGCGGCCGCCGCTTTGAAGCCTCCCGGTCTTCAGCCGGCGACCTCGCTTGATTTGTCTCTCGGCATGCCGGGGGAAACGGCGGTGGCTCCCGCGGCGGCGGCGTCCGACCCGGAGGCCAAAGCCGCGGCGTTCGCGGCGTTGCGAGCCCGCGCTTTGGCTTGCCAGAAATGTCCACATCTCGCCGCTTCCCGCAAGAACGTCGTGTTCGGGGTCGGCAGCATCCACGCCCAACTCCTGTTCGTGGGTGAAGCGCCGGGGGCCGATGAAGACGAGCAAGGCGAGCCGTTTGTCGGCAAAGCGGGACAGTTGCTCACCCGGATTATCCAGACGATGGGTTTGGCGCGCGACGCCGTTTACATTGGCAACATCGTGAAGTGCCGGCCGGACACTCCGGGCCAGACTGCCGGCAATCGGAAGCCGACGGGCGAAGAGATGGCCACCTGCATTCCCTTTTTGCACGAGCAGATAGATTTGATCCGGCCCCGGGTGATCGTGGCGCTCGGGGCGACGGCGGTGGAGGGGTTGCTCGGCAAAACCGTCGGGATAACGCGGTTGCGCGGGAATTGGCGCACTTATCGCGGCATTCCATTGATGCCCACTTACCATCCGGCCTATCTGTTGCGCAACCAGGCGCTGAGCGAGAAGCGCAGGGTCTGGGAGGACATGCTGCAGGTCATGGAGAAGCTCGAAATGCCCGTCAGCGAAAAACAGCGCGGTTTTTTCATGAAAGGAACGTCCGCATGAAAATCATGTCCCGGAAAACCGCATTCAGGATCTTTCTTCTCCTGGCTTTTCTGGGGATGGTTGCGGCCGGGATTCATTTTTATTGGAAATGGAGGACGGAGGAATACAAACGACAGCTCGAGGCCAGCGGCGAAAAGTTGCTGGTGGCGGACGTGGTTCCGCCGGCCACTCCGCCCGCCGAAAACGGCGCCGCCCTGTTTCGGCAGGCCGCCGCGCTGTTGAACCCCGACCCGCGAGTTTTGGAAAGGAACCCGCCCGTCGCCATGAACCCGGTGACGCCCGGCAAGGCGATGGTGGGCTGGGCACAACCGGGGGTTCGCAATGAAGCCGATCACAGCACCAATTCCTGGAAAGAAATCGAGGAAGCGCTCGCCAAAGAAAATGGAGCGCTCAAGTTGTTCCAGCAAATCATCGATCGTCCGTCGCTCAACTTCGATCTGAATTACGACCCGCGTTTGGAGAAGACCCAATCCACCCATCTCGAGCGGTTAAGAAAAGCCGTGCAAAGACTGGCGGCGGCGGCTCTTTGCGATCTGCACCGCGGAGACCCGGCTTCCGCCGCGATCGATCTGCGGGCGATCCTGGCCCTCATTAAGGGCACGCAGGATGAACGGCTTGCCATCACCCAGCGCTTCCGCATGACGATCGCCGGGATTGCCATGGCCACGACATGGGAACTCCTGCAATCCCCGCATGCCACTGAAGCTGAACTGGTGGAAGTTCAACACGCCTGGATGCAAGTGGAGTTTAGAGAAGCCGCCGAGAATGCCCTGGCCATGGAACGGGCGATGAGCGAAGCCACCATCGGGGGCTCGCGGAAATCAAGACTCAACCAGCGGCTCGACTTCATCACCGGACAAACCGCGGACTGGACCGGCAAGCTGGAACTCCAGGGCCGGCAACTGGCGTGGCGATTTTGGTGGTCTTATCCAGATGAGTTGCAGTCGCTTAAAGGTTACCAGGTATTGCTGCAGAACCTGCGGTTTGTCCAAACCAACTATGCGTTCCGCGCGACGCTGTTCGCCCAACGCAGCCAACTCGCTGAATTGGGGATCAATACCCTGACCCGCGCGGCCTGGTGGGAGGCCGGCGCCCTCAACGAGAACCTGCGCACCATTTTCTCCCGGTCGGTGCAGACGTTTAGCGCGGATCTTGACGAACTGGAAAAGGCGGAGATCGCCAGACAAATGGCCCTGAGCGCCCTCGCGGTGAAGCGGTATCAGCTCCGGCATGCAGCTTATCCGCCGGAGCTGGCCGCCCTGGTACCCGAGTTTCTCCCATCGGTTCCCCGCGATCCCGTGGATGGCAAACCCCTGCGCTACCAGTCCATTGGAAAAACTTTTCTGCTTTATTCCGTCGGGAACGACGGCGTGGACAATGGCGGGGATCCCGCGCCGGCGCCGCCTTCGGAATCGGCCGACTGGATGAACGGGCGCGATTATGTGTGGCCATCACCGGCGACCGACCAGGAAATCCAGGCTTATGAGAAAAGGCTTTTGATCCGGCCGCATTGATCCCGCTCCACCGAAATGATTCACGAACTGCATAGGCTAGAGCGTTTCAAACAAAACCGTAGCCGCTACACGGCATTTCACGCCGGGGAGCGCGGGCTTCAGCCCGCTTCGAAATCGAATGGGGACGCGACGTTGAAGCGGCGTAAACGCCGCGCTCCGGCTACAGCTTTCTTGAAAACGCTCTAAACCCTCCGCTTTAACTGGCGCGTCATGCTGAAATCTTTTTTCCAACCCATCGTTGCGTGGTATCTGGCCGCGCTGAAAAGCGGCGGTTATCCGGTCATTGCGCTGCTCATGGCCATCGAGAGCTCCCTCCTGCCATTGCCAAGCGAAGTCGTGATCCCGCCGGCGGCGCACCTCGCGCACACGGGGCAGATTCCGCTCCACATCCCGGGCATCATCCTTGCCGGAACCATCGGTTCCTGGCTCGGTGCGACGGTGATGTATTGGGCGGCACGGCTGGCGGGCCGGCCGCTTTTCATGCGGTATGGGCGATGGGTGATGATTTCGCCGGAGAAAATTGAAGGCGCCGAACGCTGGGCGGCGCACTATGGTTCGCCGGGCATTTTTGTCTCTCGCCTGCTCCCGGTGGTCCGGCATCTCATCGGCATTCCAGCCGGTGTGGTGCGCATGAATTACCAACTGTTTTCCCTGTTCACGCTGCTCGGGTCCGCCGTCTGGTGCTCGGTGCTTTGCTACGTGGGCATCAAAATGGGCCAGGACGAGGGCCTGATGAAAGGCGAGCTCCACCGCATCTCCCTTTGGCTCGGCGGCGCCATGCTCGCGCTGGGCGGCATTTACTACTTTTTTGTTCACCGGCACATGAAGCAAGGGAAGCTGCGCGACGGATAAGGTTCGGGCGCGCCGCCGCCTCTCCTTCAAGAGCCTTGCCACCCCTTCATGCCCGGACCTGGATCAGGGTTTTCACCACGCGATTTCCGGCGCTCATGGACTGAAACAGGCCGGGCAACCGGCTTAACGGACATTCGCCGTCCACAAAATCCGCCGCCCGGATCACGCCGGCCTCGATGAACTCCAGGGCGCGCCGGATGGTTCGCGGCGTGTGATGGAAACTTGCCCGCAACGTGAGGTTCGAATAATGAATCATCGAAGTGTCGAGTCTGACCGTCGCGCCCGAAGGGCATCCGCCAAACAAATTCACAGTGCCGCCCTTGCGGGCAAGATGCACGCTTGCCTCCCATACTTCCGGCACACCCACGGCCTCGATAACCACGTCGAAATGCGCCCGGGTCGCCTGACGGACCTTGGTGACAAGGTCATGTCCGTCGCCGACATCGATGACACGGAGAGCCCCCAGCCGGCGCGCCGCCTCCAAACGCGCCGCGTGTCTCCCGGCGACGGTCACATCGCAACCCGATTGCATTGCCAACGCGACAAACATCAGGCCAATCGGCCCGGCGCCCAACACCAGCACGTGCTGCCCGGGAATGAGTTTCGTATCCTCAATCCCCTGAACCACACAGGCCAGCGGTTCCACCAGCGCGGCATCGGGAAACGCCGTCTCCGGCTTCAGTCGCAACAGGTTCTTTTCAACGATCCGCGCCGGCACCGCGATCGATTCCGCATAAGCGCCGTTCAAAAACAGCAAATGATCGCAGAGGTTTTCCTGTCCGGCCCGACAATGAAAACATTCGCCGCAGGGCGCTGAATTTGCGACCACGGCGCGATCCCCGATCCGCAACTTCGGACCCGTCGCCCCGCGCCCGGCGCTGAACACCTCGGTGATCACCCCGGACAGTTCGTGCCCGAAAACCGCCGGCGGCACAATCATCTTCGCGTGGTAACCCCGCTTGAACACCTTGAGATCGGTCCCGCACGTCAACGCCGCTTCGATACGGATGCGCACTTCACCCGCCTTCAACTCCTGGGGCTCGATTTCTTCGACGCAAACCCGTTCTTTTCCGTAAAGCACAGCGGCTTTCACCGCATGAGTTTAGGACAAGTCGTGGACCTTAGGAAAGCATTGTTTCGCCGTCCCCATCCACTTCGGACGGTCTGAAATTTTCCGGTCTAAGCCGTCACGGAGTGGAGACTGCGACAATATTCCATTGTCCGCGAACCAGCTTGCGCACCTGGGGCGTTCCGGGAGGCAGTTTGGCTTGATTGAGAAAATTCACGTCAAAGGCCCATTTGCGCGTCGGCGCATTGTAGTAGCCCGAGCCGCCGGGACTTTGCCAGAAACTGGTGGCACGCTGGCTGTCGAACATCACCACCATCGAGCCATTGTAGGTGAGCGTCTTGCTGCTGTTGTTGGGGTTCCAGTCTTCAAGAAAGCGGGGAAAGTTCTCCACCCCGCCGCTGTAATACTTGTTGCCGCCCATCGCCGTGGTTTCCACGATGCCGCCGATCAGGGCGGCATTGACGGTGGTGTTCGCCGCCGGTCGTTGGCTGATCGTGGTGCCCGCATCGTTGTCGTTCCAGTTTTGCGAGAGAATGGTGATGGCGTCGCCGACCAGCGACGCGGGTTTGGTCATGCTGGTATTGGTCTGGCCCGGAGTGGTGTCGCCGTTGTTGAGATTGAAATTGCATTTGACATAAAGCGGTAATTGCGTGGCCACGGTGAGTCCGCTGCTCGGCAAAACGGCCCCGTTTGAAACCCGCACAACGGTGAGGTCCCCGGGCGCGCTGCGTTGATCATCCACGTAAATCGAATCCAGCCCGTGCGTCAGAAGCGACTGGGCCTGGCCGTTAAGGGCTCCCCCTTTGTTCGGATTGTTCACCCAGCTTATCAAGGCCCCGACATCGATCTCGGTGGTGATCGTCGGTTTGTTTTCCCGCAAATCAACGAACGACCCGGCGGTGTTAATAAAGGAATAGCTGGTGACCGACCCGTTGGTCACGTCTGCGGCTATGGGCGCAAAGTTCTTCCATGCCCCGGCCTTCACGTGAACTCCGCTCGCCGTGGTGGTGACGATCAGGTCGGCCTTGTTGTAGTAACGTTGCTGGCCCAATTCTGAGTTGGGGTCTTCACCCACCGGCGGCGGCTTGAGGATTTGCTCCACCGAAGCCGGGCTGTTGCTCGATCCCACCGGCAGCGTCAAGGCACTGACCTTTTCCGTGTGCGCGCCGTCATAAACCGGAGCGACTTTGCCTGAGCCGTACTGCGGGTCGTTCACTTCGCGGGTATTGAGGATTTGCCCCACGGCCGTCACGGTATCCTTGTATTCCAAACCGGCCACCGGCGCGGTATACAGGGTGCCGTTGCTATGCACTTTGCCGGTGATGATCATCTGAGGGCCCGGGTTGATCTCGAGGTTCAGCGTGTAAAAGATGGCGAATTGAAAGACCGGGATGCAGGCGAGTTGGATGTCCTGGCTGACGCCGGCGGCAACAGGATAGAGCTGGTTGAGCACCTGCGCCTGCGAAGTCACGCGGTACGGCGACACGAGACCGTACAAACCGGCGAATTCAGAGTTCAAATTGGCGACCACGGAGGGTCCGAGGCTGACCACACCGGTTTGGTTGGTGTTGTTCGAACCATCGCTGAATTGGAACTGGATGGGCCAGTTGTTCTCGAACCCGGCGGGCGTGGTGTTCCGGTAATAATTCAGATCGGAATTCACGCTTTGAGTGATAAAATCGCGGTCCATTTGCGCGATGACCATCTCGGTGGCGCCTTCAGCGGCAGCCACACTCGCGTGGTAGAAGTTGTTCCGCGCCGTCAGGCGGGATTCATTGGACGCCCAACCCATTACGCTGGCCAGCAGGATGAGCATGATGCCCAGGAAACCCAGCGTCAACAATAGCGCATAACCCGCTTTATTTCTTTGATGAGGTTTGCCTTTTGTAATCATAACACGAGGATCCTTTCTTGTTTACTCAATCATTCGGCGCGTGATCCGCGTTTGCAGCCGATAGTAGTCGTACATCCCGCCGCTCCCCACCGTCGTGATGGGATATTCCCATTTGTAAAACTCCAGCAGCATGCGGATCACTCGATTATTCTGATCGTTTGTGAGGACGTTGCCGCGGAAATCCTCGCTCTGAAACACCAGTTGATTGGTGATGTAGCTGGCCAGGATTTGCGGTTGCCCACCCAGGCTGGTGACGCGGTTCAGGCAGCCGTTGGTGTCAAGGTAGTAGCGTATGTAGGTGCTGGTGTTGGTGGTAAGCGAGATCTGCAGGGCGTTGCCAATTTGGAGCGTGTTATCCGGAATGATTGCGAAGGAGACATCGTTCCCGTTGCCAATCGTTAAAACCTTGCCCTCCCGGATTTCGTTCCGGACCTGGTTCAACGCTTTGCGGCCGGCGGCCGTCGCCGCCAATTTGGTTTCGGAAATGCGCTGCAAACGCATGGCGAAAAGCTGGCAGGACACCAGCGCGAGCACCAACAGCGAAAAAATCGCCATCACAATCATGATCTCCGCAATTGTGAACGCGCGAACACCCATCCGGGACAGGCGGATCGGACGGGAGGAATTGGACGAGGCAGGATTCATTGGTCCGGAGCGCGAAAAGTGATGATCGTGTTGGTGAACCGGCCGCGGCTCAGGAAATTCCAGACGCAGTCCGCCCGGATTTCTCGCACCAATGGGTTGGTCGAAACCACCATGACGCTGATGTAATTCGTGGCATAAATCGGCAGGCCGGATCGTGGAAGATCCAGGGTATCCACTTCGACGTAATTGGTTGGCGCAAGCTCGTCCACGGGCGGCCAGGCTTGAGGGTCCCATTTGGCCGCGCGCGCTTGCTCCACCCCTTGCGAAGCCAGCGACTGCGCCGCCAGCGAGTGACAACTCCACTCCGCGCGCCGCGAGGAATCAACATAACCGTAAATCACTCCCTGGATCAAAAGCGCCAGCACCGCCATCGCAATCACCACCTCGGCCAGGGAGAATCCACGCTCTGCTTTTCTTGGGTGCTCTGCTCCTTGAAGAATTGCTGACATAACGTCCGATCCAGTCCAAGATTTTCCAATCACACGCGTGTGCTCGTCCGGCTTAATCAGCAAGGCCTATACCAGTGGCATGCCGCGTCCTTTACCGTAAACGCCCTTTGCTGCGGTCGGGCCCCTTTCTCCTCGCCCCGGTTATGCCCCATTTTCCCTTTATCGATTTTCAAAGGCGCCACGGCATGGTTGTACCGCCACGCCTCCGATTGTGGATTCCTCCGTGCCGAAGTAATCGATATCCGCAGCCAATTCCGGCGTGTCCCGCTCCTTGACAGATTTGCTTGAACGCCTTTTTTTCAGTCATTGGATCGGAACCACGCCAAATCGGGAGATGAACTTCGACGAAACCACGGCGACACCGGACCGGCAGAGTCGGAAATCAGCCGCCTTGGCCGGCGTAGATCGAGGCGCTCAATGCAGCGTCCTCGAAGGCGGCGCCTTCACGAATTGTGTTTCGCGCAAATAAAGCGGCTCCAGCTTTTCACCGGAGACAAAGCTGTCGCGGCCCAGCGCCAGTCTTCCGAGCATCGCCGCCCGGGGGAATAGAAGCCGGCCCGCCGGAAACCAGCGCGTCACTTCGGGGCCGATCAAAACCTCACCGGCTTGCTCGCGCTCGCGCACTTCCATCGGGGTTGCGAGCCGCAGCGGTTTAATCTCGCGGTATTCCTTCGCGCCGAGTTCATAACTCGCGAGATAGAACTCGCCGCGCTGCGCGTCGATCACCAGGCCCACCCGGCCAGTCAAGCCGTCGGCTTGCGCCTGGGCGGCAAGGCACTCGGCGCTGCTGATGCCGATCAGCTTCACGCCACGTGCAAGTTGCCATCCCTGCGCCAGCGCGATGGCCGCCCGGATGCCGTTGTAAGAACCGGGGCCGATGCCCACGGCCAGACCGTCGATTTGCTCGGCCGCCCATTGGGCCCGGCGCAACACCTTGTCCGTCATCGCCAGCGAACGCGCCGCGCCAACGCCGGTCTCCACCACCTCGCTCACCTCCAGATCAGCGGCGCGATTCCTGTGGGTTTCAGATCTGTCGGCGGTCGCCCCGGCGCCGGATTCGCCAGGCTCATCGCCGCCAAAACGCGAGCGCACCGCCGCGACACTTCGTTGTGCTGAGGAAAACTCAAACGCCAAAATCTTCATACGCTATCCGCCGCTCGGTTTCGCCGGCCACTTCCATCCGCACCCATCGCAGCCGCTTCGGCATACCCCGCCTTTCGCCCGGCGGCTCTCGATCGACCCCAAACCATCTCTCCGCCCATTCCACGACGGTGACACCGGCGGGGCTGAAATATTCTTCCAACCCCGCGCCGACGACTTGCTCCGGGGTGTCAAGGCGGTATAAATCCAAGTGGAACAGCGTGAGCCGGCCTCCGGCATACACATTCACCAGAGTGAAAGTTGGCGAATGCACTCGCACAGCGACGCCCAGACCCAGGGCGATGCCTTTGACCAACTGCGTTTTGCCCGCACCCAGATCACCGGACAGGCCGATGACCAGTCCGCTCCGCGCTTCCCGTCCCCAGGTTTCGCCCAGCGCTTCGGTTTCAGCCGGGCTATGTGAAATGCTCGTAGCCATGAACGGTCAACGGACGCACGCCGTCCTTGTCGCGGATCCGGATGCCTTCGCCCGCGCTGATCTTGCCGATGCACGTCAACGGGAGCCTGGGAAATTCTTGTTTCCACGCATCCAACAGCGGTACCGCGTCGCGGCTGGCAACCGTGAACAGAAGTTCAAAATCCTCGCCGTCCGTGAGCGCTGCCAGCAATGGCGACCTGCCGCCGCCGGCCTGGACCGCCGGAGAATCCGCGCTCCCGCGGGCACCCCGGCGCGAGGCCTCCTTCGCCGCGCGGCTAATGGGTATCGATCCCGCCAGCAGCTCCGCGCCAACGCGGCTCGCCTTCAAAATATGGCGCAAGTCGCCCGCAAGACCGTCGCTCAGGTCGATCATCGAGTGTATGGAAAAGTGCAGGGCCAACCATCGCGCTTCCGCCAATCGCGGTTCGAATTCGAGATGTTTTCCCGCCGCCGAACCGCCCAGTTCGCCCGTCACAAAAATCGCGTCGTTGGCTTCCGCGCCGGAACGAAGCACAGCCTTGCCCCGGGGCACGTGGCCAAGCAGGGCAATGGAGATCAAGGTCCGCTCGGGATTGGTCGTGGTTTCGCCGCCGACGATGGCGACCCCGTGTTTTCGGGCCAGCGCGCTCAGGCCCGCGTAAAGGCTTTCGACCCGATCGGAATCGAACGGCTGCGGCAGGGCCAGCGTCACGAGCGCTGCCGTGGGTGTGCCCGCCATAGCCGCGATGTCGCTCAGGCATCGTCCCAAAGCTTTGTGCCCGATTTTTTCGGGCGGCGTACCGGGTTCAAAATGAATTCCCTCGACCACGGCGTCGGTTTTGAACAGCAGCAAGCGGTCCGGCAAACCCAAATCCAGCACCGCGCAGTCATCCCCCGCCCCCACGACCACCGATGGATTGGCCGGCAGAGATCGGGTCAGGCGTTCGATGAGTTTGAACTCGTTCATCCTCACCCCCCTTTGCCCAGGGTTTGGACGGTAAGAGCCGCAAAACCGATCGCATTGAAAACGGCGTGAGCGGTAATCGGAGCCAGAAGATTCTCCGTTTTTTCGTAGAGCCAGGTCAAGACCAGCGCCAGAACGATCAAAGGCAGGAAAATGGTCAAGTTTTGATGGATGGCGGCAAACCCAATCGCCGTGCCCCAAAGCGCCGTTCGGGGGAAACCCCGCAGTTTGATGGCCGGATACAAGATGCCGCGAAACAATATTTCTTCGGTGGGCGGCACGATAAAAATCGTGGCCACCATCAGGACCAGGCGTTCCGCCCAACCGCCGGCGTCTCGCGCAATTTGCACGGCCGATTGCTCCTCGGATCGAATATGGAAATGGGCCATGGCGTCGGCTGAAACCCGCTGTAAAACCTGGCAAACCAGGAAGAGCGCGAACGCCGCCAGCACGCCGGACCCAATCGCGCGCGCCGGCCGATGATTGAGCCCAAACCCTTGCCTCCATCCCGTGGCATGTTCGCGAAGAAACCGGTGCACCAGCACCAGCGCCACGCCTTGGAAACTGAACACTCCTATCACGAGAGTCACGGTCGAGGACTCCGCTGCCCCGGTTTCCCCGAGCAAGTGCAGCGCCCACCAGTTCAACATCAGGCCCCCGTAAACACAAACCACCAGCGCCATGAAATATCGCGTGAATTTCTCGAACGGCCACGGTCCACGCAGGAAAAACAACGCGCCGCCGTACAATCCGCACGCACCCGCAACGGCTACGCTCAAGAGGGCCGCCTCCGCCTTTCGCGGCGCGCCCAGAAACCGGACGACAGCCCCTGCGAGCATGCCGAGAAACATGCAAACCACGATGCTCGCTCCCAGCCGCAAAACGGCATCCGCCTTCCACGGTTTATCGGACAGCATCAACGCAAACTATACGACGGGCCGGGAGGTGACGATGGAAAAGTAAGCCTTCATCGCCGCGCTGGGAGCCAGCGTGGATTGATCCCATTCAAGGCTGTTGATCCTGAGACCCGGCTTGAATTTTCGTCATGCCCCGGTCCCTGGCCAGTTCGTCCAGCAACACCGCCGCCACGCTCTGCGCATTTCTCCGATCAAACCGCAAGAACCACACCGCCAGCGGCAGGGTCAAAAGCAGGAACCAGGACCATGGCCGCCACGAATTCCTGATCCCGATCACCAGCAACTCCGCGCCCAGCAAGGCCGCAAAGGCAATTCGAGCCGCCAGTGACCAGACCGCGCGCAGCCGGAAGCGGAGGATCT
This sequence comes from uncultured Verrucomicrobiota bacterium, assembly GCA_964520205.1. Classification (GTDB taxonomy): domain Bacteria; phylum Verrucomicrobiota; class Verrucomicrobiia; order Limisphaerales; family BOG-1460; genus CAZFOA01. Next base: position 22,281 of record CAZFOA010000001.1, on the reverse strand, counting down.
GGCGGTTTTCCGGGTGATCTTCGCTGACGGTCGTGAGCTGGAGCTGGCTCCAGCGGCTCCCGTAAAGTTCCATGTCGTATTCGCTCCAGCCGATGTCCGACCTTCGCGTCCAGCCTTTCTGATCCATCCGTTGGATCAAGGAGGCGACAACCTCCAGCCGGTCGAGGCGTTGTTGCGTCCAATATTGAACTTCGTCGAGCGACGATTTCCCGCCGCGGAGGGCTATGGAATCCAGCGTTTGCTGCGAGGCCAGCGGCGACGGCCGGGGGGCGAGCCGGCTGCGGTAACGCGCCCAACCGCGGACGATGGGCTGCAGGAAGAATAGCGCGGCCACCAGCGGGCGCGACCACCAGGCGGTTTTGTTCCTGGGCAGCGCCGCTTGCGCACCGGCGACAACACACACACCCAGGGGCAGGACCAGTCCCACCACGGCCAGCGGCAGCAGGTCATGAAAGATGGCGGACAAAATCCACAGCGGAACCACGACGAATAAATGGTATTCCAGGGTGGTGCACAGCATCAGCGTGGTTGCGGGGCCGGAGGCATAAAGCTTCTGAAACCCCGCGCTCCCAAAAAGTCCGTGGTAAATGACCGGCGGCTGGATTTCGATGCCGTATTTCGACGCGCCGTAGATCCGACCGCGCCAGATCCCGCTGCCGAAGGAATTGAAATTCTCCGGATGCTTTTGCACCAGCAACGCCTCCGCTTCGCCGTAGCCTCGCTGCTGCTTCAAGTAGGCGCGCCCCGTCGAGCGCCGGTAATGCCATACGAAGCCGGCCGCGCTGAACCCAATCTTGTATCCGGCTTGTTGCAGCCGCCAGCACAAGTCAACGTCGTCGCCCGCCCGGTGAAAAACCGGATCAAAGCCGCCGATGTCCTGGAGCGCCCATCGGTAAAACGCCATGTTACAACCCGGAATGTGCTCCGCCTGGCGGTCGGTCAACATCACGTGAGCCGGGCCGCCGGGCGAAGCCATCACCGCCGCCGCGACATGTGAATCTTCCGGCGGCAGAAGATTTGGGCCGCCGATGCCGGCAAAGGCGCTGTTCAACAAATCGCCGACCAGATAGTAAAGCCAGTCTTCATCAGCCCGGCAGTCGGCATCCGTAAAGGCGACGATCTCACCCGTCGCCGCCGCGATCCCGGTGTTCCGCGCCGCGGACAGGCCGAGGTTTTTCTCGTGCCGGAGGCAAATGAAATTGCCGCCGCTGCCGCCCGACGCTGTTGGATGGGGCGAGCGTCCCCGCAAGCCGGGAACGTCGGAATTGATTTTCGCAGCCGGCGCGCCGGCGGTCTCGCCCCGCCGAAACTGTTCGGCAATCTGCGGCGTCGTGTCGGTCGAACCGTCGTCCACCAGTATCAGTTCGAAATCCGGATAGTTGAGCCGCCGCAGCGAATCGAGGCACGCCCTGAGCGTCCGATCGGCATTGAAGCTGGCGACGACGACCGACACCTTGGGGCAGCGCGCCAGCGGGAAATACGGCGCCGCCCGGAACCGTTCCTGCACCACGCCAAATGATTCCTTGGGTTCGCGTTCGCGGGTCACAAGCCCCATTTTCCAGTCCTCGATGACGCGTCCGTCTCTAAACCATTCGTCGGTGTAGCTGAAAATGACGGCGCCGGCCAGGCCGCCGCGAAACACGGCTTCGATCTGCCACGACAACATCCCGGATTTCCGCGCTTCCCCTTCGCGCAACGAATCCACGCCGAATTCGCCCAGCACGAGCGGCTTTGACTCCGCCATCATCTGGAGGCGGCAGAGATAGTTTTGAAACGGCCGCTCGTCGTGGAGGTAAACGTTAAAACAAACAAAGTCCGGATTCCGGGGACGGAGAAATTCCGTGGACGGAAAGTTCGTGAACGTGCACAGGCAATCCGGATCCAGCCGCTTGGCGATGCCGATCAACTCATCGATGAAACTGGCGACGGCCTCGGGTCCGGTCCAGCGCACGATGTCCGCCGGGATTTCGTTCGCGACGCTGTAGGCAAACAGCGCCGGATGGCCCGCGCAGGCGCGGACGGCCTGGCGGACGGCATCCCGCGCCTCCTCACGACGCGGCTCCGAGTCGAAGCAGAGGTGCTTGTTCCAGGGAATATCCACCAGCACTTTCAGCCGGTGTGCTTCTGCAAGATCCAGGAACCAGCCGGGCGGCACGTGATAGACGCGGACGAGATTGGCCCCTGCTTCACCAATTTGGGTCAGATCGAGCGCGGTCTGTTCCGGCGAGGCAAAAGGCAGCCCTTGCGCATCAGGCCCGAACGGTCCATATGCGACGCCTTTGACATAAAATTTTGTTTCGCCCAGCCGGAAAAACTTTCCATCCACAAAAACCCTCCGGCGGGCGGAAGCCGCGACTGCCATAAGCTTTAGACGCCGTTGGCGCCGATATTAATCATTCGGGAGGTGGGCATAGCAGATGACGCCGGGCGAAGCAAGCGAGCGAAATTCTTCCGGCTTCTGCGGGGGGCGGTTATTTCATCTGAACGTTGATGCGGAGCCGTTCCAACGTGCTGCCCTCGTCCGCGCTGAGTTGGGAGAGGTCTTTGTTGTAAGTGTCCAGCGCCTGGATCTCGGATCCTCGCGCCGTGGTGAGGTCGCGTTGAACCTGCAAAACCGTGTAGGTTGTGCTCTTTCCGTTTTCGAGCTTCTTTTGCTCGGCGTCCAGGGCTTGCTCCTCGTACTGGCGCTGCGCGCGGGTGGCCAGCACCTGATCGTAATCGGCTTGCACCGTCTTGATGTCGTTGTCGATGGCGATCATGATGTTCTGCTCGGCCTGTTTCAACGTGAGCAGAAGTTGTTGCAGGGTGACTTTGCTGGACTTGACGGCATTGCGAGCCGAGGCGTTTGCCAGCGGGAGCGTGATCTGGCCGCCATAAGTGTAAAACGGCTGGGTGCGCTGTTGAATCTGGTAAAGTGTGTCGCTGAACTCCTGGCCACTACCGGCATAACCATAAGTCCCAAATACGTCCAGTTGCGGGAAAAGCTGGTTCCTGTCGTACTTGAGTTGGATCCCTTGTTTTTCCACGTCCAGTTTGGCTTGCAGTAAATCCGGCCGCTGGGTCAGGCCCTTGCTCCAACCTTCCTGTCGATTGAATACCTGATGCGTTGCAGTCAGCGTGCCGCTGGGCACCAAAGCGACATCCACCCACTTGGAAAACTGGTCCGTGATCAGTCCCTTCAGCTTGTTCTCCTGGATGGCCGTCTGGTTGCTGGCCGCAATGAGCGCTGCCCGGCTCTGCTCGGCTTGCGCCTGCGCCTGCGCCAAATCCAATGGCGCCAGGGTGCCGACCTCGAGTTTCTTCTGGTTTTCCAACACCAGGCGTTGGGCCAGTTCGAGCGCTTTCTGCTGCACCACCACGTTCTCGCGATTGAAGATGAGGTCGAAATAGGCCTGCTCCACCGTGGTCACCGTTTGCATGATCTGAAATTTAAGGCCGAGTTCGGAGTACTTCAGCCGGTTCTTGGCGACGCGAATGTTGAGGCGGGTGGTGTCGATCCAAAAATTTTTCAGCAACGGCTGGGTTAATTGCAGAGCAACGGAACCGAAGCTGCTGTTCAATACATGGCCGTTGGTCAAGGAATTCGCAGAAAACGTGCTGCCGTATTGGTCCGTGATCGGCGTGAAGGTGTACAGGTTGTAATCCATTCCCCAAGGCAACAAACCACCGAGCCCGCCGCTGAATTGATTGTCATCCGATGAACCTTTGGGGATCGGTATGCCGTTGGTCGTAAAGCTCTGAGCGAATTGACTGTTGTCATGTTGTCCCCTCAGGTTGAGTATCGGATCATAGCCGCCGTAATCCCCCCGAAGCGCGAACAAGGCGACATCCGGTTTGGTGCGCTCGATTTGCAGATCCAGGTTTTGCTGCAACGCCGATTGCATACAGTCCTGCAGTGACAACTGCCGGACAGCGCCGGCGGGAAGGTTCGTCGCCTCGACCGACACGCCGTTCGTGGCGCCCGCGCCGTATCCGGACATGCGGTAATCCACGGCGTTCGTCGTTGCGCTTGAAGCCACCGACGCGGCATCGGGGCCCGGGCTCGACGCGGTGTAATCTCCAGTGTTCGTTTGGGCCGTTGACGCCGCCGCGGTGGCCAGCAGAACGGTCAGCATGCTCAACAATCTCATCGTGCCCGAAGGTTGGTGGATCAGGTTCATTTCGTCAAACAACTGTTGCTTTTCCAGATTTATCAAATCCGATTTGTATCATTCCCCAATCGAATTGACCTGTGAACGGGGAAAAAGTTTCACATTAAGTGGCGGCCGCTCGCGCCAGGCGATCCGCGACAGCGCTCCACTCGGGCGCGCCAGGCGGGGCCTCGACCACGATCCATTCGGCCCCGGCGGCGTCGCAGTCATGCAATTCGGCGTAAAGCGCGCGGGCGAATGCCTGCGGGTCATGCGGGACCACGCTGACCCGGCCCCAGCCTTCGGCGGAAGGAATCCGGCGGTGCGCGAGGACATGGCTCCGGGACATTTTAAATTTGAGATTTAAGATTTGAGATTTGAGATCGGCGGCGTCCCGCCACCGCAGCACAATCAATTTTGCTGTCGGCGCGTAATGTTTGCGGAGCAACCCCGGACTGCGCGGCGTTTCCGCACCTCGCATTTCGCCCCGCTCGCTGCGAACCTCGCCGATGACCGCGCGCAAGGCCGGCTCGTGAATCATGCCCGGACGCAGCACGCGCGGGGGCGCGACGGTCAGATCCAACACGGTGGATTCAATACCGACCTGGGATTGGCCACCGTCCACGATCAGGCCCAGCGCCTCGCCCAGTTGCCGGCGCACGTGTTCGGCGCTGGTGGGCGAAACCCGACTGGACAGGTTTGCGCTGGGGGCGGCCAGCGGGAAACCGCATTCGCGGATCACCGCCTGAATGAACGGATGAGCCGGCCACCGCACCCCGACCGTCGGTCCGCCGGCGGTGACGAGGTCGGGGATTTCTTCCGAGCGCGGCAATACGAGCGTCAGCGGTCCCGGCCAGAACGCGGCGGCAAGTTTGCCGGCGCAGTCGGGCCACGCGGCCACGCAACGCCGGGCCATGGCCAGGCCGGCAACGTGCACGATAATGGGATTGTGCGACGGACGGCCTTTTATTTGGTAGATTTGTGAAACCGCCGCGGAATCGAGAGCATTTGCCGCGAGTCCATAAACGGTTTCCGTCGGCAGCGCCACCGCATCGCCGGCGCGCAACGATTCCGCCGCGCGCCGCACCGCCGCCCTGAAAAGTTCCGGCGTGTGCGTCGGCAGAATTTCAGCCGGCCGCTTTGGAGCCGCGCCTTTCGGCAGGCCGGCCACGAACCGGCGGCGATCCGGCGGCCGCCGCCTGATGGCGGGTCGCCGAGCTGTTTCGTATGCCTTCGCGTTCATTGCGGATTCGACCCGATTTACTCGTATCGCAGCGCGTCAATTGGATCGAGCCGCGAGGCCTTGCGCGCGGGATAAAACCCAAAAAAAATGCCGACCGCCGCGCTGAAGAAAAACGCCACCACAATGGACGAGGGCGAGGTCAACGTCGGCCAGTTCATTTTTGCCGACAACAATTGGGACACACCGATTCCCAGCCCGATGCCGATGACTCCGCCGATGACGCTCAACGTCACGGCCTCGGTTAAAAACTGGAGCAGGACATCCCGGCCCCGCGCGCCGACGGCCATGCGGATGCCGATTTCGCGGGTCCGTTCCGTGACGCTGACCAGCATGATGTTCATGATGCCGATGCCGCCGACGAGCAAAGACACGCTGGCGATGGCCGCCAGCAGAGCCGTCATGACTTTCGAGGTGGCCGTGGCGGCGTCGGCGATTTCCTGCTGGTTGCGCACGTTGAAATCATCGTCCTTTCCCGGGGTGATGTGATGGCGTTGGCGGAGCAGGTCGATGATTTGCTGCTGCACCGGGCTGAGCAGTTCCGCGGTCGTGGTTTGGACCAGGATGGACTGCAGCGTGGTGACGCCGAAGAGACGTTTCATCGCGCTGGTATAGGGAATGATGACCACGTCGTCCTGGTCCTGGCCCCAGGGAGTCAAGCCCTTCGACAAGAGGACACCGATGATTTTGAAAGGGGCATTTTTGATGCGGATAATCTGGCCCAGCGGATCTTCGCCCGGGTAAAGCTGGGTGGCGACCGTACTCCCAACAATGGCGACTTTGTTGGCGCTGCGGACATCCTGTTCGCTGAACGAGGCGCCCTGGACAACCGGCCATTGGCGGACGGTGAAATAATCCGACGACTCGCCTTGAATTTGCGTGTTCCAATTCTCGTTGCCCGCGGCGACCTGGCCCCGGCTGCGGACTTCCTGGCTGAGAACCGTGACCCCGGGAACTTCGCGCTGGATGGCTTCGGCATCGTCCAAGGTCAAGGTCCCGGCGCCGCCCCAGCCGCTGCGGACGCCGCCCCGCGAAAAGCTCCCGGAAAAAACCATGACGACATTCTGGCCGAGGCTGGCGATTTGGGCTTCGACCTGCGACTTGGCGCCGTTGCCGATGCTGACCATGGCGATGACGGCGCCGACGCCGATGATCATTCCGAGCATGGTGAGGACCGTCCGCATTTTATTCCGGCGCAGGGCGAGGAGCGCGATTTTAAGGGTGGCCAGTATTCTTCTCATGGGGCAAGTTGGACGGCTTTTTGGGCTTCGCGCAGCCGTTCCGATTCGGCTTGCGCGTTCAGCCGGGTCGGCACCAAAGCGTCCGTCACAATTTGTCCGTCGCGCATGATCACGGTGCGTTTCGTGTACCGGGCAATATCGAGTTCGTGGGTGACCATCACGATGGTGATGCCCTCATCATTGAGTTTTTGAAATACGCCCATGATATCGATGCTGGTCTGGGTGTCCAGATTCCCCGTCGGTTCATCGGCAAGCAGGAGGGCGGGCTGGTTCACGAGCGCGCGGGCAATCGCCACGCGCTGCTGCTGGCCGCCGGAGAGCTGGTTCGGATGATGACCGGCGCGCCCGGCCAAACCCACGACCTCCAGGGCGCGCAAGGCGCGATCCCGCTGTTCGTGGCCGGGCAGATGCCGGTGCATATACAGCATCGGCAATTCGACGTTTTCCAGCGCCGAAGTCCGCGACAGAAGATTGAATCCCTGAAAAATGAAGCCGATTTTCTGATTGCGTACGTCCGCCAGTTCATCGCGGTCCAGCTTCGAGACATCGGTGCCATCCAGCAAATAACGCCCGCCGGTCGAACGGTCCAGGCACCCGATGATATTCATCAGGGTCGATTTGCCCGAGCCGCTCGCGCCCATAATGGCGACAAATTCGCCGGACTTGATTTCCAGCGAGACACCCCGCACCGCATGAACATCCACTTCACCCGTGTGGTAAACCTTGTGGATCTCTTCCAACTTGATGACGGCGTTCATGCTAAAATCGTCCTGATATCGAGCGCGGACAAACTACTCCGGCTTTCTCAACCGCACCACCAGCCAAACCACCAGCCCGGCCAACGCGCAAACCGCGGCGCCGATAGCCATGGTCCACCGGACTCCCAGATAATGCGACACGACGCCGGCTTCCAAACCGCCGATGGGCATCATGCCGCCGAATACCAGCGCCCAGACACCCATGACGCGGCCTCGCATTTCGTCCGAAGCGCCGGTCTGCAACAGCGTGTTCGTGGTGGAAAAAAATAAAATCATTCCCCATCCGCCAATCGCGAGACACGCCAGCGCCAGATAATAGTAGCTGCCGACGAGTGACAGCAACGCCAGCATTCCCGAGAAAATCCATAAACCACCCAGGACCAGGCGGCGCCGATTGGTCCGGTTTCCCACCGTGGCCACAGTCAGCGCGCCGAGAAAGGCGCCGGCGCCGTTGGCGCCGAGCAGAATGCCGTACCGGCGTTCGCCCACCTTCAAAACCTCGGTCGCAAACGCCGGCATCAGCACCGAATACGACCAGCCGAAAACGCCGACGACGGCGAAAAGCATCAGCAGCGTCCGCATCCGCCGTTGTTTCCAGACATAAGCCAGTCCTTCCAGGGCATGCGCCCAGGCGGAATGGGTTCTCTTGGGCTGGATGAAGGGCGGCAGCCGCATCATCCACAAACTGGCGATCACCGCAAGGAAACTGACTCCATTCAGCAAAAAGCACGTCGCGATCCCCGCCTGGGCCATGATGAAACCCGCCACGGACGGTCCCACCACGCGCGCGCCATTCACGATCGAACTGTTCAACGAGATGGCGTTCACCAGATCTTCGCGGCTCGTCATCTCGACCATGAACGCCTGGCGCGCCGGCATATCGAAGGCCATGGCCAGCCCCCCCAGCGCCGCGAGCACCAGAATGTGCCAGGTCTGGATGCGCCCGCTCCACACCAGCGCCGCAAAGACAAAGGCAACCAGCATCTGGCCCGTCTGTGTCCACAGCACGATGGTGCGTTTGGAGCGACGGTCCGCCACCGACCCGCCCCAGATGGAGAAGATCAGCATCGGCGCCGAACCGACGGCCGCCACGGCGCCCAGCACCATTTTCGAGCCGGTAAGCTGATACACCAGCCAGCCCTGGGCCGTGTTCTGCATCCACGTGCCGATCAACGAAATCAACTGGCCGCCGAAGAAGAGGCGAAAATTCCGATGGTGGAGCGCTGAAAACGTTTGGCGCCAGAGCAAGTCCCCCCAAATGATGCGGCGCGGCTGGCCCGTGATTTCCTCCGGCACCGCGACGATCTCGGCTGGCGCGTTCCCATTCTTTGGTGGCATGGCACATCAACGTAGCGGCTCGCAATGAGTTTTCAACACGCGCGGCATTCGGGCTAAAATCTGCGGCCGCCGCCAAACGGATTGGCCGTGCGCGCTGCCGCACTCGAACCCAGCGTCAAAGAGCCGGTAACCACCTGGTCGCCTTCCTTTAAACCATCGAGCACTTCGGTGCTGATGCCGTCGTTGATCCCGGTCCGGATTTTAACCGGCGTCAACACCGGGTGATCGGGGTCTTTTGTGGAATCCAAAACGTAAACGGTCCGGGAGATGGGCCGGTCCGGCCGGGAACCCGCCTGGCCGTTGCCGGACCCGCGACGGCCGCCGGCGGCGCCGCCTTCCGTACCGGCACGGGCGCTTTCCACCGAACTCCGCGGCGCCGCGTTGGTACGGGTGTCCGGAGCTGCGGCATCGGCCGGTCGGAACCGCAGCGCGGCGTTCGGTATTTTCAGCACGTTTTCCCGCTGCGCCGTAATGATGGAAACACTTGCGGTCATGCCGGGCAGAAGTTTCATGTCGTCGTTGTTGACCTCCACCACCGCATCGTAGCTGACGACATTTTGGTTGGTCACCGGCCCGTAACGGATTTGGCTGACCAGGCCGTGGAACGTGCGATAGGGATAGGCGTCCACGGTGAAGTTGACATTCTGTTTGACCGCCAGGCCGCCGATGTCGGCTTCGGAAACCAGCGCATCGATCTGCATCTTGGTCAAGTCGTTGGCGATCACGAACAGGGTCGGTGTATTAAAACTTGCGGCGACGGTCTGGCCGACGTCCACGTTTCGCGAGATGACCACTCCGTCCACCGGGGCCAGAATGGTGCAATAGGACAGTTGCACCTTGGCATTGCTCAGGGTTGCCTCGTCGGATTGCACCTGCGCCTCGGACTGATGCAGTTGGGCGATGGCGGTATCATGGTCCGAGGCCGATATCAATTTGCTCTCGAACAGGGAATCCGCGCGGCGAGCCTGAATCTGGCTGAGTTCGAGCGTGGCTTTGGCGTTGGCCAGGTCGGCTTCGGCCTTGAGCACGTTGACCCGAAAGGTTGAAGGATCAATTTCCGCGATTACCTGGTTGGATTTCACCACGGAATTGTAGTCCACGTACATCTTCTTGATGATCCCCGAAATCTGGCTGCCGACCTGCACGTTGACGACGGGGTCCAGGCCGCCGGTCGCGGTCACCACCTGGACGAGATCGTCACGAGCGACCGGCGCGGCCTGATATTGGAGAGCGGAACCGTTCCGGCCGGCGAAATACCAGATGCCGCCGACCACCAAAGCGACCGCCGACACCAGAATGATCGTCCATTTCCGCCAGCGAAAACTGCTGTTGTGTGCCATAAAATTATCTCTCGAAAGCCACCGCCCCCGGATTCAGACCCAATCTGTAACCGGAAGGTTACTTAGTTCCTGATGATTGTCCATGTCTGTCCGGCATTCAATCAAATATCCCGAGGCCCCGAAAAAACGGCCCGGGCCCCCTGCTTTGGACTTTGGACTT
>CAZFOA010000001.1:0-11974 GCA_964520205.1 uncultured Verrucomicrobiota bacterium | reverse complement strand
ATATCCCGAGGCCCCGAAAAAACGGCCCGGGCCCCCTGCTTTGGACTTTGGACTTTGGACTTGGGACTCTGGACTTTGGACTTGGGACTCTGGACTTTGGACTTGGGACTTTGGACTTGGGACTTTAGAATCCGGGCGTGCTGGAAAAACTGACGCAGGAACTTGCCGCGGCGAAGCCTCTTTCCATCGAACAGGTTTATCTCGCGGTGGAGCAATTGACGGCGGGAAACGTCGCGCCGGCGGCCAAAGCGGATTTTCTGTCGGCACTGGCCCGGAAGGGCGAGACCGTCGAAGAGATCGCCGCCTTTGCCCGGGCGTTGCGCGAAAAATCCATCCCTCCGCCGCTCGACGAGGAAACGCGCCGGGGCGAAATCCTCGACGTGGTTGGCACCGGCGGCGACCGGATGAACACGTTCAACATTTCCACCACGGTGGCGATTGTCTGCGCGGCCGCCGGGGTGGCGGTGGCCAAACACGGGAACCGCGCGGTGACCTCGCGGGTCGGCAGCGCGGACGTGCTCGAAGCGCTCGGGGTTCGGATCGACCTGCCGCCGGCCGAGGCGGCGCAATCGCTGCGCGAACGGGGCTTCGCCTTCTTTTTCGCGCCGAATTATCATCCCGCCTTCAAGCATATCGGGCCGGCGCGCAAACTTTGCGCCGAGCGCGGCCAGCGCACCATCTTCAACTTTCTCGGTCCGCTGCTGAACCCGGCCCGGCCCAGCGCGCTGCTGGTCGGCGTGCCCCGTCCGGAACTGTGCGAACCCCTCGCCCGGGTGTTGCAATCGCTGGGCGTCCGGCGCGCCATGGTGGTGGCGGGGAAAGTTCCAGGCAGCCGGTTGCCGGTTGCGGGTTCTGCGGCTGCGGACAGTTATTTGGATGAACTTTCCACGCTGGGTGAAACGACGATTGCCGAATTCTATCAGGAACGCGGCCGGACCGGTTCGGTGCTGGCCAACGACGCTTTCCCGCTGCAACCCGCCACTTTGGCTGATCTGGCGGGCGGCGACCTTCAGACGAACGCGGCTTTGGTGCGCCGGCTTTTGGAAGGGGAAGAACGCGGGCCGAAACGCGATGTGATACTATTGAATGCGGCGGCGGCGTTGTTCGTCGCCGATCGGTCCCGATCGCTGATGGAAGGCTGGGATCTGGCCGCCGGCCTGATCGACGGCGGGCAGGCGCTGAAAAAGCTGAACCAGCTGGCGGAGCGTTGAGCGGCCGGCTTCCGGGTCCGGTTGACGTCCAGGCCGATGCCGCATAGCGTTACCGCGTGGCCTTTCAACTGGTGGCACCGTACGCGCCGGCGGGAGATCAGCCGCAAGCAATTGCGAAGCTGACGGAAGGCTTGTTGTCCGGGGTGAAACATCAGACGCTGCTCGGCGTGACCGGGTCGGGCAAGACGTTTTCGATCGCCAGCGTGATCAGCCATGTGAACCGGCCGACGCTGGTCATTTCGCACAACAAGACGCTCGCGGCCCAGCTCTACGCCGAGTTTAAAGGATTTTTTCCCAACAACGCCGTCGAGTATTTCGTCAGCTACTTCGATTATTACCAGCCGGAAGCGTATATCCCGCGCACCGACACGTTCATCGAAAAAGATTCCAGCATCAACGAAGAGATCGAGCGATTGCGCCTGTCCACGATGAGTTCGCTGTTTTCGCGCCGGGATGTCATCGTCGTGGCCAGTGTCTCGTGCATTTACGGCATCGGCAGCAAGGAGGATTACGAGGCGATGGTGATTCCGGTCCGCGTGGGCGAGGAAATGACGCGCGACCATTTCCTGCGGCGGCTGGTGGAGCTGCAATACAACCGGAACGACATTGAATTCATGCGCGGGGAGTTCCGTGTGCGCGGCGACACGGTCGAGCTTCGACCCGCGGGTCGTGAAGACGCGTTGCGCGTTGAATTCTTTGGCGATGAAATCGAGCGGCTCACCCGCTTCGAACCGTTGACGGGCGAAAAAACCGAGACGCTTCAGACCGTCTGGATTTTTCCGGCGAAACAATTCGTGGCACCCGCGGAGAAGCTGCGCCCGGCGCTGCTGGGCATTCGCGAGGAACTCAACGACCGGATTGCCTGGTTTGAGAAGCAGGGCAAGCTGCTCGAAGCCCAGCGCATCAAAATGCGCACCGAATACGACCTGGAAATGATGGAAGAAATGGGCTTCTGCTCGGGCATTGAGAATTATTCGCGCCATCTGGCCGCCCGCCCGCCCGGTTCACGACCCTATACTTTGTTCGATTTCTTTCCGAAAGATTATCTCCTGGTCATTGACGAATCGCACGCGACGGTGCCGCAGATTGGCGGCATGCACGCGGGCGATCGCTCGCGGAAGACGGTGCTGGTCGAGCATGGATTTCGTTTGCCCAGCGCGCTGGACAACCGGCCGCTGAGTTTTGAGGAGTTCCAATCGATGCAGAATCAGACGATTTACGCCAGCGCCACGCCGGGACCGAGGGAGCTGGAATGGTCCCAGGGGCAGGTGGTCGAGCAAATCGTGCGCCCGACCGGTCTCATTGATCCGAAGGTGACGGTCAAACCGCTGGCCGGCCAGATCGACGATCTCATCAACGAATGCCGCAAGCGCGCCGACGCCAAGGAACGCGTGCTCGTGACCACGCTGACGAAACGCACCGCGGAGGAGCTTACCGATTACCTGCGCGACATCGGCATCAGCGTCCAATATCTCCACAGCGAAATCGACGCGATTGAACGCGTGGAGATTTTACGCTCCCTGCGCAAAGGCGAATTCGACGTGCTCGTCGGCATCAACCTGCTGCGTGAAGGGCTGGATTTGCCGGAAGTGTCGCTCGTCGCGATTCTGGATGCCGACAAGGAAGGCTATTTGCGCAGCGCCACGAGCCTGACTCAAACCGCCGGCCGCGCGGCGCGCCATTTGCACGGCGAAGTGATTCTTTACGCCGAGGTGATGACGCAAAGCATTCAGAAATTTCTCGCGGTATCCGACTACCGTCGCCAAAGGCAGTTGGCCTACAATCAGGAACACCACATCACCCCGCGCAGCGTCAGCCGAGCGGTCGAGGAAAGCCTGTCCTCGCATCAGGAGACGGCGCAGAAAGCCGAGGCTTTTTTGAGTGAATCCGGTGTGGACCTGGACATCAGCGAAACGATTCGCGAACTTGAGGAGGAGATGTTGACGGCGGCCAACCGCCTGGAATTTGAAAAAGCCGCGTTGTTGCGGGACCAGATTCGCGAACTGAAACACGCCCTCGAAGGGAAACCCGCAACGCCCGCCATGGGTAAAACGACGGGAGCCGGCTACCGGAAAACCAAGTCACGGAATCCGAAGGCATCAGCCCTCTGACAGGATCATCATGCGGCATATTGGAAATCTGCCCCAGGCGGCGCAAGCGCGGTTGTTCGGCGATTATCTGTATGCCCAGGGGATCCGGAACGAGGTGGAAGCGGATACGGATGCCTCGTGGATGGTCTGGGTTGCCGACGAAGGACAAACGGAAGCCGCGCGGGGAATGCTCGAGCGTTTTCGGCGAGATCCGGCCGCGCCGGAGTTCGCCCGGGGCGCCGCGCATGCGGAGCAACGGCGCGCGGATGAGGCCCGGGACAATGCGGCGTATCAGAAGCGTTTTATCACCGCCCGCCAGCTTTTCCCCGGCACCCGAACTTTCGGCGCCGGGACCCTGACCTGCCTGCTGATTGTGGCCTGTGTGGTCGTGGGACTCGGTTCAAGCCTGGGCCGCAACAATGAGCTGCTGCGCCATCTGTTCATCAGTTATCCGGGGCCTGAAGCCGCCGGTTTTTTGCCGGAAGTCCGCGCCGGCGAGGTGTGGCGGTTGTTCACTCCCGTGCTGATCCACTTTGGGCCGGTGCATTTGCTGTTTAATATGATGTGGCTGTTCCAGCTCGGGAGCATGATCGAAGGCCGGCAGGGACACACTCACTTTGCGCTGCTCACACTCGGGCTGGCCATCGGATCGAACCTGGCACAGTACCGATTGTTTGGCCCGGAGTTCGGCGGCATGTCCGGAGTGATCTACGGTTTGTTCGGCTACATCTGGCTTCGGGGCAAGTTCGATCCCGGATCGGGCTTGTTTATAGATCGCCAGAATGTGGTGCTGATGATCGTCTGGTTCTTTTTGTGTTTGACCGGTTGGATTGGCCCGGTCGCAAACGGAGCGCACGGCGCCGGCCTGATTCTGGGGATGGGATACGGCTATCTGTCGGCTCAACTGGGCCGCCGCGGTGGCCGGTAGCTCTCGGTTAACCGGCGCAATTTCGGCGAAATCGCCGCGGAACGATTCATTTCAGTCGTAACCATGAAACAGCCTGGAACCCGTGTGCCGGCCCTCCGGCCACGGTTTGAGCAGGCAACGGAAAGCGTACGGAGGATTGGCTTTGTTTCTCTCGATCAGAAAAGTCTTCGTGTCCTCGAAATAAATCGGAACCCGGTCGAACTCGCGGACCGCCCGGGAATGAACACCGGCGGGAGTCGCCCCATCATTTTTCGTGACAGGTCTCCGGCTGCGGTGTGGACAAAATGGCTTCCTGCCACAACTCGAGCGACTCGTGCAGTTTGTCCAGCCACGGCAACGCGCGCTTTTCCAGGGCGTCAGCCAGCGCAGCGGAATCTTCGGCGCAGCAGGCCGCATCCACATCCTTGATGACACAGCCCAGTTGTTGGAGCTGCCATTTCCGCAGTTGCATCAGCGAAGCGCGGCCGTTGCTGGGACCACAGATGGTTTCCGGCAGCAAACTCAACGTCAACAGAGGTTCCTTGAGCGCAATGGCCAGGGTCCACCAAAGTTCGCGCCCGCGCCGGCTGTCGTTGATCAACACCCGTTCCACCGCCGATTGGATGCGCGAGCGGACGGCAGCGGTCTGGAGCAGGGCCGCCTTGATGAGTTGAGCCGGAACCTCGTTCAATCCCATCGTTTCACCTTCCACCTGGACAAAGTGATTCATCGGAGGCTTCGGTTGGGTCAGATTCACCGATTCACCATCGACGCTGATCCAGCAGAGAATCCGCTGTTGCTGCAGCGCCACCGATTCCAAATAGGAATAGATCGCATTGAAAGAACGCCGCTCGGACGGCACCAGGATCGGTGTCCCATCCAGTTTCACTTCCACCTCGCCGGGGAACGAATCAAATGAAGCCATACGCCCCGCTGCTTTGCAGAAATCGTGCCTTCCCGGCCCAATCCGAAGTTTTACGTAGCGCCGGATTGATGGAGCCTTGTCTCCCCCATTTGCATTCCGCCGCGGTGATTTCGCGAAAAACTGAAATTGACTTCAATTACCCGCATTGCCCGACCCGAACTCGCGGTTGGCGCATCCCCGACAACTCCGGTGCGGCAGGCAAACGCGAGCCGAGGCCCCGGGGCTCCGCCGCCGCCGAGCACAGGGTGCCTGTCCATAAGGTGGACGGAGTTGTCTTGGTTTGAAACGGCCGTCAGGCGCTCCGCCGCGGCGTGGGTCCCAATCCACGAGAGGTGGCGCGGGGAGGTTGAAGCAGCCCGTGCCCCGGTGTTTGCTTCGGGTTTCGCGGATCAGAACGGCTCGAAAAAAAACCTTTGTTGTCCGCCAAATTCTCCCCCCGGCTTTTCTCCAAAGCACTCATGCGGGCTCGGGGCCAAACGCCGTCGCCTGGCACGAACCGCATCGCGTCACGCGGAGTCTACACAATTTCCGCCAACGAATTGCCAAAAGAGGTTAAGCCCTTTCCGCTTCCATTGCCGATGAGATGGGCGATGACGGTGAGACGTCACGGTCGGGGCACAGAAAGATGAGTCGAGTGTGTTGAAGAACAGTGTCGATAGCATTGGAACGATCCGTTCCGCCGTTTTTTTAGCGGTTTTTTCCGCCGGTGTTGCCGCTCTTCTGCAACTTCCGGCTTTCGGAGCGCAGAGTGTAATGCTGGCGTGGGACCCCAGCCAGGACCCTGACGTTACCGGCTACTGCCTGTACTGCGGCACCGCCTGCGGTAATTATTCCACCCGGATTCCCGTGAGCGCGGTGACCAATGCCTCGATTCCCGGTCTGCAGGAAGGGACGACTTATTTCTTTGTGATAACCGCCAGCAACAGTTCGGGCCTGGAAAGTCTGCCCTCGCAGGAGTTGTCCTGGAGAATGCCCGACGTCCGCCTCGACATTCATGTGATCCCAACGAATGGGATGCCCGTTTCCGTCTCCATAACCGGCAGCGGCCCCATACCGGATCGATGGACCTTGAAGCAATCACTGGATTTGCGCACCTGGACAACGGTGGTTTCGGGAACGAATCAACCGGTCAATGTTTCGCTGAACATTCAAAACCTGCCGGCGCTCTTCTTCCGATTGGAAGGCAACTAGCCGGCTCCGGATCCGCCTTGGAATTGTGCGGTGTGCCTCATCGAGGTTTCCGGGCAACAAACGACATCCGGCGCCGCAGCAAAGTCATGGCACCGTAACGCCGCGCCAGCCGCACCGAGAAACCCGCATCAAGAAGGGCCTGCTGAATCTCCGCGCGTCCAAACAGTCGAATCCGGTGGATCTCCTCGCCGCGGCGCCATTTCGCCCCGATCTTCCGAAAGGTGATGATGCGGCGGACGAGAAGCCGTTGGGCGGGTTGTTCCACCACTTCAGTCAACACGACCCAGTCCTTCCCGCTCCTCCAGTCGCGATGGTTTATCGGCTTGCCTTCGCTCAGCATGACGTCGCCGATGAACAATCCGCCAGGACGCAGCACCCGGGCGACGCGCCTGAACAGCCGGGCGAGTGGCCGGACACCTGATTCATCCGGCCACAAATAGTTCAGCCCCTCGCCAATCGCGGTGACCGCTTCGCACGGGGGCAGTTCAAAGTCATGGAGTGAGGCGCAATGAAAGCGCGCGCTGGGCGCCACGCCCCGGGCCAGCCGGATCATGGCCGGGGAACGGTCCACGCCAATCACCGTGAACCCGGCGCGGCCGGCTGCCCCGGCCCACAAACCATTGCCGCAGCCAAGGTCCACCAGAGTCCCACCCTCGATTCCGCGCCGACGCAGGATCTGGAGCAACTCCGGCGCGGCTTGGAGCGAAAAGCGGCCGAAGCCGACGTGATGGATGTAGGCCAGGTCATTCTGATACAGCGATTGACGGTCCACAGGCCGCAAACATATGAGCAACCTGGATGGACCACAACTTCGATCAGCTCGCGCGCGGAATTCAACTCGTCGCCCGCAAAAAAAAGCTCTTCGCCGGCAGGATCGGGGCCTGCCGCGGTCACGGCAAGCCGTGTCGCTGTGTTTCCGCAATTGCCTGCTCGGGATCAATGTCCGGCACGCTGCGGCCGTGCTGCGGCCGGATCATCAGCCGCCGGGTTGATAGCGGTCCGTTTTCGACTGCGTAACTGCTGGCGCAAAACAAGGCCACGATCGGTTTGTCCAGCGCGCTGCAGGCATGGACGACACCGGTATCGCCCGTCAGCACCAACCGCGCGCCGGCCACGGCAGCCGCCACATCCATAAAGTGTCTGGGTTGAAAAGGCACGGCTCCCGGCAGTTCGCGACAGAGTTGACGAACCATCTCCTGATCCCGGGGCAGCCCGTTGACCAAAATCGATTTAGGGTCCAAACCACATCCGCGCACGTAACGCGCCCAGTTTTCCACCGGCCACATGCGATCGGAATGGGTGGCGGAAAGGTTGAGCAAAACAAACGGCTGTTCCCAAGCGTAGCTCCGCCGGAACCAATCGGTGGAATTCGGCGACAAAGCCAGCGATGGCTTGTATTCGCCCGCTGTCAACCCCGCCAACTCGCCGATCCGTCGTATCTTCTCCACCTTATGCACGGCCAAAGCACAGATACTCCCCGCATCCCGATGAAAAGGCCGGAAACGGTCGCGATTGCAACCCGTCTTGACCCGGCTGCGAAACAGCTGCGCCAAGATCAGGCTCGTGGTGCTGTCATGACATTTCAGGTCGATAAATCCATCGTAACGATGACTCAGGACCGACTTGCAGAGCAGGACGAATCCGGCCAGCGAGTTGCGGTACACCACCACCTGGTTCAGCCTCGATTCAGAGCGGAAGATCTCGGCATTGTGCCGGCCGCAAAGATAATCCACCGTCCCATAGGTCCGAAAAGCCGAGTCGAGGATGGAATTACAGAGGATTGAGTCGCCGATCCGGCCAATGTTGGAGAGCATCAGACGGCCGGCGGAGGAGCATCCCGGCCGGTTCAACGTTTGGGTTTGGGTCATCACAACGGACTTCTGCGGCACCGCGGCGTCGTTTCACCGAGCCGATTTTTCCCGTGTGCCCGCGCAAAAGCAAGCCGGCAGATGTCGCGAATCCATTGAGGTTGATCGGTGCGGTTTCCGGTCCGCCTCCCGCCCTTCGGAGCCTGGCGCCCGATTCGGCCGCAGCGGAGAATTCCAACTTTGGAAAGCCCGTCAATGTTGGCGAAAGCGGCGCGTTTTTATGTCTGCAGACAAAGAGCTTGCGAGCTTGCGACGAACCGCAAGACCGCACCGCACGCTGTCAAACAAGGCGAAGCCGGTTATCCGAGGTCAGGGAGCCGGAATAATTTCAATGCCGTTAATCTCCGGGCTTTGCAGATTGCTGGTGAAGTTAATTTCGAGCTTGCCCGTGGAAATATCCACATTGACGGTCTCGATGTAGGCGCGCTGCGAGCCGCCGGACTTTGCCCACACGTCGAAATCTTTGAACTCCTGGCCCGCGACGTTGAAGGAAAAGACGCGCTGTCCCGGACCGGTAATTCCCTCGTAGGTCTCGGCAAAGTGCAGTTTCACCACATACTTGCCGTTGGGCAACGCATAGGAAAACGACGTCACATCATAGCGCTCGGAGCGGTAAATGGAAGGATCCTTGGTGTTGGCAATCGCCATGTCGCTGGACCGGTCGGTGGTTGATCCGCCTTCAAAACCCTGGTCGGCGAGCCAGACGTTGCCGTCGGAGTCAGTATAGGGATCGCTCGCACCCGCGCGAATGCGTATCGCCGCCTGGCCGGCCGGGGAGGCGGGAGTTGCCGCCGGTGTCGGAGCCGCGTTGGTGGGTGCCATCTCGGCCGCGGGGGCCGCAGGAGCGGGAGCGGGAGCAACAACTGGCGCCGGAGCTGGTGCCGGTGCCGGAGCGGGTGCGGCCGCGGGCACGTTGGTGGCTGCCATCGCAACCGGCGCTCCGGTTGTCTTCTTGTCACAACACTGGTTTTTGCCCGACTGGCAACCGACAATCATAGAAGCAACGACGGCCCAAAAAAATGAGCCCACCAACCTGCGCACCAAGTAATTTGAATTATGCATACTGGTCTTCACATGTTTTATGAGTTTGTTCCTGCCCGAATGTTGCGGCGCGGAGCGCCCGACGACAAGTAAAAATATCGGTCCGATTCCTTCACCCCTTCACGCCGAATTCCGATGATGGAGGACGCTCCTTCAATCCTCGGCCCGCCTGGCGCCCGGCGAATCAACGAAGCCGGCGAAGTTTAACCAGGGTCAGGTCGTCGGACAGGTGAATCTGGTTGCTGAAGCGGAGGAGTTGTTCCTCGAGCTTTTCGAGACTGAAGTCGGCACCGCCGGCCCCGTTGATTTGCTCGCGCACCAGCCGTTTCAATCCCTCGGCGCCGAGATCTTGTTGTTCGAGACCGGACAGTTCGGTGGCTCCGTCCGTGAACAGCAGCAGGGTGTCTCCCGGCTCAAGCCGCAGAATCGTTTCCTCGTAATGCACGTCCGGAAATATCCCCAACGCCGCGTTCTTGCCGCCCACCGATTCAACCTCTCCACCGGCGCGGAACAAGAGTTGTGCAGAGTGGCCGGCGAGGACGCAGCGCATTTTCCCCGTGACCGCATCATAGTCCACACATACGCCCGTGCCGAAATACCCGGCGTCGTCCATCACCGAACGCACCCCCTTGTTCACCACCTGCATGAAACGCGAAGGCAGCTTCAGCTCAGTGCGATGATCATCCCATAACGATCGCAGCAGCATCGTGCAAAGCGCCGCGGACATGCCGTGCCCCATCGCATCCACCAAAAGCAGCGCGTAACGCGTCGCGCCAAATCGTTCGATTCGATAGAAATCTCCCCCCACCAGGTCGCGCGGCAAATATCGCGCCTCGACACTGACACGCTCATCGCGCAGCAGCTCGCAGCGCATGGCGATTTCCTGGATCTTCTTCGCCCGCAATTGATCCTGCATCGAATCCGTGAGATCCCGGAACATCTCGATGCCGCCCACGACCTCGCCGGCGCGATTGCAAATCGGCGCGACCGACACCTCGACCGGCGTGCGGCCCCCCGATTTGGCCTGGGCGAACACCAGCACGGCCTCCGTGCTCGGCTGATTGGTCACGATGCTGCGGTGCAGCGGGCATTGCTCGTGCCCGCACAACGGATGTCCATCCTTGTCCACATGAACCAGCACGTTGTCAAAACACGTCCGGTTCACCACCTCCGCTTTCTCCCATCCGGTGATGCGCTCCGCCGCGCGATTCCAGAAAAGGATTTTCCGATCGCGATCGGTGATATAAACGCCGTCGGGCAGTGAATTCAACACTTCCGACGCGTCGAATTCAGTCAACCAGGAGGATGTTTCGTTCTCTTTCACAGTCCCTATTCCCGATGCCGGCGGTGGTTCGCAAAAACCTCTGCTCAAGGAGTGTCGAGCCCTATATTCTTCGGACAAACCGGGCATAACCTTGAGAAGTTTTGCGCCGTGCCGGGGCTGGGGCGGTTTGATGGACGATGACCCAGGGTAGCTCGTGCCTCGCAACCCCGGGCTTTGGGACACAGCCCCGTTGGGGCTGGCTCAATCCCAAACATACTTTTCATCCCATTCGATTTCATGCCGGCGCAACAACGTCCGCAATTCGTCCTGGAATGCGATCTTGCGGTGATGCTCCTCCTGTCCGGCGATGTATTGCTTCACCGGTTCGAGATTCGATTGGCTGACCGAAAAATCCGCGTAGCCGCCTTGCCACTCGAAGTCGGCGTAATCGCGACCGCGTCCCTTCAGCCAGAGGTTCGAGATGCGTTTCAATTCCTTCACCCATTCCGCCTGCGTGATCGTGCGCGCGAGCCGTGCGAGCAGATGGATATGGTCTTCCACACCGCCGACGAGGATGGGTGGGCAATCGAGTTGTTTGAAAATGCCGCCGAGATACGCATGGAGCGCCACGCGCGCAGGCTTGTCACGCAGGAGCGGGCGGCGGTCTTTGGTGGAGAAAACGAGATGAATATAAACAGCCGATAAAGATTGCGGCATACGTGCCACCGTTATGCCTAAACCGAGCAGTGTTTGCCAATCCCAAAGGGATTGCGCCGCTCAGCCCAAGGTTGGCGTGAAACGCCTACCTTGGGTGAACGTTCCGAAATTGAAACAACCCCAACGGGGTTGCGCCTGCCGGCGCGAGCGATGGGCGGCAATGGAATGGCCACAACCCCGTTGGGGTTGGTAATTCTTGGCGGACGATGACCCAGGGTAGCTCGTGCCTCGCAACCCTGGGCTTTGGGACACAGCCCCGTTGGGGCTAATGCAATTTGATGGTGACTATTGTTTGACAGCGTTTGGATACTTAACCTGAATTTTTTGAAGGAGATTAGTTCCTCGCTCGTTTAGCAGCTTAAGTGACTCAGCGTAGGCGTTCATCTCACGCTTCCTCCGAATAATGAGTTGATTTTATTTCGCACCGCCGCATCCATCTTCCGCCTACGCCAAAGCTTCGGCGCGACGAGTGATTTCGCTTTTACAGTTTTCCTCCGAACAACGCGTCCACTTTCTTCCTGACGTTTTCATCCATCCGAATCAGCGGTGGCCAGGGGCGCTTGAAGCCTTCGCCGGGGAGTTTCTTCGTCGCGTCAATGCCGAGTTTGCTGCCGCTCGCGATTTCGCTGGTGGCATGGTCGAGCACGTCGGCCGGGCCTTTGGTGAAGATGCTGTCACGTTGCGGGTCGGTGTTGGCGCAGAGGCGAAAGAGGACGTCGCTCGTGTTGTGCACATCCACGTCGTCGTCCACCACCACGAT